>CAKUAV010000146.1 GCA_934636425.1 uncultured Clostridia bacterium
AATGCTTTCCGCGGGGAGTACGCTGGGGCTAAATGTGGAAGCCGCACTGCGGCCGCCCCAGACTGCGCCAAAGAGTCAAAAGTGGAAGCCGCACTGCGGCCTCTCTGGACTCTCTTCATGTGGGGCGCGGCGTGAGTACATAAAGCACAGCGAGGGCCGTTCGGGTACAACGGAGACTTGACCGGTTCTGATAAGTGGAAGCCGCACAATCGCCCCTGTTCGCTCAGACATTCGAGTCAGGCCGCGCAAAGTGGAAGCGGGCGCTGCCCGCCGCCAGCATATCATAAAACACGCGGGGCGCGTCGCTCTCAAACGCCATGCGCTCCCCCGTCACGGGATGCGTCAGCCTGAGCCGCGCCGAATGCAGCGCAAACCGCCCCGGCAATCGCGCGTCCTCCTCGCCATACAGAAAATCCCCCGCGATCGGATGCCCGATATGCTGAAGATGCACCCGAATCTGATGCGTCCGCCCCGTCTCCAGCCGCACGCGCAGGAGCGTGTAATTCTCGCCGCGCAGCACTGTTTCATAGTGCGTCACGGCGCGCTTTCCGTCCGCGCGCACCTCCCGCCGCACCGTCGCGCCGTCCGCCTTGCCGATGGGCGCGTCGATCGTGCCGCGCTCCGGCTCGACCCGCCCCACCGCCAGCGCGAGATATTCCCGCACATACGCGTCGGTATGCAGCATATTTTGCAGCACCTGCTGGGCGTGCGCGTGTCTGGCCACGGCCATGAGCCCGCTCGTGCCCTTGTCCAGCCTGTTGACCGGCCTGAACACATAGTTTTCCCCGCGATAGCGCCACGCCAGCCGGTTCTCGAGCGCGTCGTCGGGGTGATGCACGCCGCTCATGCAGGCCAGCGGCGCGCTCTTGTCCACGATGAGTATGTCCTCGTCCTCGTAGACGACGTTCACATCGCCCTCTGCCGGCACGGCCGCGCCGCCCTCCTCGTCCATGAGCAGCAGTGAAATCGTCTGCCCCGCATGAACGATCTCGTTGGCGTGAACGCTCTGTCCGTCCAGCAGCACGGCGTTCTTCTGCTTGAGCGAGGCCAGCTGCCCGTGCGAGACGGCCATTTTCGATCGGATAATCCGCTTGACGGCGCGCCCCTCGTCCGCCGCGTCGGCGGTATATGTCAGCGTCCGCACGCTCCCACTTCCTTTATAATCAACTGTTTCTATTCTATCACGCCCGCCGCCCGCTCCGCAAGAGCGCATGAATCGCGCCGCGCGCATTTGGCGCAATTAAATAAATTTACATATTTGCAAAACAAACCCTTGACATTTTTCGGGGGGGGTATTATAGTAATGATTAGGTGCTCATAATCGCAGCGCGCCGGCTCAATACTCTCCGCGTGCGGAAGGATGCGCGGACAGAGCGCGGTTTTACATAGATTGCTTCCCCATTACGCAGAAAGCGAGGTTTCATTTGTGAAGCTCAAATCGAAAACATATACTGTGCTCAATCTGCTCCCATCGACCGTTGCCATCGCGCCGGGCGCGTTCATGCTGTCGCTGGGGCTGAATATGCTGATCGCGGTCTTTCCGCTGATCGACGCGCTCTCCTCGGCCTGGTTCATCGATTCGGCGCTGGCCATGGCGCGGGGCGAACGGGCCGTGTCGGCGTGCGTGTTGCCGCTGATCGCGGTTCTGGCGGCCAAGTTCCTCAACTTCAGCCGCTGGGAGTTTGACAATTACGCCCTGCAGGCGGTCAAGCGCGCGCTGCGGCTTCATTATCGTCCGGCCATCGCGGCCAAGGCAGCCTCTCTCGATTACCGCTATATCGAGGACGGCAAGACGTGGGATCTCATCAGCCGCATGACCAGCGCGCCGGAGGACAAGATCCACAGCATACTCGACGGCATGATCTATCTCATACAGATCGTGCTCTCGTTTGCGGGCGTTGTGATTCTGGTGGCGGCGAACGTCTGGTGGGCGGCGCTGGTGCTGGCCGCGTCTCTGGCGGGGCTGATCGCCTATTCGCTGCACATGGGCGGCAAGAGCTATGACGAAAAGGCGAAAATCGAGCGCGAAAAACGGCGCTACGGCGAGCTGGAAAAGGCGTGCCTTGAGCGCGATTTTTCCGAGGAGCGCGCGCTGTTCGGCTATGCGGACGCGCTGACCGACCGCTATGCGCAGGAATACGAGCGCGCCTACGTCTCCTATTTCCGATTCCAGCGCGTGAACGCCGTTTCACGCGCCGTGCTGGCCACGCTCTGCATGACCGCCGTCGCGATCACCGCCGTCATGCTGGCCATTCCCACGGCGCGCGGCGAGATGTCCATCGGCACGATGGTGGCGGTCGTCTCTGCGCTGTTCAGCGTCAAGAACCAGATCGCCGGCCTGCAATACTGCATGAGCTGCATCGGCGAGGGCCGCGCCTACGCCCGCGAGCTGACCGAGTTTTCCCAGCTCGAGGAAACCGACGGCGCAACCGACGCGCCGCTCGAGCCGCCCCTTCCGTTTGAATCGCTGGAATTTAAGCACGTCACGTTCGCCTACCCGAACACGGAGCGCAACGTGCTGGACGACTTCAGTCTGAAGCTCGAAAAGGGCAGGCACTACGCCTTCGTCGGCGTGAACGGCGCGGGCAAGACCACCATGACCAAGCTGATGACCGGCCTTTACCGCGATTTCAAGGGCGAGATCCTGCTCAATGGCCGCGATATCCGCACCTATGACGCGAAGGCGCTCAAGTCGCTCTGCTCGGCGGTGTTTCAGGATTTCGCGCGCTATCAGGTGCCCGCGCGGGATTCCATCGCCGTGGGGCTTCCCGCCCGCGAGGCGCGCGTGGAGGACGCCGTGCGCGCCGTCGGCCTGACCGACGCGATCGCCGCGCTCCCCAAGGGACTGGACACGCCGCTGGGCAAAATTTACGAGGGCGGTCAGGATCTCTCCGGCGGCGAATGGCAGCGCGTGGCGATTGCCCGGGCGCTGGTGAGCGGCGCGCCGGTGCGCATACTGGACGAACCCACCGCCGCGCTCGACCCGATGAGCGAGAGCCGCTTTTACGAGCAGTTCGCCGGCATGAGCCGCGGCGTGACCACGCTGTTCATCAGCCACCGTCTCGGCTCAACCCGTCTGGCCGACCGCATATTCGTGATCGACGGCGGCAGAATCGCCGAGGAGGGCACTCAGGCGGAGCTGCTCGCCGCGGGCGGGCTGTTCGCCGATATGTTCGAGGCGCAAAGGAGCTGGTATCAATGAGTAAAGACAAGCAGGCCGTCTCCTTCGCCCTGATGGGGCGCACGTTTCGGCTGTATTTCAAAATCATGCGCGAGTCCGGCTGGGGCCGGACGATCCTCTATGTTTCCACAAGCCTGCTGACCGGCGCGCTCTATGCGCTCAATACGCCGGTTATGGAATCGCTCGTCGCCGCCGTCACGAACGTCGCGCAGGGCGCGGGCGCGAGCGTCATCATACTGCCCGCCGTGCTGTTCTTCCTCTGCGGCGCGGGTGGGATGGCGCTCGACAATCTCGGCATGTACTATCAGATCGTCTTTGAGCAGCGCGTCCGCAGCGGCCTGATGCGCCGCCTGATGCGCGCCATCGGTCACAAGGAACCGATCGCCCTCGAGGATCCCGAGAACCTCGAATCCATCGAAAAGGCGAAAAAGGGCGTGGACGGCATACACCGGCTCTGCTCGCAGTATTTCGATCAGGGCGCATACGCGATTGCGTATTTCGGCGGCATGCTGATCTATGTCGGCCTGAAGAGCCCGCTGCTGGCCGTGCTGCTGCTTCTCTCCATCATACCGCTGGCGCTCTCCAACCGGCTGATTATGGCGCAGGCGAGCAGCCTGAGCGATCAGCTGGCCCCCGAGCAGCGCGCCGCCGATTACTGTGAAAAGTGCATGACCGCCCGCGAATACTTCAAGGAAACCCGCCTGCTGGGCGCGTACGCCTATTTCTTCAAGCGCTATTTCGGCCATCTGCGCGAGTGCGTGCGGCTGAACCGCAGATTCACCAACCACGAAACGCTCTACAAGCTCGGCTCGGACGTGCTGTCGCTCGTGGGCTTTGCCGCCGTTATGACCGCCATGGTCTTTGAGCTGAAGAACGGCCGGCTGAACCCCGCGGGATTCGCCGCGCTGCTGGCGGGCCTTCTGGGCGTATACGGCAGCATGGGCTACACCGTACAGAACCTGAGCAGCCACGCCGCCGAGCAGCTGCCGCGCGTGAAGTTCGTGTTCCACCTGCTGGATATGCCCGAGCGCCACGGCGAAGCGAAAGCGGCCGACGGCGCGCGCGGCGTGACGCTGGATGACGTACACTTCCGCTATCCCGGCGCGGAGAACGAGGCCGTGCGCGGCGTATCGCTGGAGATTCAGCCCGGCGAGACGATCGCCATCGTCGGCGAAAACGGCGCGGGCAAGACCACCATCGCGCGGCTGCTGACCGGCCTGTACCTGCCCACGCAGGGGCGCGTGCTGATCGGCGGCGAGGACACGCAGGCGATCAATCTGCCCTCGGCCACGGAAAACGCGTCGGCGGTGTTCCAGAAGTTTGCGCACTACCGCATGACGCTGGACGAGAACGTGAAGATGTCCGATACAAAGAAGGACGCGGGCGTCGGCGCGGCGCTGGACGAGGCGGGTCTGCCGCTGAATTCGGCGTGCTTCCCGAACGGCGCGGACACAATGCTCTCGCGCGAGTTCGACGGCGTGGATCTGTCCGGCGGCGAATGGCAGCGCGTGGCGATTGCGCGCGGGCTGTATCGCGTACACGGGCTGATCGTGCTGGACGAGCCGACCGCGGCGATCGATCCGCTGGAGGAGACGCGCGTGTATAAGCGCTTCGCCGAGATGAGCGGGCAGTCGACGGCGGTGATCATCACGCACCGCATGGGCAGCGCGCGCATTGCCGACCGCATCGTCGTGATGGACAAGGGACGCATCGACGATATCGGCACGCACGAAGCGCTGATGGCAAAACATGGCCTGTACGCGCGCATGGTGGAATCGCAGTCGAGCTGGTATAAGGCGGATGATTCCACGCTTCAGACCGACGCCGCTCAAGCGTGCGCAGAGACGTAAATCGTCGTCCGCGCAGCGCCTGACAGTCCGCAGCCTGCCGTTTTTCAAGCGCGTCTCCCAGCGGGACGCGCTGTTTTTCTCGCTCCGGACGCAGCGCGACTTTACACGAGCGTGATTGCAGCGCGGGTGCGAATGTGCTAAAGTGGCAAAAGCAAATTATAATAGGATAGCGAGGGAATGACAATGGCTGGACTGACCATGGACAAGCTGGTCGCGCTGTGCAAAAACCGCGGCTTCATATTCGCGGGCTCCGAGATTTACGGCGGCCTTTCGAACACCTGGGATTACGGCCCGCTGGGCGTGGAATACAAGAACAACATCAAGAAGGCCTGGTGGCGCAAATTCGTGCAGGAAAGCCCCTATAACACCGGCCTTGACTGCGCGATCCTGATGAATCGCGAGGTGTGGGTCGCCTCCGGCCATGTGGGCGGCTTCAACGACCCCCTGATGGACTGCAAGGCCTGCAAGGCGCGCTTCCGCGCCGACAAGCTGATTGAGGACTACACCAAGGGCGCTGAGACCGGCGACGGCTGGTCGAACGCCGAGCTGGAGGCCTATATCGCCGATCACGACATCGTCTGTCCGGTCTGCGGCAAGAAGGATTTCACCGGCATCCGTCAGTTCAACCTGATGTTCAAGACGCATCAGGGCGTGACCGAGGACTCCACCAACGAGATCTATCTGCGTCCCGAGACGGCGCAGGGCATCTTCGTCAACTTCCTGAACGTCATGCGCACCACGCGCAAGAAGCTGCCGGCGGGCATCTGCCAGATCGGCAAGTCCTTCCGCAACGAAATCACGCCCGGCAACTTCATCTTCCGCGTGCGTGAGTTCGAGCAGATGGAGCTGGAGTTCTTCTGCAAGCCCGGCGAGGATCTGGAGTGGTTCGAATACTGGCGCTCCTTCTGCCGCGACTGGCTGCTCTCTCTGGGCATGAAGGCCGAGAACCTGCGCCTGCGCGATCATGAAAAGGACAAGCTGGCCTTCTATTCCAAGGCGACGACCGACTTCGAATATCTCTTCCCGTTCGGCTGGGGCGAACTGTGGGGCGTGGCCGACCGCACCGATTACGACCTGAAGCAGCACAGCGAGCATTCCGGCAAGTCCATGGAGTACATGGATCCCATGACCAACGAGAAGTTCATCCCCTACTGCGTCGAGCCGTCCGTCGGCGTGGATCGTCTGGTGCTCTCCTTCCTGTGCGACGCATACGACGAGGAGCAGCTTGAGGGCGGCGACAGCCGCGTCGTGCTGCACCTGCATCCGGCGCTGGCTCCCTTCAAGGCCGCCGTCATGCCGCTGCAGAAGAACAAGCTGGGCGACAAGGCGCGCGAGGTCTACGCCATGCTGGCCAGGCACTTCATGGTGGATTACGACGAGACCGGCTCCATCGGCAAGCGCTACCGCCGTCAGGACGAGATCGGCACGCCGTTCTGCATCTGCGTGGACTTCGACACCGAGACCACCGGCAACGTCACCGTCCGCAACCGCGACACCATGCAGCAGGACGTCGTGGCCATCGACAACCTGGTTTCCTACCTCGAGGAGCGCATCGACTTCTGATCGCTTTTCCTGCCCGGGCGCTCCATTGCCGTGCGCCCGGGTTTTCTGACTGAAAGGAGCTGATTTTCCATGGAAACGACGGCCACCCTGACCCGCGCCGCCTCCTGGCTCAACACCACCTTCGCCGGCCTCGACCACTCGGTCGCGCAGTTCGCCCACAGCCTGCATGAAGGCCCGCTGGGCGGCTTCCTGGACTGGTTTATGCCCGCCATCACCTTCTTCGCCGACGCGGGCTGGGCGTTCCTCGCGCTGGGCCTGATCCTGCTGTGCTTCAAAAAGACCCGCAAGCTGGGCATGGCCACGCTGGGCGGCGTGATCATCGGCGCGCTGTTCACCAATGTGTGCATCAAGAACTTCGTCGCCCGGCCCCGCCCCTACGCCGATACCGCCAGCGACTTCTACGCCTGGTATCAGGCCGTCGGCCCCCGCCCCGAGAGCGACCTGTCCTTTCCCTCCGGCCACACCACCGCCGCCTTCGCCGCCATTACCGGCCTGTTCTTCGCCCTGGGCAAGAAGCGCAGGTGGCGCGGCTGGCTGTACGTCATCCCGGTGCTCATCGCCTTCTCCCGCATCTACCTGATGGTGCACTACACCACCGACGTGCTCGCGGGCATGATCATCGGCACGCTCTCCGGCTTCCTGGCCAGTCTCATCACCCGCGCCGTCGTGCGCTGGACGCGCCAAAATAAACCCGAGCTCGCACTCAGGCTGTGGGGCGCGCCCAAAAAGAAGCGCAAGGCATAAAGACAGCCGCAGCAGCGCCAAACGACAGAACCTGCCCCGTGCAGACG
>CAKUAV010000147.1 GCA_934636425.1 uncultured Clostridia bacterium
GTCTATATGAGCCATGATGCCGATGTTGCGCACATGCTCAAGCGGATGAGTTCTCGACACGATCTATTGTCCCCCTTTAATTTCTGAAACGATGCGGCCATCCCGCCCATGTCTTTGTTGTTATTACCAGCGATAATGCGCGAACGCCTTGTTGGCCTCGGCCATCTTGTGCATATCCTCACGGCGCTTGACAGCGTTGCCCGTGTTGTTGGACGCATCGATGATCTCACCGGCCAGGCGATCGGCCATGGAGCGCTCGCCGCGGGTGCGCGCGAAGCTCACCAGCCAGCGCAGAGCCAGCGTCTGACGGCGCTCGGGGCGAATCTCGACAGGAACCTGATAGGTGGCGCCGCCCACACGGCGGGCCTTGACTTCGAGAGCCGGGCTGATGTTGGCCAGAGCGGCGTTGAACACCTCAATGGCCTCCTTGCCGGTCTTCTCGGCGACCTGCTCAAAAGCGGCATAGCACACGCTCTGAGACACGCCGCGCTTGCCGTCGTACATCATCTGGTTGATCAGCTTGGTGACGACGGTCGTGTTGTATACCGGATCCGGAAGCACTTCGCGCTTCGGAATAAATCCACGTCTGGGCATGGGTTGTCCCTCCTTATTTATCGTGACGTTCGACGGTGAAAAAACGATTCATCGCTCCGTTCGGGGCATTTGGCGCTGCCCCTCAGACCCGCTTTATCGAATACTTGCGGCCCTCCGCCCGACGTTCCTTCCGGGCATGCTTCCGCTTTTTAAGACGCGGCAGGATGGATGATGATTACTTCTTCGGCCGCTTCGCGCCGTAGAGAGAACGGCCCTGCATACGCTTGGCCACGCCGGCCGCGTCCAGAGTGCCGCGGATGATGTGGTAACGGGTACCAGGCAGGTCGCGCACCTTGCCGCCGCGGATCAGCACGACGGAGTGCTCCTGCAGGTTGTGGCCGATACCGGGAATATAGCAAGTACCTTCGGTCATGTTCGTCAGGCGAACACGAGCGATTTTACGCAGAGCCGAGTTCGGCTTTTTGGGCGTCAGCGTTCTGACCTGAAGGCAGACGCCGCGCTTCTGCGGGCATTTCTGCAGAATGGGAGAGCCGGACTTGGTCGTCCTCTTTTCCCTACCCTTGCGAATCAACTGATTGATCGTGGGCATTGGAGAACACCTCCTAAGTTTGTCAGGATATTGGGCTCTATATACGACCCCGCAACCCTCGGGGCATAATAGACTTTTGTGATGCGCGGGGATTGGCGCGTCTGCGGACGCGCAGAGGATTTCGCATCTGCGGATGCGACCAAAGGGCTTTATGTGGAGCCGGCACTGCCGGTCGCCCTTTGGAAACCTTCGCTGCAATCATCTATGGGCATGAAGGCTTTTGCCTGCTGTGGAGCTTGGCGCGTCTGCGGACGCGCAGAGGATTTCGCATCTGCGGATGCGACCAAAGGGCTTCTTGGTCGCCCTTTGGAAACCTTCGCTTCCTTTAGATGAACCTTCGCTGCAATCATCTGGGCATTGAAGGTTTTCCCTTTTCGCAGAGTTTGGCGCGTCTGCGGACGCGCAGAGGATTTCGCATCTGCGGATGCGACCAAAGGGCTTCTTGCTCGCCCTTTGGAAACCTTCGCCGAAACCTCTCGCTGCTTATTCTAATGAAGAAAGAGGTCTTGGCTTTGCGATTCAGCGCACGATCGCGGCGGCTGCGGCCTTGACATGCACGCCGCAGGCGTGACCCAGCTCCTCCATAGAGGGAACCTCGATCGGCTCGATATTGTGCGCGCGGCAGGCGTCGAATACGCGACGGGTGATAAAGACGTCGGCGTCCGTGGCCACATACACGCGCGCGGCCTCGCCGGCTTCGATCGCCTTGATGACCTGTCGGGCGCCTACGGCCTTCTTGCCTTCGGGCATGGACAGCATGGTCTTCATCTCCTTGCCAGTATTTCCAAACTCGCAAATTATAACACTCTGCAATATTGATTGTCAATCACTTGCCGATTAAGTTTTGTATATTGCAGGGACGGTATGCAAAATTTACGCGCTGCACGCGGCTCTGACAGGCGCGCGGCGGCGCGGCGGCTCGTTTTTGGCGAGTCGTCGCGCCCCGTGTCCGATTGTTGAAGATTATTCCTCTTCCTTGAGGCCAATGTCGCTGTAGTACTTAAGGCCCGTGCCGGCAGGGATCAGCTTGCCGACGATGACGTTCTCCTTAAGACCCAGCAGCGGGTCGACCTTGCCCTTGATGGCGGCCTCGGTCAGCACGCGGGTGGTCTCCTGGAAGGAGGCGGCGGACAGGAAGGAGTCGGTGGCCAGAGAGGCCTTGGTGATGCCCAGCAGCACGCGCTTGGCGGTCGCCGGATGCTCGCTGCCCTCCATGATCACGCGCTCGTTTTCCTTCTCGAACTTGAATATGTCGACCATGGAGCCGGGCAGCAGATTGGTGTCGCCCGCATCCTGCACCTTGACCTTGCGCATCATCTGGCGCACGATGACCTCGATGTGCTTGTCGGCCACGGCGACGGCCTGAGAGCGGTAGGTGCGCTGAACCTCGCGCAGCTGATAGTCCTGCACGGCGGCCACGCCCAGTATGCGCAGCACGTCCTGCGGATTCTGCGCGCCGTCGGTCAGCGGGGTGCCGGCCACGACGCTCTGGCCCTCGCTCACCTTCATCTTCGCGCCGAAATTGACCTGATAGGTGCGTGCGTCGCCCTCGCTGTTGCGAATGGTGATCTCGCGCTTCTTCTTGGTCTCGCTGATGCTGACGACGCCGCCGATTTCGGCCAGCACGGCCTCGCGCTTCGGGCGGCGCGCCTCGAACAGCTCCTCGACGCGGGGCAGACCCTGCGTGATGTCCTCGCCGGCCGCAACGCCGCCGGAGTGGAACGTTCTCATTGTCAGCTGCGTGCCGGGCTCGCCGATGGACTGCGCGGCGATTATGCCGACGGCCTCGCCGATGTCGACCAGCTTGCCGTTGGTCAGGTTCGCGCCGTAGCAGCGGGCGCACACGCCGGTCTCGCTGCGGCAGGTCAGCACGGTGCGGATGTGCACCTCGGTGATGCCGGCCTCGGTGATGCGCTCGGCCAGCGCCTTTGTGATCAGATCGTTTGTATGGACGATGACCTCGCCGGTGGCGGGATTCACCACGTCGCTGGCGGCGCAGCGGCCGACCAGACGCTCCTCGAGCTCCTCCAGCACGCCCTGTCCGTCGGTGATTGTGCTCACGGTCAGGCCGCGAACCGGCTCGTGGCGGGCGGCGGCGCAGTCGATCTCGCGGATGATGACGTCCTGCGAGACGTCGACCAGACGGCGGGTCATGTAGCCCGAGTCAGCCGTCTTAAGAGCGGTGTCGGCCAGCGCCTTGCGCGAGCCGTGCGAGGAGAGGAAGAATTCCAGAACGGTCAGGCCTTCGCGGAAGTTCGCCTTGATGGGCAGCTCGATGATGGAGCCCGACGGCGAGGCCATCAGGCCGCGCATGCCGGAGAGCTGACGGATCTGGTTGGTGGAGCCGCGGGCGCCCGAGTTCGCCATCATGGAGATGGGGTTGAACTCGTCCATGGAGTCCATAACGGCCTTGGTGATGTCGGTTGTGGCCTTGTCCCAGACGGTGATGACCGCCTGATAGCGCTCGTTGTTGGACAGACGGCCGCGCTTGTACTGCTTTTCGATGTTGAGCACGTCCTGCTCGGCCTGATGCTGTATGATGTACTTCTCCGGCGGCACGACGACGTCGGCGACCGACACGGTGAGCGCGCCCAGCGTGGAGTACTTGTAGCCCATGGCCTTTATGGCATCCAGCATCGTGACGGTGCGGGTGACGCCGTGCGCGCGGTAGCACGCGTCGACGATCTTGCCCAGCATCTTCTTGTCGACGACCTTGCCCACCTCGTGCTCGAACATGTCGTCGAGCGTCTTTCTCGGCGTCATGCCCATGTCCTGCGGGATCTGCGCGTTGAATATGATGCGGCCGATTGTGGTCTTCTTCATGCGGGTGTACTCTTTGCCCTCGAAGACGCGCGTCATGCGGATCAGGCATTCCTCGCCCAGCAGGAGCTTCTTGGTCTGGTAGGCCATCAGCGCTTCGTTCTCGTCGGTATAGATCTTCAGCGGATGGGTCTTGCCGTTGTATTTGTTGGTGACGGGATCCAGCTCGCGCACCTGGCGCACGCCGTTCTCGTCCGGGTCGGTTTCCGGCTCGGTGATCTGGGTGAGGTAATAGCAGCCCAGAATCATGTCCTGCGTCGGTATGACGACCGGCTTGCCGTCCTGCGGCTTGAGTATGTTGTTGGCCGAGAGCATCAGGAAGCGGGCTTCGGCCTGCGCCTCCATTGTCAGCGGAACGTGGACGGCCATCTGGTCGCCGTCGAAGTCGGCGTTGAAGGCGGTACACATCAGCGGATGGAGCTTGATCGCCTTGCCCTCGACCAGTATCGGCTCGAAGGCCTGTATGCCCAGTCGGTGCAGCGTCGGGGCGCGGTTCAGCATGACCGGATGCTCGCGAATGACCTCTTCCAGCACGTCCCACACCTCGGGGCGCACGCGCTCGACGGCGCGCTTGGCCGACTTGATGTTGTGCACGAGCTCCTTCTCGACCAGCTTCTGCATGACGAAGGGCTTGAACAGCTCCAGCGCCATCTCCTTGGGCAGGCCGCACTGATACATCTTCAGCGTCGGGCCGATGACGATAACGCTTCGGCCGGAATAGTCGACGCGCTTGCCCAGCAGGTTCTGACGGAAGCGGCCCTGCTTGCCGCGCAGCATCTCGGAGAGCGACTTGAGGGGGCGGTTTCCGGGGCCGGTGACCGCGCGGCCGCGGCGGCCGTTGTCGATCAGCGCGTCGACGGCCTCCTGCAGCATGCGCTTCTCGTTGCGCACGATGATGTCGGGCGCGCCCAGCTCGAGCAGGCGCTTGAGGCGGTTGTTCCGGTTGATGATGCGGCGGTAGAGATCGTTGAGATCGGACGTGGCGAAGCGGCCGCCGTCCAGCTGCACCATGCTGCGCAGCTCCGGCGGTATGACCGGCACGACGTCCAGTATCATCCACTCGGGCTTGTTGCCGCTCGAGCGGAAGGCCTCGACGACCTCCAGTCGCTTTATGGCCTTCTGCAGCTTCTGGCCCTCGGTTTCGCGCGCGCCTTCCTTTTCGCCCAGCTTGCGGATCTCGTCGCGCAGCGAGACGGACAGCGCGTCAAGGTCGAGCTCCATGAGCAGCTCCTTGATGGCCTCCGCGCCCATGCCGACGCGCAGCTGCGGCTCGCCCTCCTGCGGCGCGGGCATGGAATCGAGCAGCTCGCGGTATTCCGCATCGGTGAGTATGTCCATCTTGTGCCGGCTGGTTTTGCCGGGATCCAACACGATATAGGACGCGAAATACAGCACCTTTTCCAGCGCGCGGGGGGTGATCTCCAAGAGCGTGCCTATGCGGCTGGGTATGCCCTTGAAATACCAGATATGGCTGACCGGCGCGGCCAGCTCGATGTGACCCATGCGCTCGCGGCGCACCTTGGCGCGGGTGACTTCAACGCCGCACTTGTCGCACACAATGCCCTTGTTGCGCACGCGCTTGTACTTGCCGCAGTTGCACTCCCAGTCCTTTGTGGGGCCGAATATGCGCTCGCAGAACAGGCCGTCGCGCTCCGGCTTGAGCGTGCGGTAGTTGATCGTTTCGGGTTTGGTCACCTCGCCGTGGCTCCAGGAGCGGATCTGCTCCGGAGACGCCAGGCCGATTTGAATGGAATCCAGATTGTTCAGATCAAACAAAGGGTTCTCTCCCTTCCATGAGCCGGACTTTTTTTGAAGCCCGAGTCGACAATTTAACTCCAGCGGTCAATCGGGCGGGAGGGGCGCGCTTTACCGCCTCTCCCGCATCGAAAATAACGCGTTACGGCATTTTGAAGATGTCCTCGTCGTCTATGCTGCCCAGATCGCTGTCGATGTCGAAATCTTCGGGGATGTCGTCCTCGGCTTCCACATCGCCGAGACCCTCGTCGCCCTCGCCCATAAGCGATGCGCTGTCCTCCTCGATGTTGACCTCATTGACGCCCGGCAGATCGTCGTCGTTGTCGGCCAGCTCCATGGGCTTGCCCTCGCGGTCAAGCACGCGGATGTCCAGCGCCAGCGACTGCAGCTCCTTGACCAGCACGCGGAAGGACTCCGGAATGCCGGGCTCGGGGATGTTCTCGCCCTTGACGATGGCCTCGAACGTCTTGACGCGGCCGACCATGTCGTCCGACTTGACGGTGAGGATCTCCTGCAGCACGTGGGACGCGCCGTAGGCATACAGCGCCCAGACTTCCATCTCGCCGAAGCGCTGGCCGCCGAACTGCGCCTTGCCGCCCAGAGGCTGCTGTGTGATGAGGGAGTAGGGGCCGGTCGAACGGGCGTGGATCTTGTCGTCGACCAGATGATGCAGCTTGAGATAGTACATATAGCCCACGGTGACGCGGTGATCGAAGGGATCGCCGGTGCGTCCGTCATAGAGCTGCATTTTGCCGTCTATGTTCAGTCCGCACTTGGAGAACTGTATGACCGGGCGGCCGTTTTCATCGATCAGACCGGGTTCCTTGACCTCGGCGGCCTTACGCAGGCAGTCCTGAATGTCCTCGTAGCTCGCGCCGTCGAAAACGGGGGTGGCGACGTGCCAGCCCAGCGCCTTGGCGGCCAGACCCAGATGCACCTCGAGCACCTGACCGATGTTCATTCGGGAGGGAACGCCCAGCGGGTTCAGCACGATGTCCACGGGCGTGCCGTCGGGCATGAACGGCATGTCCTCCTCGCGCAGCACGCGGGAGACGACGCCCTTGTTGCCGTGGCGGCCTGCCATCTTGTCGCCCACCTGAATCTTTCTCTTCTGGGCGATGTAGACGCGCACGACGCGGTTGACGCCCGGCGCCATTTCGTCGTGATTCTCGCGGGTGAGCTCCTTCACGTCCACGATGATGCCGAATTCGCCGTGCGGCACGCGCAGCGACGTATCGCGCACCTCGCGCGCCTTTTCGCCGAATATGGCGCGCAGCAGGCGCTCCTCGGCGGTCAGCTCGGTTTCGCCCTTGGGCGTGACCTTGCCCACCAGTATGTCGCCCGCGCGAACCTCCGCGCCGATGCGGATCACGCCGTGCTCGTCCAGATCGCGCAGCGCGTCGTCGCCGACATTGGGGATGTCGCGGGTGATTTCCTCCGGCCCCAGCTTGGTGTCGCGGGCCTCGGACTCGTATTCCTCGATGTGTATGGAGGTGTACACGTCCTCCTTGACCAGGCGCTGGCTGATGAGGACGGCGTCCTCGTAGTTGTAGCC
>CAKUAV010000148.1 GCA_934636425.1 uncultured Clostridia bacterium
GCTGGTCGACGTCCTGGGCTGCAACGGCAAGGCCTAAGCGTCAATACTGCGAGGGAGCTGCAGCCTGGGTTGCGGCTCCCTCGTTTTGATTAATGCTCTGACTATTTTTGGGAATCACATTCCCCGGGCGACCGGGAAGGGCGGGAACAGTCATGAAGAAGAGTGCGGTCTGGGTGGTCATCCAGATGGTCCATGGCGAAAGAAAGGCGCGCGAAACCTGTGAGAAGCTGACGGGCGAGGGATTTATGATCCAGATCAGATCGCTCTCGGGCGAAGCAGAGGAGCAGGTCTATGAGGTGCTGGCGCTCTCCTCGGAGGCGCGGGAAGCCAGAAAGGCACTGCTTGAATGGGGACTGTAACCGTTTGTACGGGAGGAAAACGTTCATGAAGAGAATCGGTGTTTTGACGTCCGGCGGAGACGCGCCGGGCATGAACGCGGCCATCCGCGCCGTCGTCAGGACG
The DNA here is from genome assembly GCA_934636425.1 of uncultured Clostridia bacterium. Taxonomy (GTDB): domain Bacteria; phylum Bacillota; class Clostridia; order Christensenellales; family Aristaeellaceae; genus Firm-10. The sequence goes on from CAKUAV010000148.1 coordinate 463, forward strand.
GCCACGGCCAACGATATGTCGGTTGTGGGCATAAAGCGCGGCTATAACGGCCTTTTGATGCAGAATCTCAATCCCGAGGACGATTACACGCTCATGACGGCGCGAAAGGTCAGCGGCATCGTCCATCGCGGCGGCACCGTGCTGATGACCGCGCGCTGCAAGGAGTTTACGCAGCCCAAGTATCAGCAGCTGGCCATAGACAATATGCGCTCTCTGGGCATAGAGGGCCTGGTGGTCATAGGCGGCGACGGCTCCTTTGCCGGCGCGAACGCCCTCAACACGCTGGGCTTTCCGGTGATCGGCATTCCCGGCACGATCGACAACGATCTGTCCTATACCGACACGACGCTGGGCTTCGACACCGCCGTCAACACCGCCTGCGAGTGCGTCAACCACATCCGCGAGACCAGCGAGTCGCACGAGCGCGCCAGTCTGGTCACGGTCATGGGGCGCGGCTGCGGCGACATCGCCATACACACGGCGCTGGCCTGCGGCGCGGAATTTGCGCTGGTGCCCGAGGTCAAGTGGTCGGTTGAGGAAGTGGCCGCGCGCATCAAGTGGGGCGTGGTGAACGGCAAGCGCAGCACCATCATTATATTCGCAGAGGGCGCGTTCTCGTCGCTCACCAGCGATCTGCCCGCCATCTGCGAGCGTCATGAGGCGCTCTCCGACATACGCGGCGACAAGCTGACCAGCTCCAAGGTGGCGGAGATCATCGAGGTGCTCTCCGGCCATGAGACGCGCGCGACCGTTCTGGGCTATATCCAGCGCGGCGGCACGCCCTCGGCCTACGACCGCATACTGGCGGCGCGTCTGGGCAGCCGCGCTGTGGAGCTGCTGCGCGACGACCGGGGCGGTCTGGTGGTCGGCGTGCAGGAGAACCGCGTGATCGAAGCGCCCATCGCCGAGATTCAGGGCGTCAAGCGGCCGCTCAATGCGGAGCTCAAGCAGCTCGTCACGACGCTGTCTCTGTAACGGAGGGAAACGGATGATTCTGGAAATCACCGGCATCGGCACGGAAATGCAGGGCGTCGGGCGCACGGAGGACGGCCTTGTGGTTTTTGTCCCCATGGCGATTCCGGGAGAAGTGATCGACGTTGAGATTGTGCGCCGGAGCGAACGCATTCTGCACGGGCGGATACGGGAGATTCTTCAGGCGTCGCCCGAGCGCGTGCGGCCGGTCTGTCCGCTCTATGGCCGGTGCGGCGGCTGCAAGACGCAGCACATGACATACAAGCTGTCGCTGGAGATGAAGCGGTGGGTGGTCGCGCAGCAGATCGAGCGCATCGGCAAGCAGAAGGACGTCTGCATCTATCCGACGGAAGCGTCGCCCAAGCCGTGGAAATACCGCAACAAGGGCGAGTTTGCCGTGGCGACCGACGCCAGAACGGGCATACCGCGCGTGGGCGTGTTCGAGAGAAAATCTCACACCGTGCTGCCGATGCAGGACTGCCTGCTGCACGACGATTTGAGCACGCGGGCGCTGGGCGTTGTCGACAGATGGATGAACGCCTATTGCGTTTCGGCGTTCGACGAGCCCAGATCGGCGGGCGGCATACGCTATGTCGTGACGCGGATCAGCCGCGCGGGCACGCTGATGCTGATTGTTTCCACCATGGCGAAGCGGCTCAAGGCCGCCGATCAGCTGATCAGTATGCTCGCGGCTGAATTTGGCGACAGGATTCAATCGCTGTATCAGATTGCGCTGAATGAAAGGCCAGTGGACGCCTTTGACGGCCGCTGTACGCTGCTGGCGGGAAGACGCGTGCTCACCGACCGGCTGGACGGTCTGTCCTTCGAGATTTCACCGCGCACGTTTTTTCAGGTCAATCTGGTGCAGACCGAAAAGCTCTATGAGTTTGTGCGTCAGGCCGCGGCGCTCACGGGGCGAGAGCTCGTGCTGGACGCCTACTGCGGCTGCGGCACGATTTCGCTGGCGCTCGCGCGCGACGCCGCAAAGGTGGTCGGCGTGGAGCTGAACGAGGGCGCGGTCGATGACGCCAAGGAGAATGCGAATCGAAACGGGCTGTGGGAAAAGACCGAATTTTACGCGGGCGATGCGGGCGTGAAGGTGTCTGAGCTGGTCGACAGGGGCATGAGGCCGGATGTGCTGGTGGTCGATCCGCCGCGCAAGGGCATTGACGAGCGGCTGCTTTCGGCGATCGTGAAGGGCAGGATACCGCGCGTGGTCTATGTCAGCTGCAATCCCGGCACGATGGCGCGCGACATACAGTGTCTGACGGAAAACGACGAATATCGCCTCGATTACATTCAGCCCGTCGATATGTTCTCGCAGACGGAGCACGTCGAGTGCGTGGCGCGGCTGACGCGTGCGGAAAAGGCGTAAAAGCGGCGGCATTGCGCCGAACGCGCTTGCAGCCTGCGCGGAATGCGGAAGCGCCGTCGGGTGAGCAGCCTGTCGAAATGGTTTTTGACAGGCTGGCGGACGAGGCAGCAAGCTCTCCCGCCACTGCCGCCCCCTGCCAGTTTTTGCTGAAATATTTCAGATTTCCGAGCGCAAAAACTGTAAGGGAACGGACTTTGCTCTGGAAAATGAGATTTTCCGCCGCTTTCAATCGTCCCGCACCCGCCGCATACGCCGCGGGCACGATTAAAAGCTCGAGAGAGCTTTGACCATCTCGAGCTCTCCAAGGTTTTTTCGGCAGTCAGAGCGCCGTCGGGCGCATATTATAAAGGATAGAAAACCGCGCGAGGTCTTTGCCGGAGGGCGAAGGCTGACAGCGGCGGACGCGGGGGCGGCGGAGATGAAACCGGCGCCCCGCTTTTTGAAAGCCGGCAAGGGGAGGGAAAGCGCATGAACACGCAGCATTTCCGCTATGCGGTGGAGGTTGAGCGCACGGGCTCGATTTCACAGGCGGCGGAAAACCTGTACATCAGCCAGCCCACGATCAGCAAGGTCATAAAGGAGCTGGAGGACACGCTGGGCATCACGATTTTCCAGCGCACGCCGCGCGGCACGGTGGCCACGGAAAAGGGCGCGCAGTTCCTGAACTATGCCAAGGAGGCGCTGGCTCAGGTGGACAAGATGGAGCGCCTCTCGCGGCCGGACGACGGCCACGCCCGCATGCTCAGCGCGGCGCTGCCGCACGCCGACTATCTGCTGCAGGGACTGCTCGCGCTGGCGGCCGATACGAAGATCGAGCCCGGCGCGCGGCTCAGCGTCGAGGAGACCGACGCCATGCAGGCCATGCGCGGCGTTCAGGACGGGCGCTACAAGCTGGCGGTGATACGCTACAGCGCGGCGCGCGAGACGTATTTTGCCGATTATCTCAAAAACAACGGCCTGATGAGCGAGGTCATCTGGGAATTCGAGCCGCTGATACTCGTGGGGGAGAACAGTCCCATCGCCGCGATCGACCGGCTCAGCGAGGACAGGCTGGAGGGATATATCGAAATACAGTCCGACGACGGCCGCGCGCCCTATCTGACCGGCGGAGAGGACGAAAGGGATCGCGACAGCCGCGTGATATTCGTCAACGCGCAGTCCGAGCGGCTGGAGCTGCTCTCGATCATGCCCGAGGCGTATCTGTGGGTCTCGCCGACGCCGTCAAAGCGCCTGACCCGATTCGGTCTGGTTCAGCGCCGCTGCCCCGGCACGGCCCGCCGCTGGAAGGACGTGCTGATATTCCGCCGCGGCAAAACGCTGGGCGATCTGGAGCGCCGCTTCGTCAACCGGCTCTATTCGGCCAAGAACGAGGTGACATTCCGGGCGAGCGAACGCTGAATAAAAATCATATTCCAAAATGGAATATCAGTATTCTGAGAGATTTTTTTGTCGAAAAATCAGGAAATAACAGAAAACCCCAAAAACAGGGAAACAATGACCCGATAAAGCCATTTATTATCAGATACAGATCCGAAATTAACGCGATGGGGCGGCCGGTTCGCGGCATGCGAATTGATAATTGAATATCAACATTCGGAGTTTATATTTCAAAATTGCATGACCGTCTGATAAAATGTAATCGTAAACTGAAAAAGCATAAAGAGCGATTCATCGAAAAAAGGAAGGGATCAACATGGGCAAGAAGGTTACCATCATTGGAGCCGGCAATGTGGGCGCGACGATCGGCTTTACGCTGGCCGTCAAGGGTCTGGCGTCCGAGATTCTGTTCGTCGACGTCGCCAAGGAAAAGGCGCTGGGCGAGGCCATGGACATCTATCAGGCGACGCCCGTCTGCGAGCCGGTTTTCGTGCACGCCGGCGATTATCCGGATGCGGCCAATTCCGACATCGTGGTCATCACCTCCGGCATTGCCCGCCGCCCCGGCCAGACCCGGCTCGAGCTGGCGCAGACCAATGTCAACATCCTCAAGAGCATCACGGAGCAGATCACCAAATACGCCCCCAATGCGATCTATATCATCGTCAGCAATCCCGTCGACATCCTGACCTATGTGTTCACCAAGATTTCCGGCATTCCCGAGCATCGCATCATCGGCTCGGGCACGCAGCTGGATTCCGCCCGCCTGTGCGCCACGCTGGCCGAGAAGCTGGACGTCAACCAGAAGGACGTTCACGCCTTCGTGCTGGGCGAGCACGGCGATTCCTCGTTCGTGCCGTGGTCCATGGCGACTGTGGCCGGCGTGAAGATCGACGACTACTGCAACGGCGCCTTCGACGGCCGCAAGTTCGACATCAACTATGACGAGATCGTCAAGTATGTGCGCGACAGCGGCGGCATGGTCATCAAGCGCAAGGGCGCGACCTACTACGCCATCGCGGTGTCCGTGTGCCGCATCATTGAGATGCTGGATCGCTGCGACAACGGCGTGGCGGTCGTCTCCACGATGATGCACGGCGAGTACGGCGTGGACGACGTGTGCATCAGCACACCCTGCATCGTCGGCCCGCACGGCATCAAGGGCAAGCTGCTCGTCAGCATGACCGACGAGGAGATCGAAAAGCTGCGCGCGAGCGGCCGCGCCATGAAGGCGGCCATGGAAGCGCTGACCTATTGACCATAAAACGGCGCCGGAATCGCCGTTCTCACCGAAGCACGCTTCAGAGAACGGCGTTTTGACGCGCCGGCAAGGAGTAAACAATATGAAATTTAGCTACTATCCGGGATGTACGCTCAAGAACAAGGCGCGTGATCTGGACGAGTACGCGCGCAAGTCGTTTGAGGCGCTGGGGCTTCAGCTGGACGAGCTGGACGAGTGGCAGTGCTGCGGCGCGGTCTATCCGCAGGCCAGCGACGAGATCGCCACGCGCCTGTCCGCCGTGCGCGCTCTTTCCGCCGCCCGCGACCGCGGCGACGCGCTGGTGACGCTCTGCTCGGCCTGCCATCACGTCATCAAGCGCACCAACGAGGACATCAAGGCCGACGAGAACTTCCGCACAAAGGCCAACAACTACCTGCAGCTGGACGAGCCGTATTCGGGCGAGACCGAAGTGCTCCATTATCTTGAGGTGCTGCGCGACAGGCTGGGCTTTGACGAGCTGAAGAAGCGCGTGGTCAATCCGCTCAAGGGCAAAAAGATCGCCGCCTACTACGGCTGCCTGCTGCTGCGCCCGAGCCGCCAGATGGCCTTCGACGATGCGGAGAACCCCACGATCATCGAGGACTTCATCAAGGCCATCGGCGCCACGCCGGTCGTCTATCCATACCGCAATGAGTGCTGCGGCGGCTATGTCGCGCTGGAATGCCGCGACGAGGCGCGCAATCAGGTGGCAAAGATCCACGCCTCCGCCGCGGAAAAGGGCGCTGAGATGATCATCACCGCATGTCCTCTGTGCATGTACAATCTCAGGCAGAACGCGCCCGAAAAGAAGCTGCCCACGGTGTATTTCACCGAGCTGCTCGCCGAGGCGCTGGGCGTGAAGGAGGGTTAACGGCATGGATCAGAATATGGAGCTGCGCCAGACGATCCTCGAGATCAGCGGCGTCAATCCCCGCAAGTGCATGAAGTGCGGCAAGTGCTCGGGCGCGTGTCCCGCGTACGACGAGATGGAATATCATCCGCATCAGTTTGTCGCCATGGTTGAAAAGGGCCGCATTGAAGAGCTGATGAAGTCGAAATCGCTCTATCGCTGCCTGACCTGCTTTGCGTGCCTGGAGCGCTGCCCGCGCAACGTCGAGCCGTCCAGGCTCATCGAGGCGGTGCGCCTGATGGTCATCCGCCAGCAGGGCATGAACCACATGAAGAGCGACGATCTGCCCGCCTTCGTGAATGAGGACGATTCCATTCCGCAGCAGGCGCTGGTCAGCGCGATGCGCAAGTACAGCAAATAAGGAGACGTAGAACGAAATGCAAAGGATAGGCGTATTTGTCTGCTGGTGCGGCAGCAACATCGCGGCCACTGTGGACGTCAAGGCGGTAGCCGAGGCCATGAGCCACGAGAGCGGCGTTGTCTACGCGACCGATTACCAGTATATGTGTTCCGAAGTGGGACAGGCGAAGATCCGCAGCGCCATCGCCGAGTACAAGCTCACCGGCATTGTGGTCTGCTCCTGCTCTCCGCGTATGCACGAGGCCACATTCCGCAAGACGGCGGCCGCGGCCGGCCCCACCAAGGGCACGCTGCTGCGCCCCTCCGACGGCAAGCATCCCAAGACGATCGTCTTTGTGCAGT
>CAKUAV010000149.1 GCA_934636425.1 uncultured Clostridia bacterium
GTTATATAAAGAACGACCTTGGTCTGTTCTTTATATAACATACCGAAGTCTGTTTTACAGCAGCGCATTCAGACAGCCGGCCAGCTTTTCATCGGAGACGCCGTTAATCGTGTAGCGATGCCGGCCGTCGGCGCAGGCTTCAAACGCCGTCGCGCCGCTGTCCTGAACGGAAATCACGCCGGGCTCACTTGCGCGAATCCATCCGCTCTCGCCCAGTACGGCATAGAGCACAGTCAGAAGATCCCAGCTCGAACGGCGCAGCGAGCCGTTTGTATACAGGCTGTAGGCCTCGCGCACGGGATGCCCCGCCCGGCCTTCGAGCGCCGCGCCGGTTATGACGGAACCGCCCGCCTCCCAGCCGCAGAAGACGATGGGCGTCGGCCAGTGTTCAACCACGCTTTTCGCAGCCGGCACGTCCATTTCGACATTCCATTCGGGCGTCAGGCTGTCAAAGCGCCCTGCCATGCACACCAGACTGCGCACCTTTTTGCGCACAAGCGCTCTGCCCTCTTCCGTCGCGATGTAATCCGCAATGTTGTTCAGCGGCCCGATGGCGACGACTGTCACGCTCTGATCGTCCTGCCCGGCCAGAACCTCTCTGAACACCTCGCGCGCGTCGCGCTGCTCGCGGCCGTCCTTGAATTCGTGGTCGTACCGCTCGTCCAGCGCTTTGTTATAGCGGTCGCCGTCGGCAAGAAAGCCCTCCCGGCGCGTCGTGCCCAGCGGAACCTCGCGCCCGTTATGGCGGTTGATGACCGAAACGGCCGGCAGTCCGTGCGGATTGCTCGTGCAGTGCGTCACGCCCAGCAGCTGCGCCCTGCCCTGTGCGCACAGCGTGTGGAGCAGCTGCAATGCGCCCGCGTCGTCGCAGTCCGGGCCGATGTCCGTATCCAGAAACACTTTGACCATGGCTTCTTCCCTCGCGTTTCAGCTTATTTGTAAAGGCCGCTTCAGAACATGCTCATCTGCTCAAAATCCGGCGCTTCCCATGTCCGTTTCATTTCGCTGAGCGGCAGCTCGTGCGGGCTGTGGAATCCGATCGCGCCGCGGGCAATCAGCTCGCGATTCCCGGGAATATCGGGGTTGTCCCAGACGTACAGCCTCTCGCAATAGCCGTTGCGCAGCGCGGAGCTTGCGCCCTCCCACGTTGTGCCGCGCCCCTTTTCGCAGGAAATGATGAACGCCGCGTTCGAGAGCGCATAGAGGCACTTGTTGCGCTCCAGCGCGTGCGTGGCGGTGTACTTTGCCTCGGGATGGATCATCGACATGACCAGCGCCCGCCGCGTGGCGATCATCTCGCCCAGACCGGGCTGATAGACGCGCTCCAGCAGCGATTCGGCCAGAAATGATATGACGCTTCCGCCCTCCTGCAGGGCTTCGCGCTCCATCAGCCGCCCGAAGCCGCTCTCGCCGCCCGTCACGATCGAAATGCCCGCGCTGCACGCGCGCGCCGCCAGCTCGCACGCGCATTCCAGCACATCCGGCCGCGCACAGGTGTTGCTGACAATGGCCATGGAACTGCCTGACGCGAGCGATTTGTCGCCGCACGAATAGATCATGGGCGGCGCTTTTCGCTCGAGTCTGCCGCGCATGCGCTCGGGATAGTCGGCCTCGTCGACCGTGACGATGTCCAGACCGCCCTCCGTGAAGCGCTCCAGCGCATAGCTCAGCGGCATGACGCGGTTGAGCAGCACGCACAGCCGGTAGGCCTCGCTCTCCTCCAGCCCCAGCGACCGCCGTATGGCGCTCAAATCCATGCCGATCAAACTGCCCAGACTGCCCAGGCCGCAGCGTCCCACTGCGTCGCGCAGGCTGTAGAACTCGGCTGTGCTGAGCGGACGGACAATCTCATCGCGGCTGGCCGAAAGCTGGCTCATCAGGAGCATCGTTGCAAAAGCGTCGTCATTGTGCGGCAAAGCTCATCATCCTCTTGTCATGCGTGTTTTTTTCAATGGTATTGTATCACATTTCATTCCTGTTGGCAACATTGGGGCGGCGTTTGCGCATCCGGCGCGGGCAGGAGCGTGTCCAGCAAATCGAGCAGCTTCTCGCGCCCGGTGCCGTCCTCCGAGGAGAACGGTATGACCTCCCACGGCTGAACGGCCAGCGTCCGGCATATGACCGGGATGCTGCGGCTCTTTTCGGCGCGCGAGAGCTTGTCGGCCTTAGTCGCGGCGACGGTAAACGGTATGCCGTAATGGCGCAGATAGTTGACCATATCGACGTCGTCGTTCGTCGGCTGATGGCGCATATCCACCAGCATGAGCACGCGCTTCAAATTCGCGCTCTGCGCCAGATAGCCCTCGATCATGCCCGCCCAGCGCTGCTTTTCGCCGCGCGAAACCTTGGCAAAGCCGTAGCCCGGCAGATCGACCAGCACGATTTCATCATTGAGATTAAACAGGTTGATGAGCCGGGTCTTTCCCGGCTCGGCCGAAGTGCGCGCGAGTTTTCCGTTGTTGGTCAGCCGGTTGATCATCGAGGATTTTCCAACATTGCTCTTGCCCACCATGGCGATTTCCGGCCTGCCAATGCCCGGATAATCGCGGAAGGCGTCCAGCGACGTGATAAACTGTGCTTTTTTTATAACCATATTTTCCCTCCGACGAGATCGGACAGGCCGAAAATGCGGTCTGTCCGATGGTCTTTGTTCGAATTACGCCTTCGGCAGAAGTGTCAGCGCGATGGCCTCCTCCGCCTGAGTCATGAGGTGAATGTCGAGCTTCTGGCGAATGTTTGCAGGCAGCTCTTCCAGATCCTTTTCGTTGGCCTTGGGCAGGAGCAGCGTCACGATGCCCAGTCTGTAGGCCGCCAGCAGCTTTTCCTTCACGCCGCCGATGGGCAGCACGCGCCCGCGCAGCGTGATTTCGCCGGTCATGGCCACATCCTGCCGCGCCGCGCGCCCGGTCAATGCCGAGAGCACCGCGCAGGCCAGCGCCACGCCCGCCGACGGGCCGTCCTTGGGCACTGCGCCCTCGGGCACATGGATGTGTATGTCATACTTCTTATAGAAATCCTCTTCCAGAGCGTACTGCGCCGAATGCGCCCTTATGAAGCTCAGCGCCGCGCGCGCCGACTCCTTCATGACGTCGCCCAGACGGCCGGTCATTTCAATCGCGCCCTGACCGGGCATGACGACCGCCTCGATCGGCATGGTCGTGCCGCCCGCCTGCGTCCATGCCAAACCATTGACAACGCCCACCGCCGGCTCGCGATCCACGTCGTCCGGCAGGAATTTGCACACGCCCAGATAGGCGTTCAGCTCGTCCGGCTTTACGGTCAGCGCGAACTTCTCGCCCTCCTCCGCCTCCAGCATCTTCATGACGGTCTTTCGGCAGAGGCGGCCGATCTCGCGCTCCAGCGTGCGCACGCCGGCCTCGCGGGTATAGCCGTCGATGATGGCGGAGATCGTCTTGTCGCCGAGCTTCAGCATGCCGCGCTTGAGGCCGTGATCCTTGAGCTGGCGGGGCAGGAGATGCTTCTTGGCGATCTGCACCTTCTCCTCCAGCGTATAGCCGGGCACCTCGATCAGCTCCATGCGGTCGAGCAGCGCCTCCGGGATGTCCTCCGCGCTGTTGGCCGTGGTGATGAACAGCACCTTTGACAGATCGAACGGCGCATCGAGATAATGATCGGTGAACGTGTTGTTCTGCGCGGGATCGAGCGCCTCCAGCATGGCCGAGGCCGGATCGCCTCTAAAATCGCTGGCCATTTTGTCGATCTCGTCGAACAGGAACACGGGGTCGGCCGTCTTGCACTGCCGCAGTCCCGCCATGATGCGGCCGGGCTGAGAGCCGATATAGGTGCGGCGATGGCCGCGGATCTCGGCTTCGTCATGCAGGCCGCCCAGCGCCACGCGCACATATTTGCGCTTGAGCGCGCGCGCAATCGAGGCGGCGATGGACGTCTTGCCCACGCCGGGCGGGCCCACAAGGCAGAGTATCGGGCTCTTCATATCCCCGCGCACCTGACAGACCGCCAGATACTCGAGTATGCGCTCCTTGACCTTTTCAAGGCCGTAGTGGTCGGCCTCCAGCACCTTGCGCGCCTTGCTCACGTCGATCCTGCCTGCCGTCTCAATGCCCCAGGGCATATCCAGCATCCAGTCGATATAGTTTTCACACACCACCTGCTCGGGGGTTCCCGTGGGCATGCCGGCCAGGCGATCGATCTCGCGGCGCGTCTTTTCCCGCGCCTCGTCGTTCATTTTGGATTTTTCAAGGCGGCCGCGCATCTCCTCGATGCGGCCGGTCTCGTCGTCGCCCAGCTCTTCCTGAACGACCTTGAGCTGCTCGCGCAGATAATACTCGCGCTGATGCTCCTCGACGTTCGCCTTGGTCTTTTCTTCGATTTCATGCTCTATGCGCGCCAGCTCGTTTTCATCGCGCAGCATCGCGCAGAGCAGCTTGAGCCGCAGAAGAACGCTGCGGCATTCGAGAATTTCCTGCTTGTCCTGCATTTTGCGCAGAGAGTTGGCGGCGATCACGTCGGCCAGCGTGCCGGGATTCGTCTCGCTTTCAACCATCTGCACCATCTCGCCGGACACCTGCCCGCGCTCGCGCGCCAGAAGCGTAAAGAGCGTCTTTGCGCGCTCGGCATAGCCGATCATCTCGGTTTCATCGCCCGTCGTATCGCTCTCGACGGTGACATAGTTGCCCGACCAGTGATTTTTCGCGTCGTTCATATCGAGCAGCATCGCGCGGCTTTCGCCCTCGCAGACCAGCCGCACAACGTCGTCGCCCGCGGGCATGACGTGGCGCACCTTGGCGACCGTGCCCATTGTATAGAGATCGGCGCGCTCGGGCTGATCGCAGTTCACATTGCGCTGCGCCACGAGCAGTATGTGCCGGTCGCCCTCCATCGCCTCTTCCAGCGCGGAAAGCGAGCGGTCGCGCCCCACATCTATACAAACCGTCGTATTGGGAAAGACGGCCAGTCCGCGCAGCGGCAGAAGCGGCAGCTTTCCCTGAACCTGATTTACATCTCCCAATGTCCGTGTCCTCCCAGAGCCTATGAGCGCTTCACAGATAAAGCGCGCAAATGATATATTTCGACAGTGCCGCGCAGGCATACCGTTCGACATTCCCGTCTATTATACAATCACTCTCCTCAAAAAGCAAGCGTTCAGGCGGCGGCTTCCAATACAATTTGTGGCCGTACACAAGTTTTTACCTGCCGTTCTTTCCTTTTATATGGAATTTTGCGGCGCATTTTGTCTTTTCTCTTTCCAGACGCCGCCCGATATGCTATAATAAATGAAGCATCGCATCATTCGACACAGCGAAGGGATGAATAAGCCATGATCAACCTCAACGATTTCCATGCCCCAACCGACAGCGAAGCCTTCGAGAGCGCACTGCGCGCGCTGGATGCGGACGGCATACTGCTCGTCCCGCCGCGCCGCTCACGCATTGAGCCCGAGCGCGATTACTGGCTCATCGACCGCGCCGTACTGCTTCCCGCCAACACCACCGTCATACTGCGAAACGCCGCGATCAAGCTGTCCGACCGCTGCCGCGACAACTTTTTCCGCAGCGCCAACTGCGGCTTCGGCTTTCCCGATCCCGAGCGCATCTCAAACATTCACATTCGCGGAGAAGGGCTGTGTACGCTCGTCGGCGCGGATCATCCGCGCGCCACGGGCGACGGTTCAAAAATCCTCGCCTGCCCCTGCCCGAAAAAGGACGAGGATCTCCTCCGCCTGGCCGACTGGATTCCCGAGGAGCGCCGCGCGTCCGGCCAGCTCGATTTCTGGGATGCGCACAATCACTCCTACGGCACGGACGCGCTCGATCCCGACGAATCGCACTTCGGGGACTGGCGCGGCGTGGGCATACTGCTGGCCAACGTCGAGCGCTTCTCCATCGAGAATCTGCGCATTGTCGACTCGCACGGCTGGGGCATTTCCTGCGAGGCGTGCGCGCACGGCCGCATCGAAAAGATCGACTTTGACGCATGCATGGCCAAGGACATTGACGGCCTGACGCAGAACATGGAAAATCAGGACGGCATAGACCTGCGCAACGGCTGCCACGACGTCGTCATTTCCGACATCACCGGCGGCACGGGCGACGATCTGGTGGCGCTCACCGCAATCGCCGGCGATCGGCTCTACCCCGGCGGCAGTCTGCGCACAACCCACGTCATGCACAGCGACTGGAGCCGCCGCGAACGCGATATTCACGACGTCGTCATACGCAATGTCGTCGGCTGTTCGAAGGGCGGCGTGTGCTTCCACATCCGGCTTCTGCCCGCAAACGCAAAAATCTACAACATCGTCATCGACGGCGTGATCGACGCGTCCCCCGAGGGCTTCCGCGCGGGCGGCGTGCTGCTGCTGGGCGAAGCGGACGGCGCTTACGGCAAAAATCCGGTCGACGGAATGCGGCATATCACGATTTCAAACATCGTCTGCGACAGCCGCCGCGCCGTCATCGTGGCGGGCTATCTGCGCGATTCGGTCATATCGAACGTGGTCAACAAGAACCCCGACTGTCCCGTGATCGACGTCGCGCGAAAGGACGGCCTTGTGAATGTGCTGACGAGCAATCTCTGCACGGCGGGAGATGAACCGATCCGTCAGCACTGACGGGCGGCGAGCTGAAGGCATGGCTTCAAGCAGCGAAAGAGCGTTTGGTCTGCCGCTCGAGAAGCTCTTCGAGGCGCGCTGAAAATCACGCAAAAAGGCGCTCCGACGCAGGACAATCCCGCGCCGGAGCGCTCTTATATCATTGTCGGCAATGCGCGTCAGTCGGCGTAGAGCACGGCGCTGCCGGCACTGTATTCCGTGTTCCAGTAGACCGAATCGGACAGCGCCACGCCGTCGTTCACCTCGGCCCAGCTCAGCGCCGCGTAGCCTGAAAATGTCGAAAGGTCGCTGCTCATCAGCACGAGCGCCATCACGTCGTCGCTCGCCGGCTCGCTGATCGGTATGGCCATGAGCCACTGATCGCTCACGCTCTCGTAATAGCACACAGCCACCTGAGTCTGCACGGTATCGGCGCTCAAAAG
>CAKUAV010000150.1 GCA_934636425.1 uncultured Clostridia bacterium
CGGCATGGGAGCGAAAAAGAGGCGCATGAACCTGCCGCGCTACAGCCGCTCAAAGAGCGCGCTCTGCGCTTTCATCGAGATTTTCGTGACCGCGTAGCCGTACTCGGTCAGCTCCTTCTTGAACGTCAGAAAGGCGTGATCGATTGGAAAGCCGAGGATGCTCTCAATCTGCGCAAATGTCAGCATACAGGGCGACTGGCCGTTCTGCGCGATCCACCGCCACAGGGGCGTATATCTGCTCATGTCGTTTTGCCGCTCAGTCGAGCGTCACAGCGTCTATGCCGCGCAGATAGTTGTCCTCGCGGATGCCGGAAAGCCCGCCCAGGCCGACCCGGCTGATCAGCGTGCCCGAGCGGAAGAACAGCCCGAGCAGCGGCAGATCCTCGGTCACGAGCAGCTGAATATCGGCCAGCGTGGCCTTCAGCTCGTCCGCGTCGGCGGCCGACTTGGCCTGCGCGAGCAGATTGTCCATCTTCTCGCTCTCATAGAACGAGCAGTTGCCGTTCGCGCCGCTTTTGAACAGATAGGACAGATCGGGTATGTAGCTCAGGTTGAAGCCCACCAGCGCCATGCTGAAGCCGGTGTCGCTGTTGATGGTCTTTATGACCTTCGCGCGCGAGGAGACCGTCACGTTGACCCGGACGCCGATGATGCGCAGCTGGGAGGCGATCAGCTCGGCGGCCTTCTGGCGGCTGGCGATTGTCGGCTCGTTGTAGGTGACCAGATTGATTTCCAGATCCTCCCACAGTCCGTCCTTGACGCGGTCGAGTATGCCGTCGCCGTTGGTGTCCGACCAGCCCGCGTCATAGAGCAGCTGAAGCGCGCGCTCGGGATTGTAATTGTAGCGCGCCGACTGCGTTTCGTACAGCCAGCTGCCCGGAATGACCGGCACCTCGCTCTCCTGCACCATGCCCAGATAGACCGTCGAGGCCAGCGACGTGCGGTCGATGGCGTACATGAGCGCCTCGCGTACGTGAACGTCGGAGAGGATGCTGCTGCGCAGATCGGGCACAAGGCACTCCCATGTGAGCGTGGTATAGTCCATTGTGGTGCGGTCGCTCAGCTGGCGGCTCAGCGCGGCGGAGGACGACGTCGTGGGGAACATGTCGATCGCCCCGGTGGTCAGCGCTTCCATGGCCTCGGAGACCTCGTCGTAGCGCTTTATGTCGATGCTGCGGATCTCAGGCTGCTTTTTCCACCACAGCGGATTGGCCTCGAGGCGCAACAGACCCCACGAGTTGTAGGACACATACCAGTACGGGCCGGTGCCCTTGGGATACTGCGCGTCCAGCGTGTAGCGCTGCACGATGGGGAACGTCATGGCGTAGAGCGTCATGTAGCCGTATGTGCCGGTGACCACCTTCACGGTCAGATTGTCCACGGCGCTCACCTCGTTGAGGTAGCGCACGCGGTTGTAGTAGGGACTGATCTCGCTGTTGATGATGATGTCCTCATAGCTGGCCACCACGTCGTCGGCTGTCAGCGGCGAGCCGTCGTGAAAGACGATGCCGTCGCGCAGGTAAAAATACCATACGCCCTCCTCCGTGCTGTATTCCCAGCGGTCGCACAGCAGGGCGACGGGGCGGCGGTTTTCGTCCAGCTCGACGAGGCTTTCAAAGACCAGGCTGTTGAGGCTGCTCAGATCGCGCGCATTGCCGCGCAGCGGATGCAGATCGCTGCCCTGAGCGGCCACATAGCCCACGCTGAGCGCCGCGCCGGAGGAAACGGTCACGTCGCCGCCCGGCTGAACGGTCGCATTGGGCACATTTTCGGTCGGCTCGGGCGTGATCAGCACGACGGGCTGCGTATTCGATTTCGATCCGCAGCCGGTCATGAGCACAAGCAGGGCAAACAGCAGCGCAGCCGCGCGCGTCAGACGCTGATTCATAATGGATAAAAACTCCTTGCATGACGAGCGACTCAAAAATCAACGCGCCTTCGGGCATTTTGAGATGCGCTCCGATTTGGAAAAGCGCGGCCTTCGCGTGAGGAAAGCCGCTTTCGCCGGGAACTGCGTTTTTTACTGCTGCGATTCGTCCGGCGCCGTAAAGTCGTACAGCTCCTGATATTTGTCGCAGGCCGTCAGTATGCGATTTAAGTACGTCTTTGTGCTGGCGTAGGGGACGTTGGCGGGGTCTATGGTCTTGCCGTCGGCTGATACGGCGGGGTCGGCCAGCCATTTGTCCACAGTGCCCTGTCCCGCGTGATAGGCGCAGGTGGCGAGCACGACGCTTTGGTCATAGCGCTCCATCAGCCAGTTCAGAAACCAGCAGCCGTATTTGAGGTTGGTTTCGGGATCGTACAGCGCGGCGGTGTCGAAATCGGCCTCCTCGCCGAATTTTCCGGCCAGCCACGCGCCGGTCTCGGGCATGATCTGCATCAGGCCGCACGCGCCGACATTCGATGTGGCGTCCGGATTGAAGCTCGACTCGCACCGCACGACCGCGGCGACGTGCCACGGCTGAAGATTGAATTCCTCCGCCTTTTCGACGATCAGCGCTTTATAGGAGAGCGGATACTGCCGGTAGGCGAGCATCTTCTGATAGCGGCCGACATAGAACACGCCCAGCGCGATCAGCAGCGCCAGACAGGGGATGAGTATGAGCAGGCGCGCATAGGGGCTCTTCTTTTTGTAATTGCGGCGCTTTGCGCGCGGAAGGCTGCCGGCGCCCATCAGCCGAGCCTCCGACGCAGATCGCGCAGCAGAGAGGCCAGCTCGGCCTGCGTGGCCTCGATCGGGCGGTTGGTGCGGATGACCAGCGAAGCGCGGCGGCACTTTTCATCGAGCGGCATCTGGCTCTCGATGCGCGCGATCGCCTCATCGCGGGTCATGTCGTCGCGCGCCATGACGCGCTTGATCTGCTCCTCGACCGGCACCGACAGGCACCACGTCTCGTCGCAGAGCGCGTCCATGCCCGTTTCAAACAGCAGCGGCACGCTCAGAAAGACGAACGGCACGTCCTCGACGCCCGCCTGACGGATCTTTTTGATCATGCGGTGCTGAACCATCGGGTGCAGTATGGCCTCGAGCGCCAGACGCTTCTCGCGGTCGCCAAAGACGATATTGCCCAGCGCGCGGCGGTTGAGCAGACCGTTTTCATCGAATACGCCGTCCCCGAAAACCTCGCGGATGCGGGGCAGCGCTTCGCCGCCCTCGGCGGTCAGCGCGCGGGATTCCACGTCGGCGTCGATGACGGTCGCGCCGCGCTCGGCGAGAAACTCGGCCGCGGCGGTCTTGCCGCTTCCGATGCCGCCTGTCAGGCCGATGACATAAGGTTTGTTCATGGTGTGCGCTTCCTCTCCTATTTACAGTCGTACCAGCTGCGCCCGATGTTGACCTCGGCGGTCAGGGGCACACTGAGCGAGACGATGTTTTCCATGCAGGATTTGAGCAGCGAGGCGGCCGACTGCGCTTCCTCCTGCGGGGCTTCGACGATCAGCTCGTCGTGCACCTGCAATATCAGCCGCGCCTTCATATTATGTGCGCGCAGCGCCTCGTCTGTGCGGATCATGGCCAGCTTGATGATGTCGGCCGCGGTGCCCTGAATGGGGCTGTTCATCGCGGCGCGCTCGCCGAACTGGCGGATGTTGAAGCTCTTGTCGTTCAGCTCGGGCAGATAGCGCCGCCGCCCCAGCAGCGTTTCGACATAGCCCTGCGCATAGCCCTGCGCCTTGCAGTCGTCCATATAGCGCTTCACCTGAGGATAGCGCTCGAAATAGCGCTCGATGAAGCCCTTCGCCTCGGCGCGGCTGACGCCGATGTTGCGCGCCAGCCCGAAATCGGATATGCCGTAGACAATGCCGAAATTGACGGCCTTGGCGGAGGAGCGCATGTCGTGCGTCACCATATCGAGCGGCACGCCGTAGACCTCGGCGGCGGTGCGCGTGTGGATGTCCTCGCCGTTTCTGAAGGCGGCGATCAGCCGCTCGTCGCCCGACATATGCGCCAGCACGCGCAGCTCGATCTGAGAATAGTCCGCGTCCACCAGCACATGACCCGGCGCGGCGATGAAGGCGCGGCGAATTTCGCGCCCCAGCGGCGTGCGCACGGGGATGTTCTGCAGATTCGGCTCGAGCGAGCTGATGCGGCCGGTGACCGTGGCCGTCTGATCGAACGATGTGTGTATGCGTCCGTCCCTGCCGCGCAGGCGCAGCAGCGCGTCCACATAGGTGCTCTTGAGCTTGGCGTACTTGCGGTATTCGAGAATTTTGGCCACCAGCGGGCAGCCGTCGGCCAGATTTTCCAGCACGTCGGCGCTGGTCGACCAGCCGGTCTTTGTCTTTTTGCCGCCGGGCAGCTGCATTTTGTCAAAGAGCAGCGCGCCCAGCTGCTTGGGGGAGTTGACGTTCAGCTCCTCGCCGGCTTCCTTATGGATGTCGCCAAGCAGCGCGTCGATCTGCGCGTTGAATTCGTCCGAGAGCGCCAGCAGCGCGTCCTTGTCGGTCAGCACGCCCGCGCGCTCCATATGGAACAGCACGCGCGAGAGTGGCATTTCCACGTCCTGAAGCAGCTTTTCGAGCCCCTCCTTCTGGAGGGCGGCCTGCTGCTGCACATAGAGCCGCAAAAGCGCCGGCGCGGGGAAATCCTCGTTCAGCGGGATCTGCTGATCGGCGCACAGCGCGGTGAGCGAGAAGCTGCGCCGCTGGGAGTTGATCACATAGCCCGCCAGCATCGCGTCGAACACCGGCGCGGCGCAGGAAAAGCCCAGCGAGAGCAGCCGCTTGAGATCGTGAACGGCCACAAGGCGCGCCTTGTCGAGGCAGGGCGCGATCATGGCGAGCGCGTCGGCCTCCCCGAGACCCGGGTCGATGAGGTCGCCGCCCAGCCTGACCGCGGCGCTGAGCCCGCCGTCGGTCGCGACGCACAGATACGCGCCCACAGACACGGCGATCAGCGCGCCGTCCGCGGCATTGAGGCGGGCGACGAGCGCGTCTGCGGATAGCGTCTCGCAGGCCTCGGCGGCGGGCAGGTGAATGGCGGCCTTCAGATCCTCCGCCTCGCCCAGCGCGTCCAGACGGGAGACCACCTGCCGCAGCTGGAGCCGGTTGAGGATCTGCACGCCGTCCCGGAGCGCGTGGATGGGGCAGTCGGCCGGCTCGACGGCGAGCGGCGCGCGGCGGTCGATCGTGGCCAGCCACTTGCTGAACAGCGCCGAATCGCGCCCCTCGAGCAGCCGCTCGCGCAGCTTGCCCTTCTGATCGTCGTCGGCGCGGTCAAGCACGTTTTCGAGCGTGCCGTATTTTTCGATGAGCTTCTGCGCGGTCTTTTCGCCCACGCCGGAAACGCCGGGAATGTTGTCGGAAGCATCGCCCATCAGCCCCTTCATGTCGATGAGCTGCGCGGGCGTGAGATTCCAGCGGCTGCGGATAAAATCGGGCGTGACGCGCTCGGTGTCCTTGATGCCCTGCTTTGTGTAGAGTATGGTCGTGTGCGCGCCGGAGAGCTGGAACGCGTCGCGGTCGCCGGTGATGATCAGGCAGTCGATGCCCTGCTCTTCGCACTTGAGCGAGAGCGTGCCCAGCAGATCGTCGGCCTCGTAGCCCTCCAGTTCGATGATGCGTATGTGCATTTCGTTCAGCACATCGTGGATTGTGGCAAACTGAGCGCGCAGTTCGTCGGGCGTGGGCGCGCGGCCGGCCTTGTAGGCGTCATATTTGATATGACGGAACGTCGGCGCGTGCAGATCGAACGCCACGGCGCACAGGTCGGGCTTTTCGTCGGCGATGACGCGCAGGAGCATCATTAAAAAGCCGTGCAGCGCATTGGTGTACTCGCCGCTGTCGCTGGTCATGACGGGCAGTGCGTGGAACGCGCGGTGCATCAGGCTGTTGCCGTCCACCAGAAGCATTTTCGAGGCCATGGCGGTCCCTCCGTTCAACGTTATATGATGCGGCAAAAAAACGCCGCTGAAAATCCTATACTATAGAATACCGCAAAGAGTGGGACGGAGATTGCTCTTTTGTGTTATTATTTGAGAAACTCATGGAACAAAAAGGATTTTTTTCGCGTCCTGTATATAGACAGAGCGGGACGCGCATGGTATGATTGTGCGGGATAACAAAAACGGGGAGACAGATAAGAATGAAAGCGTTTGTCAAATTTCTGGCGGTTGTGACGGTGCTGGCCGTGCTCTTTGCGGGCTATGTGGTCTGGGCAGCCGACGCGTCGGTGTCCTATCAGGGCTATCAGGTGGAATCCGCGCTCGACCGCAGCGACGCCTTTAACGGCGTGGTCAGCGCGGCGAAAAGCGGCGGCGATTCGGTCGTGTGCTATGATATTTCAAACATCGGCGCGGCGGAGCAGTATGAGTTCGTCACCTATACGGTGAAGATCAGCAACCGCGACGTTCTCCCGCTCGAGTGGATTGACATACAGCTGACCAGTCAGGCCGGCGACGTGCTGATGGTCAAGCCCACGATCAGCGACGTGCCCGCGCTCAATCAGTCGCTCGTGTCGTTTTCGCTGCTGGTCGACCGCAGCGCCGCCTCCGGCTATCAGCGCTCGGCCACGCTGACCTACTATATCTACGGCCACGCCAAAACTGTGAAGCTGGAACTGAAATAAGGCGCCATGCCGCATCAAAAAGACCGCCGGTCGGGGAAATGTTTCCTCGGCCGGCGGGTTTGCTGGCAGCCCAATAGACGCTATGCCTCTCACTTCAGCTGAGAGTTATGAAAAAGCGCTTCAGCAAAAGCCATAGCGCCGCATGACGGATGCGGCTTCACGGGGTACAAGATATTGACAATGCAGGGTACGAGAGAAGTTCGAATGAATCTCCAAGAAGGGGATTTGCGAAGCGGGAAGTGCGATTGATCATTTTCTCGATGCTCTTTTTAGAAGGCGACCGCAAGAGCTAAGCCCTTATAGGGCAGGAGCAAACCACCCGTTCAACGGGCGGTTTCAGCTTGTCAAAAAAGTTTTTGACAAGCTGGTGGACGGGAGAGCAAGCTCCCCGCCACTGCCACCCCCACC
>CAKUAV010000151.1 GCA_934636425.1 uncultured Clostridia bacterium
GCATGATCAGCGCGCGGCGATAGTCATTTCTGAGCATGAAAAAACCTCCTCCCGTCCTCAAGATCCTATGACGGAAGGAGAGCGTTTAGACGCGGCGCGCAATACTCACAGATCTGGCAGCCGCCCCGAAGAAATGAGAGCTCTTCTCGATTCGGCGCTTGCGACGTCGAAGCGGCCAATGCCGTTCCCGTCATTCAAACACTCGGCATGAAAAGCGCGGGCTGCTCTCAAACGTGCGTCCCAGGAGTTCAATTTTCACGCACCACAGCTGGGGCTGCCGGACGCGGCGGAGATGATTTTCCTCGCGGTCGCCGTATTTGTCGTCGCCCAGAAGCGGCAGCCCCATATGGCTCAGATGCGCGCGAATCTGATGCGTGCGGCCGGTCATCAGGCGCACCTCAAGCAGCGACAGTCCGCAGCGCGCCTCAATGAGCCGATAGCGCGTTTCGATGGGCAGCGCGCCGGGCGCTGGACGCTCCAGTATGCGCACGCTGGCGGCGTCCGCATCCTTCACGAGATACGCCGAAAGGCGCGCCTCATCGCGCGGCGGCTGACCGACGACGATGCAGCGGTAGAGCTTGAGCATATCGTGCCCGGCAAACGCCTTGAGAGCCGCGCGCTCCGTCTGATCGTTTTTCGCCGCAATCAGCACGCCGCCCGTGCCCGTGTCCAGCCTGTGGCACAGCCGCGCCGAAGGGCAGTGCGCCCTCAGCCGCGCCAGCATTGTGTCGCCGCCCACGCCGCGCCCGTCCGAATCGACCGGCACGCCCGCGGGCTTGTCGACGACGAGCCAGTCATCGTCCTCAAAGATCACCTGCAGCGGCGCTTCGAAATACTTATCGTCCACATAGATGGACAGCACATCGCCGGCGCGAACGACGGCTTCCGCGCCGCTCTTTGCGCCGTTGACGCGCACGTCCTTTTTCTTGAGCGTTTCGCGGATCAGCCATGCCGGCCATGTCGGAAACGCGCGCGTGAGATAGGCTCTGAGGCTCGTTTCCGGCACGCTCTGCGGCACGATATGCTGGCGCATTGTCATCATCCCTTCACAAAATCAAAAACGGAAGCGACGCATAAGCCGCTTCCGTCTGTTGTCACTCAGCGCCTGTTACTGCGCAATTTCAAGCTCCGCGGCCTTCTTGATGATCTGGATGAAGGTCTTGCCGGGCTTGAACACGACGACGTTGCCGTCCGCATCGTAGTAGGTGGTGCTGGAGGTCACGCTGTCGCGCGTCCACGTGCCGGTGAAGTGCTTGCCGTCGATGAAGTAATCGCACTTGTTGCTGCCGGTCAGCGCCACGATCGGGCGCTCGGGCGCGCCGTCATACCAGCTGTAGTCGGCCTGCATGACGATGACATTGGCGCAGGTGTACTGCTGGCCGTTGCCGTCGAGCTGGCTGGCGCGGTTGTAATAGCGATAGTACACGCCCTCGGCGGCATTGTACTCATAGGACGGATAGTAGCCCAGGCTCTGGCTGTAGCCAATGCGGAACACCTTCACGTCGTCGCCCTTGACGGTATACGCATCGGCGCTGAATGTCAGCGGGGTATGCGCGGCCGCCTTGGTCTCGTCCAGGCCGTCGTAGATCTGCTTGAGGCGGGTCACGACGTTGTAGGGCGCGACGCGGCTCTTGTCGCGATAGAAGTTTACGCCGTCGGAGAGGCCGTCATAGCGCCCCTTGAGCGGCACGGTCTTGCTGTAATCATAGACGCTGGAGCCGGCCATCTGCTGGCCGCCGAAGTGGACGAACGTCGCGTCCCAGTCCAGCGCCATGTCGATATGCATGATGCGGGCGGAGCGGGTCGCCTCGACCGTGTCCGGTATGGTGTCGTTGTAGATCGCGGTATAGCGGGTGTAGCCGCCCTGCCACATCTCGCCCTCGTAGACGACGTCCGCGTCGATCATGTTGATCTGGGGACGCGCCGCCGCCGTGTTGTCGAACTGCACGGCCAGCAGCTTCTGCTCGGTCTTGTCGGTCGGCAGGCCGGTCGTCACGGAATAGTTGACCGCCTCGCCCTCAGCCAGCGCAGCGGCCGAGAAAACAAAAATCATCGCGATGAACAGACTAATGAACTTCTTCATAGTTTGACTCCTTTCGTGTTGTCGCTCTGATTATACCACATCGGTCAAATTATTGCAATAGTTTTATTGTGCGTCATTCTTTCGAAATGTAACCGAAATAACTCACCCATATTTTGTGATAAAATTCACTTCGCAGACAATGAACTTTCAAAGCGCCTCCGGTGCTGCTTCGAGGATGGACGCTGTGGGATGCGCTGAATCGGAGCGCGGCTCGTAATTTGTCAAGCGGCAATGCGGCGGCTTTTGCCCAGAAGCGCCGAAAGAATGGCGCTTCCTTCGCGAAACGCGACGAATATGCCGCGATGGTTCAGGGCGGCAGCTGCCTTTCTCCACAAACGCCAAGGAACAGCGCTTCCTTCGCGAAACGCGTCAAATCTGCCGCGATGGTTCAGGGCGGCAGCTGCCTTTCTCCGCAAGCGCAGAAAGAAACGACGCTTCCTTCGCGAAACGCGACGAATATACCGCGATGATTCAGGGCGGCAGGAGTCCTTCTCCGCAAGTGCTGAAGGGATATCGCTCCATCCGGGAAACGCGGCATTTTGCCGCGATGATTCAGGGCGGCAGCTGCCTTTCTCCACAAACGCAGAAAGAAACGACGCTTCCTTCGCGAAACGCGTCAAATCTGCCGCGATGGTTCAGGGCGGCAGCTGCCTTTCTCCACAAACGCCAAGGAACAGCGCTTCCTTCGAGAAACGCGACGAATATGCCGCGATGGTTCAGGGCGGCAGCTGCCTTTCTCCGCAAGCGCAGAAAGAAACGACGCTTCCTTCGCGAAACGCGACGAATATGCCGCGATGGTTCAGGGCGGCAACTGCCTTTCTCCGCAAGCGCCAAGGAACAGCGCTTCCTTCGGGAAACGCGGCAATTCTGTTTCGGACAATTATCCCGGCGCGCTCTTCTCTTCCGCAAGTGCCAAAGGCATGCGCATCAGCTGCGCTCTGCGGCGGCGCCGCTCTCCCCGGCCGCCGCAGAGACGAAAAATTCCATATTTTGCTTCTTCGCGAAAGGCCGGCATGACTTCGTGGATCTGCGCCAAAGGGCATTGACGCGCTCTGCGCGCTCGACAAAAACGCCGCGTGAAAAAGCGATCGGCTCTTTCGCGCGGCGAATATGCTTTTTTGTCAGGCGCCTTCTATGGCCGCCTCCGGCTTGCTGCGATAGACGAGCGTGGGCTTGCACTTGCCCAGCACTGTGTCCTCGGTCACGATGCACTTGGCGACATCGTCCTGAGAGGGCAGCTCGTACATTGTGTCGGTCATGATGCCCTCGATGATCGCGCGAAGGCCGCGCGCGCCGCTCTTGCGCTCGAGCGCCAGCCGTGCGACCGCCGACAGCGCGCCGTCGGTGAACTCCAGCTCCACATCGTCCATGGCCAGCATCTTTTTATACTGCTTGACCAGCGCGTTTTTCGGCTCGACCAGAATCTTCTTGAGCGCTTCCTCGTCCAGCTGGCTGAGCGCCACAACCACGGGCAGGCGGCCGATGAATTCGGGAATCAGGCCGAACTTGAGCAGATCCTCGCTGCGCACCTGCGCCATGATTTCCTCGCTGGCGGCCTGATTTTTGCTGTGGACGTCCGCGCCGAAGCCCATGGTCTTTTTGCCGATGCGGTTCGCGACGATCTTTTCGATGCCGTCGAACGCGCCGCCGCAGATGAAGAGGATGTTGGTGGTGTCGATCTGGATGAACTCCTGCTGCGGATGCTTGCGCCCGCCCTGCGGCGGCACGGAGGCCACCGTGCCCTCGAGGATCTTGAGCAGCGCCTGCTGCACGCCCTCGCCGGACACGTCGCGCGTGATCGAAGGGTTCTCGCTCTTGCGTGCGATCTTGTCGATCTCGTCGATGTAGATGATGCCCCGCTGCGCGCGCTCAACGTCGTAATCGGCGTTCTGGATCAGCCGCAGCAGTATGTTTTCAACGTCCTCGCCCACATAGCCGGCCTCGGTGAGGCTGGTCGCGTCGGCGATGGCGAAGGGCACGTTCAGTATGCGCGCCAGCGTCTGCGCAAGGTAGGTCTTGCCGCAGCCGGTCGGGCCGAGCATGACGACGTTGGACTTTTGCAGCTCGACGTCGTTGTCGCCGCGGCCGATGTTGCGGATGCGCTTATAGTGATTGTAGACGGCCACACAGAGCGCCTTCTTGGCGGTCTCCTGACCGATGACATACTGATCGAGCACAGTCTTTATTTCCATGGGCTTCATCAGTCGGTCGTCGCCGGCGGGAGACGTCGCCTTTTCCATGCTGTCGCTGATGATTTCGTGGCAGAGCTCCACGCACTCATTGCAGATGTATACGCCGGGGCCTGCGATCAGGCGCTGCACCTGATCCTGCGTTTTGCCGCAGAACGCGCAGCGTATGACCGGCTTATTGATATCCTTTGCCATTTTTTCCCTTTCCGAGCATCAGCGCCGGGGCGCAATGATCTCATCAATCAGTCCATAATCGCGCGCTTCCTCAGCGGTGAGGAAGTGATCGCGGTCGGTGTCCGCCTGAACGATTTCGAGCGGCCTTCCGGTGTTCTTGGCGAGGATCTCATTCAGCTTTTTCTTGATGCGCAGTATCTGCTCGGCGTGGATCGCAATGTCCGACGCCTGTCCCTGCGCGCCGCCGAGAGGCTGATGGATCATGATTTCCGCATTGGGGAGCGCCTTGCGCTTGCCCTTCGCGCCCGCCGCGAGCAGGAACGCGCCCATCGACGCGGCCAGTCCCACGCACACCGTGGAGACCTCGCAGCGCAGATACTGCATCGTATCGTAAATCGCCATGCCGGCCGAAACCGAGCCGCCCGGGCTGTTGATGTAGAACATGATGTCGGCGTCCGGATCTTCCATTTCGAGGAAAAGCATCTGGGCGATGATGAGATTGGCGGAATCGTCTGTCACTTCGCCGCCCAGAAAGACAATGCGATCCTTCAGGAGACGCGAAAAAATATCGTACGACCTCTCGCCTTTGCTCGTTTGTTCAACCACATAAGGAATCAGATTCATTTCTTACGCACCTCCATCCACAATATGCGCATTTCTCTGCTTCTCTATTCCGTTCTCTGTTATTCCGCCTTCGCGGCCGCGCTGTCCTTGAGCAGCTCGACGGTCTTGCGCATCCTGACGGCCTCTTCGAAATACTTGCGGTCGTCGTCGGTCAGGGACGCCTTGAACTTCTCGGCGTCGCCGCTGGCCTGAGAGGCGTACTTGTCGATCTCCTCGTTGACGCTCGCCTCGTCGGCTTCAACCTTCTCCGCATCGCGGACGGCCTCCAGCACCAGGCGCACCAGCACGTCGTGCTTCGCCTGATCCTTCAGCTGCTCGCGCAGATTCTCCTCGGTGGTGCCGGTGTACTTGAAGTAGGTCTGCATATCGATGCCCTGATAGCGCATATTCATGCTGATCTCGCGGATGCGCTCGTCGATGCGATCCTCGATCATGGCGTCGGGAATGTCGACCTTGGCGTTCTCGCACACGGCGTCCAGCACGGCGTTTTCAAACTCCGCGTCGTCGCGCTCATTGGCCTTCTTCTGGAGGTCTTCCTTCGTGGCGGCCTTGTAGGCGTCCAGCGTGTCATACTCGGAAACGTCCTTGGCGAACTCGTCGTCCAGCGCAGGCACGTCCTTTTCCTGGATCGCGGTCACGGTGCACTTGAACGTGGCGGGCTTGCCCTTCAGGTTCTCGGCGTGATAGTCCTCGGGGAATGTCACGTTGACGTCGACTTCCTTGCCGATTTCGGCGCCGACCAGCTGATCCTCGAAGCCGGGGATGAAGCTGCCCGAGCCGATGACCAGCTTGTGGCCCTCGGCGGTGCCGCCCTCAAACTGCTCGCCGTCGCAGAAGCCGGCGTAGTTGAGCGTCACCTGATCGTCCATCTTGACGGGGCGGTCGGTCACGTCGACATAGCGGGAGACGCGCTCGCGGGCGCGCTCGATCTCGGCGTTCACGTCGTCGTCGGTCACCTCGGTGGTGTGCTTGACGACTTCAACGCCCTTATACTGACCCAGCTCGACGTCCGGCTTGACGAACACTTCAACGTCGAAGATCAGCTCTTTGCCGGAGCCGATCTGCTCGAGATTGAACTCGGGGCGGTCGACGGGCGTGATGTTGTGCTCCTTGACGGCCTCGGAATAGACCTTGGGGAAGATTTCGTCGATGGCGTCCTCATAGAAGATGCTCTCGCCGTACATCATCTCAACCACCTTGCGGGGCGCCTTGCCGCGGCGGAAGCCCTGAACGTTGATCTTGCCGACGTTCTTTTTATAGGCGGCCTGCATGCCGGTTTCGAACAGTTCCGGCTCGACGACGAAATGGAGCTTGACCTTGTTGGAGCTGAGTTTCTCGATGGTAGACTTCATAAAATCTATTCCTCCTGTGCCGCAGATGGACTGCGAAAATTGAGCGTAATGGGGTTTCACACATAGACACTTGCCAAGTTTAGCATATCATTTACAGTTTTTCAAGATTGACGGCGGCTCTCAATCGTTAAATGTTTCTTTCTTTTTCATGTTTTGCGCCCGCGCCGCCGCTTTCTGGCGCTCGTCGAAGCGCCCGGCGATCAGATCCCAGGGCGTGAGCATGGCCAGAAGGCGGCTCTGCTGCGTGCCGTCCTCGGTGAGAAAGAGCGCCGCGACGCGCTTTCTGCGCGCCTTTCCCTTCGTTTCAAACGCGCGGCAGGCCTCGCCCAGCGACGCGTCGGCGCGGATAAAGCGGAACTGCTCGCACAGATGCCTTTCGGGCGGCAGCAGCAGTTCGAAATCCCCGACGCAGGCGTTCTCGTCGATCGAAAAGCGGTCGCTGCGGATGGCGGCCGAAAAAATGGTGCTGACGCTGAACACGCCCTCCACGCGCCCGCGCCGCAGCACGGGGACGTGTGAAAAGCCCCTCTCCTCCATGCGGCGCATC
>CAKUAV010000152.1 GCA_934636425.1 uncultured Clostridia bacterium
GGCGAGCTGGTCTTTACGACGCTGACCAAGCAAGGCTTTCCGCTCATCCGTTACCGCACGCGCGACATCTGCTCTCTCAACTATGAGCCCTGCGCCTGCGGCCGCACGCACATCCGCATGAACAAGCCGAGCGGGCGCAGCGACGATATGCTGATCATCCGCGGCGTGAACGTGTTCCCCTCGCAGATTGAGGAGGTGCTGCTCAAGGTCAGCGTGGGCGACATCACGCCCAACTACCAGATCGTCGTCGACCGCGTGAACAACAACGATACGTTTGATGTGAACGTCGAGATGAGCGAGCAGCTCTTCGCCGACGACGTCAAGTCCATCGAGAAGATTGAAAAGCTGGTCACGTCGGAGCTGCGCAGCATGCTGGGCATCGGCGCGAAGGTGCATCTGGTCAACCCCAAGAGCATCGAGCGCAGCGAGGGCAAGGCCAAGCGCGTCATCGACCGACGCAGACTGTAAAGAGGAAAGGGGAGAGTCCGCATGATTATCAAGCAGCTGTCCGTATTTCTGGAAAACAAAAAGGGCCGTCTGGCGGCAGTCATGAGCGAGCTGGCCCGACACAACATCGACGTGAGCGCGCTGTCTCTGGCGGACACGACCGATTTCGGCGTGCTGCGCCTGATCGTCAATCGGCCCGAGGAGGCCAAGCGCGTGCTGAACGAGGCCGGCGTGACTGTGCGCATCACCGACATGGTGGCCACGGTCATGGCCGATCGTCCCGGCGGCGCGGCGGAGGTGCTGTCGCTGCTTTCTGACGCGGACGTCACCATCGAGTATATGTACGCCTGCACGGGGCGCGTGGGCGGCAAGGCGCTCGTGGTGATGCGTGTGGACGATATCGAAAAGGCCGAATCCATACTCTCCGCAGGCGGCTTTGCGGCCGAGAACCCGGAGGATATTTACAGAATCTGACCGACCCAATGGAGGAATTCGCCATGGACTATCGCTTCTCAGACCGCATGAGCACAATGCGCGGCTCGGCCATTCGTGAAATCTTCAAATTCGCGGCCGATCCCGAGGTCATTTCGCTGGCCGGCGGCAATCCCGCGCCGGAGCTGTTCCCCAATGAAGAGCTGGCCGGCATCGCCGCCGAGCTGCTCAAAAACCAGCCGGTGCTCTCGCTTCAGTACGGCGTGACCGAGGGCTATACGCCGCTTCGCGAGGCTGTAAAGGCGCGCATCAAACGCGTCGAGCACATCGATCATCCCGACGACGACGTGATCATCGTTTCCGGCGGCCAGCAGGGCATCGAGCTGTCCACAAAGGCGCTGGTCAACGAAGGGGACACTGTGATCGTCGAGGAGCCCAGCTTCATCGGCGCGCTCAACGCATTCCGCTCGTACAACGCGCATCTGGCCGGCGTGAAGATGGACGGGGACGGCATGAACATCGCCTCTCTCGAAAAGGCCGTCGCCGAAAACAAAAACGCGAAGCTGATCTACACAATACCGACATTCCAGAACCCCATGGGCACGACAATGAGCCTTGAAAAGCGCAAAGCCGTCTATGAAATCGCGCGGAAAAACAACCTCATCATCATCGAGGACAATCCGTACGGCGATTTGACGTTCGACGGCACGAAGACGCCCACGATCAAGTCCATGGACGTGGACGGCCGCGTGATCTACTGCGGCTCGTTTTCAAAGATCCTCGCGCCCGGCCTGCGCATCGGCTTTGTGTGCACCAATAAGGCCATCGTGCAGAAGATCGTCGTGGGCAAGCAGATCAGCGACGTCCACACGGCCATGCTGCCGCAGCTGCTGGCCTACGAGTATATGACGCGCTTTGATCTGGACGCGGCCATCGTCAAAATGCGCGCCAACTACGCGCACAAGTGCCGCACAATGCTGGACGCCATCGCGCGCGATTTCCCCGCGGACGTGGCCTGCACGCGCCCAAACGGCGGCCTGTTCATCTGGTGCGATCTGGGACACGGTGTGGATACGCAGGCGCTGGCGGCGACCTGCGCGGCGAACAAGGTGGTCTATGTGCCCGGCAGCACGTTCATGGTGGATATGGACAAGCCCTCCAGCGCGCTGCGCCTGAACTATTCGACCATGAGCGACGAGCGCATCGGCGAGGGCATTCGCCGGCTCGGCGCGATATTCAGCGAGGTTGTCAGATGAGCGACGATAGACCGATGAAAAGGGTGGCCGATTCCGAATCGCAGCAGGTTCACGTGCTGACAATGGCGCATATGAACGGCGCGCAGCGTCTCTTCGGCGGCCAGCTCATGGCGTGGATCGACGAGGTGAGCGCGGCGGTGGCGCGGCGGCACGCGGGCTGCCATGTGACCACAGCGCTTGTGGACAAGCTGGAGTTTGACAAGGGCGCGTTCCCGAACGATGTGATCGTGCTCAGAGGCCGGCTCAACTATGTGGGCACCAGTTCTATGGAAGTCAGCGTCAAGACCTATCGCGAGGCGCTCAGCGGCGAAAGCACGCTGATCAACAGCGCCCGTCTCATCATGGTGGCGCTGGACGAAAACGGCAGACCCTGCCGCGTGCCCGGACTGATTCTCGAAACGGATGAGGAGAAGGCCGTCTGGGAGCGCGGTCAGGCGCGCGCCGAGGCCAGAAAGCAGAGACTGCGGGAACAGAAAGCGCAGCAGCGATAAAACAATGCCGTCCGAAAAAGCATCGGACGGCATTGCTTTTGTCTTTTTTACGTTTCGTCAGGGCGCAGCGAGCGCATCATGGCGAGCGTCAGTATTCCAACAAACGCGCGCCCGAAGGACTCGACCCACATAAGCACCTGCACCTTTCCGAAATGCAGCGAGCCGATGACCAGATCGAGGTTCGGGAACGTGCCCACGAACCATGTGCCGAACAGCACGCCGCAGAAGGCCAGCGCGTTAATGAAGATCGAATAGAACGCCAGATAGCTCACGCGGTCGGATTCGGGCATGTTGATGTAGACCACGTTGGAATAGGCCGTGTTGAGCAGTACGCCGAACGCGTGCTGGGTGAGGCGGACGATGGGCATGAGCCAGAGGTAGTTCGCGGCGGTGACAAAGGAATAGGTGAACGAGGGAATCGCGTAGAGTATTGCGCCGACGGCGAACATGGGCAGCCAGCCATGCTGCCGGATCAGCCGGTTGACCGGCTTTAAGAGGAACAGTATGAAGAACGGATAGAGCATATTGAGCGTAAACGTGAACGTATAGCTCACGCCGACGTCGTTGAGCAGATAATAGTTGATGGACGACGCGCTCGTATCGACAAAGAATGTCCACAGTCCCATCAAAAGGAGCGTGTACATGAATTTTGGATGAGAAAAGGGCTTTGTGAAGATGTCGCTGAAGCGCACCTTGTCGCCCGATTTTTCGTAGGGGTATTCCACCGGCTGGAGCAGAAACCAGAGCTCCAGCAGCGCCAGAGCGAATGCCGCCAGGCGCAGTATGATGATGATCGTGTAGGCGTAGGGCGAGGAGGAAAACGCGTCGGCCACAAGGCTCGATATGAGCGCCGTGCCCAGCGCGATGAAATTGGAGATCATTGAGCTGGTGGAGAAATACTCGGCGCGCACATTGTTGGGAATGAAGTTGATATGCCACGCCGAATAGCCGCCCGCAAAGAGCGCGTTGGTGATGTTGGCGGCGAATATCAGTATGGCAAAGCAGAGCGTGCGCAGGTCGGGATCGGTGACGAGAAACGGCATGACCGTCGTGCCGAATATCGTCAGCAGATAGTAGACGAGCCGCCCGCCGAAGAGCACCCAGCGCCTTTTCGGAAAGCGCTCGAGTATGCTGGGCGCGAATACGGCGAAGCAGTTTGCGATGTAGGGCACAAAGGAAATGATGCCGATTTTGACCAGATCGATGCCGTTGTGCATCAAAAAGCTGGTGTAGAACAGGCCGCCGGTCAGCCAGCCGATGATGCCGGTCATGATCGACGAGGCCAGCATGACGCTGCGCCCCTTGGCCTTTTCATCATGGAGATTGAACAGATAGTAGAGACTGGAATCCTTAAAATGATGCGCCACGGCCGTCATCCTCCTGCGACTTTTGGTTTTTACAGGAATCTGACTTATTATAGCACTGATTTTGGGCGCTTGTCACCCCATCGCGTAAAGAAAATTTTGCTTTGCAAAAAATCCCGCCGAACGCATTGCCCGGCGGGAAAAAAGCGGTTATGTCATGCGCGGACGATCAAAGCGCCGTAGGGCAGCAGCTCAAGGATGGGCTTGCCGGCCTCAAAGCTCAGCTTGCCGCCGCGGCTGAGTATGGCGGATGCGGCGAAATCGTCAATGTCGGCTTCGACGGCGCACTTGAGCGGCTCATTGCTGAAATTGACGAACACGAAGATCTGTCCGTCTTCATATTCGCAGAAGCGGCGGAAGGCGAAGACCTTTTCGGGTTCCGCGGTGGATACGAGCGCCATGTCGCCTTCGGTGAGCAGATCTTCGCAATGGCGCAGCGCGATCAGCTCGGTGACCAGCGCCAGCCGATCCTGACCGCGCTCGGTCAGCGCCTGCGCCCAGTCGATGGTGAAGCCCGGATTGAGCGCGGGGCTGGCGAACAGGCTGTGGCGGCGGCCGTCGCCGATCTCGTCGCCGTTGTAGAGCAGCGGCACGCCGTCCATTGTCATGTTCATGATAATGACGTTGTCGATCTGCCGCTTGTCCAGCACGCGCTCGAAGCGGTGGCCGTAGTCGTCGCTGGCCAGATCGTGGTTGTCGTAGTGGCGGGTCATCAGCGCGCCTTCGGGCAGCCGCTCGCGATCCTCCAGCCATGTTGTGCTCAGCGTGGAGACGGGCTTGCCGCTGAGCAGCATATTGCGCAGCGTGCTCGCCCAGTGGAAGCCGTAGAGTACGTCGAAGGCGTTCACCATGGAGGCGGCGCTGAAGCCCTCGTTGAGCATGATGAGATCCGGATTGATTTTGTCAAGGCGGCGGCGCGCTTCCTCCCAGAAATCGAGCGGGATGCCGTCGCCCACGTCGGTGCGATAGCCGTCCACGTCGAAATCATTCACATAATAGACCATGTTGTCGAAGAGATATTCGCGCAGCGCGGGATTGTCGAAGTTCAGCTTCGGGAAATGCCACTGGCCGTTGATGATTGAGCCGTCCTCATTGCGCATGACGAAATCGGGATGCTCGTCGATCAGGGCGGCGGTCGGGCCGCAGTGGAAATACACCAGATCGAGCATGACCTTCATGCCCAGCCCGTGCGCGCGGCGGATGAAGCGCTTGAGGTCGTCGTCGGTGCCGTATTCCGGCTCGACGTGATAGTAATCGCTGATGCGGTAGGGATTCTTCGGGTTGTTGCAGCCGCTCGCCTTCTGGCGGTCGCTCCAGAAATCGGGATTCTCATCGGGATCGTGCGCGCAGATGGGGCAGAGATAGACGATATCGATCCCCAGCTCGGCGAGGTGGGGCAGCAGCTCGGATGCGGCGTTCAGCGTGCCCTCGGGCGTGAATGCGCGCAGGAACAGCTGATAGATGACGCTCTTGTGCGCCGCCGGAACGACGGTGCGCTGGCAGGTGAGCCTGGCCATGATGACAACACTCCTTTTTTGACTGTCGTTGTTTCAATATCAATTTAACACAAACGGAGCGCGGCGTAAACAACTATATTCTGTTTTTTCGCAACTATATTATGTTTTTTGTCGTTTGGCGCGCCGATTGGGATTGTAATTTCACACGGCATCCGCTATAATAGGAGACGCGCTGATGCGGGCGAAAAAACGCCCCTTCAAACGAAAGGAGAAAACAGATCATGAGAAAGATAGGCGTTCAGACCGGCTCGATTCTCGACAACGTGGGGATCGACGAGGGTTTTCGGCTGATTCACGAGGCCGGCTTTGACTGCGTGGATTTCAACATCGATCACTGCATGAGCGGAAAAGAGATCGTCAGCGGCGAGTTTTCCGGCTTCTTCGATCAGGATATGGAGAAGATTCTGGAGGCGATCCGCCCGTACAAAGAGGCGGCCGCCAAATACAGCGTGACGTTCGGTCAGGCGCACGCGCCGTTCCCGACCTACGTCAAGGACAAGCCCTACAATAACGAAAAGGTGCTGGACGCGCTCAAGAAGTGCCTGGCCATCTGCGCCTATGTGGACTGTCCGTATATGATCGTGCATCCGGCGTTTTTCGATTACAACAACCGCATGGATCCCGACGACGAGTGGGATGCGAACATCAAGCTCTATTCCGCGCTCATTCCCGACATCAAGAAATACCATGTGACCGTCTGTCTGGAGAATATGTTCACCTACAATTCCAACGGCCGCAAGGTGTACGAGGCCATCTGCTCCGACATGAACGAGGCCGCCGCCTATATCGACGAGCTCAACGACATGGCGGGCGAAAAGTGCTTTGCCTTCTGCCTGGACACCGGCCACGCGCTGCTGCTGGGCAAGGACATCTACACGGCGATCATGCAGATCGGCGAGCGCCTTGAGACGCTGCACATCCACGACAACGACGGCAAGGGCGATCAGCATCTGGCGCCGTACATGGGCTGTCTGGACTGGAAGCGCTTCGTCAAGGGTCTGCGCGACGTGGGCTATCAGGGCGCGCTGAGCTTTGAGACGTTCAACACGATCAATGTGTTCGATCTTGAGCTGATGCCCGAGGTGCTCAAGCTGATCGGCGCGACAGGCCGGATGTTCGCCCGCCGCATCGACGAGGAATAATCGCATATGAAAAAGCATCCGCACAAACCGTATCGGCTGTGCGGATGCTTTTTGTGTTATTCGGCCTTGGCCTCGCAGTAAATGCA
>CAKUAV010000153.1 GCA_934636425.1 uncultured Clostridia bacterium
GATCATGGCCTTTATCGAGGCGTCGACCGGCCGCCGCCCCAATCTGATCGTCGGCAAGCCCCACGCCGGCATTGTGGACGCGGCGCTCGAGCGCACGGGGCTCAAGGCCAGTGAAATGGCCATGGTGGGAGATCGGCTCTACACCGACATTGAGACCGGCCTGCGCCACGGCATGACCGCCATACTGGTCATGACCGGCGAGACCACCGAGGAAATGCTCGCGCGGAGCGAGACGAAGCCCGATCTCAAATACGGGCGGCTTTCCGACATGATTCCCGAGCTGAAATGAGATCATTCAAGGAGGCGCAATCGATGGGCGATTACAGACAGCTGAAGATGTACACATCCCTGAAGCGCACGCTGCCCGAAGCGGCCGCGCTGCCGGAAAACATGGCGCTGCATACGGCCGACGCGCACAGCCGCGCGGCGTGGAACTGGATCATACGCGCGTCGTTCGGCAGCGACAGCTGGGACTATTCGGCGACGATTGAGGACGACCCGACCTGCGCGCCGGAGAGGACGTTCTTCGTTTCCTGCTTCAATGTGGACATTGCCACCACCGCCGCCCGCATCATGGAGGACGGCACAGGGCGCGTTCACATGGTGGGCACGCATCCGACGTGGACGGGGACGGGCGCGGCGCGCCATACCGTGCTGGCGGCGATGAAGAGCCTTCAGGACGCGGGCGTGACCGACTGCTATCTCTCGACCGACGATTTCAGAAAGCCCGCGATCAAGATCTACAGGGAGCTGGGCTTCGAACCGTTCTATGAGACCGGCGATCAGGAGATGATCGACCGCTGGGCGGCCATAGAGCGCGACATGGCGGCCTATCGGAAGAATGAGAAAGCGCCGATACGCCTCTGGCCGGACGGCGACGCGCCCGATACCGCGGCCTGCGGCGCTCAGGCGCAGCCCTCGCTCATGCCCTTTGCGGTCGACGGCTCGAAGGGCGCTGTGATCGTCTGCCCCGGCGGCGGCTATCGCATGAAGGCCCGCCACGAGGGCGCGCCCATCGCCCGGGCGATCGCGGCGCACGGCGTGTCCGCGTTCGTGCTGGACTACCGCATCATGCCGTTTGCATCGGTCGATACGCCCATAGGCGACGGACAGCGCGCCGTGCGGCTTCTGCGGAGCATGGGCTATGAGAAGGTGGCGATACTGGGCTTCTCGGCGGGCGGACATCTGAGCGGCATGGTGGCCACGCGCTTTGACGCGGGCGATCCCGGCGCGAAGGACCCGATCGAGCGCTTTTCCTCGCGGCCGGACGCGTTCGTGCCCTGCTACGGTGCGACCAGCTTTTACCGCTTCCGCGCGCATCCGGCGGATCCGTTCGGTGCGGGCGACTGGAAGGCCGTCGCCGAGTATTCCGCCGAATGCCGCGTGACCGGCGACACGCCGCCGGCGTTCATATGGCACACGGCCGACGATCAGGTGGTGCCGGTCGAGAGCGCCTATGATCTGGCGCGGGCGCTGGCCGCGCACGGCGTGCCCTGCGAGATGCACATCTATCCGCACGGCCCGCACGGTCTGGGTCAGGCGAGCGGCTATGCCGATGTGCAGCAGTGGCCGGATCTGCTGGGCGAATGGCTGATTTCGCTGGGCTTCGGGGCGTAGAGAGGGCGCGCGGACGCGGCGCTGCGCACGGGCGCTCGAGGGCTGTGAAGCGGCGAAGAGCCGCCGGGAATGGCGGCTTCAGCTTGCCCCCAAAGGTCTTAACAAGCTGGCGAACGGAGGTGAAAGCCTCCTGCCGTGCGCGCTCTCTTCAGTTTTTGCACTGGAAATGAGATTTTTCACTGCGAAAATCGTCCCGCTCTACCCGTACACGCTGCTGGATACGTTTGAAAATTCGAGAGGGTTCAACCTTTTCGAGCTTTCAGAAGGCTTTTCGGCAGTCTGAGACGGGAGAGCAAGCTCCCTCGTCCAGTTTGTCAAAAAAGGTCTTAACAAGCTGGCGAACGGGAAAAAAAGCCTCCCGCTGTGCGCGCTCTCTTCAGTTTTTGCTCCGGAAAATGGGATTTTCCGCCGCAAAAATCGTCCCGCTCTACCCGTACACGCTGCTGGATACGTTTGAAAACTCGAGAGGGTTCGATCCTTTCGAGCTTTCAGAAGGCTTTTCGACAGTCTGGGATGGGAGAGCAAGCTCCCCGCCACAGCCTCCCTACCAGTTTTTGCTAAAAATCTTTCGGATTTTCGGGCGCAAAAACTGCAAGGAAATGATTTTTGCTCCGGAAAATGGGATTTTCCGCCGCGAAAATCGTCCCGCTCTGCCCGTACACGCTGCTGGATACGTTTGAAAACTCGAGAGGGTTCAACCTTTTCGAGCTTTCAGAAGGCTTTTCGGCAGTCTGGAGCCGCGGAGAATGGCGGCCTTCCATTTTGAACTGCACAATTGTTTTCCGGAATTGTCGCAGAGGATCTTCAGCATGAAACGCGCTCGTTCGCACGCGGCGGACAGGCGCTCAAAGGAGTGAAATATTTATGGATCTGATTCTCGATCATGAAACCATCAGGCTGTGGCCGGGCGACGCGCCCTATACGCAGGACAGCCCCGGGCAGCGCCAGCCCTCGCTTTTGCCCTATCCCGTGGAGGGCGCGAGGGGCGCTGTGGTGATCTGCCCCGGCGGCGGCTATTGCATGAAGGCCGATCACGAGGGGCGCGCCATCGCCCAAATGCTCAACGAGGCGGGCGTGGCCGCGTATGTGCTGGACTACCGCGTCAAGCCCTGCCATTACGAGGCGCCGCTCTCCGACGCGAAGCGCGCCATTCGTCTGGTGCGCTCAATGGGCTATGAGAAGGTGGCGATACTGGGCTTCTCAGCGGGCGGCCATCTGTGCTGCGCCGCGGCGACGCTCTATGACGCGGGCAATCCCGAGGCGGACGATCCGATCGAGCGCATTTCCTCGCGCCCGGACGGCTTCATTCCCTGCTATGCCGTTGTGAGCTTTACCTCCTTCCGCCATCAGGGCTCGGTTGAAAACCTGCTGGGCGACAAAGCGCAGGATTACGCGCTGCTGCGCCGCTTTTCCGCCGAGCTGAACGTGACGGCCGACACGCCGCCCGCCTTCATATGGCACACATCGACCGACAACGGCGTGCCGGTGGAGAACAGCATCAATCTGGCCGCGGCGCTGACCCATGCCGGCGTGCCGGTGGAGATGCACATATTCCCCGTGGGCGGCCACGGTCTGGGGCTTGCGCCCGATCTGCCCATTGTCGCGCAGTGGGCGGGACTGTGCCAGAAGTGGCTGCTGAGCCAGGGCTACGGAAAGTGAGGGACGCGCCATGCAGGAGCATAGAATCATTCCGCTCTGGCCGGATCAGACCGCGCCCTACAGCGAATTTTCGCCTGGGCAGGATCAGCCCTCCGTGCGCGAGTTTGCCGTGAGCGGTGCGCGCAGCGCCATGGTGATCTGCCCCGGCGGCGGCTACGGCTGCAAGGTGGCGCACGAGAAAGACCCCATCGCGAAGATATACGAGCAGGCGGGCATCGCCGGCTATATACTCGATTATCGCGTCAAGCCCTGCCATTACGAGGCGCCGCTCTCCGATGTGAAGCGCGCCATACGGCTGGTGCGCTCCATGGGCTATGAGAATGTGGGCGTGGTGGGCTTTTCGGCGGGCGGCCATGTGTGCTGCTCCGCAGCGACGCTCTACGATCTGGGCGATCCCGGCGCGGATGACCCGATCGAGCGCATCTCCTCGCGCCCGGACGCGTTCATATCGAGCTATTCTGTGGTGAGCTTCGTCTCCTTCCCGCATCAGGGCTCGCTGAAAAATCTCATGGGCGAGCACAGCGCCGATTATGATCTGCTGCGCCGCTTTTCCGCCGAGCTGCACGTCACCGCAGACACGCCGCCCGGCTTCATATGGCACAGCTGCGGCGACAGGACGGTTCCGGTCGAGAACAGCATCCGTTTGGCGCTGGCGATGGCCGAGGCCGGCGCGCCGTTCGAATGCCACATATTCCCCGGCGGCTGTCACGGCGCGGGCGTAGCCAGCCCGGACGAGAACGCCGAAAAGTGGGCGCCGATGAGCATCGCATGGCTCCGCGCGCTGGGCTTCTGACCCGAGAGGAAAAAACGCCGCCCCGGAGGATGAAACGTCCTTCGGGGCGGCATGATATGCAGGAAAATCAGTCGCGACACGAAAGTCATGACTGATTTTGATTCGTTGGCGAAATATGTACGGCGAAATTCGGGATTTGTGCTTGACAGGCCGGGCAAATCAGTCTACAATAACTCTGTTAGCTTTTAATCGGGTTTTAATGCCCGGTTCGGACTAAAATTTTGCCTGGGCTTGTTTCTGAAATTATTGGATGCCGCATGAGGCGTCTTTACGGTCTTTAACGCAAAACGGTTTGGAATGGCCGGTTGTTCCGGCTCAATAGACGGCTGCGCGGCGCGTTTTGTTCCCGCGCCGCCCGTGTCTGCGGCCAGATCGTTCTGCGGGTCGTTTTTTGTGCTGACGACGGCGTTTTTTCTGTATTTTTGGAAAGCAAGTCCTCGCGCCTGCTCAGGCAGGGAAGGAGGAGACGGTTCATTGCATCCGATATTAGCGATTGTTTTGATCATCCTGGCACTGGCGGCCGGAGCGGCGGCGGGTTTTCTCTATCGGCAGAACGTCATGGAGAAGAAGATCGGCCGCACCGAGGAATACGCCAACAACCTTCTGACCGAAGCCACCCATAAGGCCGAGGAAAAGAAGAAGGAAGCCATACTGGAAGCGAAGGAAGAGGTCATCCGCCTGCGCAGCGAGCTGGACAAGGAAGTCCGCGACCGCCGCAGCGAGGTGACCAAGCAGGAGCGCCGCGTGTCCCAGCGCGAGGAGACGCTCGACAAGAAGATGGACAACCTCGAAGCGCGCGAGGAAAGCCTGAACGAGAAATATAAGGAAGCCGAGCGCATTGAGGCCGAGGCGCGCCAGATCCACGATCAGCAGCAGACCGAGCTGGAGCGCATCTCCAACATGACCATGGAGGAGGCCAAGGACATACTGGTCGCCCGCGTGCAGAAGGACGCCTATCACGACGCCGCCGTCATGGTGCGCGACATAGAGTCCCGCGCCAAAGAGGAGGCCGACAAGAAGGCCCGCAACATCATCTCCCTGGCCATACAGAAGTGCGCCGCCGATCAGGTGGCCGAGACCACCGTGTCGGTCGTGGCGTTGCCCAACGACGACATGAAGGGCCGCATCATAGGCCGCGAGGGCCGCAACATACGCGCGCTCGAAATGGCGACAGGCGTCGATCTGATCATCGACGACACGCCCGAGGCGGTCATCATATCCGGCTTTGATCCTGTGCGCCGCGAGGTGGCGCGCATTGCGCTCGAAAAGCTGATCATGGACGGCCGCATCCATCCCGCCCGCATCGAGGAAATGGTCGAGAAGGCGCGCAAGGAAGTGGACAACCAGATCCGCGAGGCCGGCGAGCAGGCCGTGTTCGAGACGAACATCCACAACATCCATCACGAGCTGGTCAAGCTGCTGGGACGCATGCGCTATCGCACCAGCTACGGCCAGAATGTGCTCAAGCATTCCATCGAGGTGTCGCATCTGGCGGGCGTCATGGCGGCCGAGCTGGGCGCGGACGTGGCGCTGGCCAAGCGCGCGGGCCTTCTGCACGACATCGGCAAGGCCATAGACCACGAGGTCGAGGGCACGCACGTGACCATCGGCGCGGAGCTGGCCAAGAAGTTCCACGAGAGCGACGCGGTCGTTCACTGCATCATGGCGCACCACAACGACGTCGAGCCGACCACCGTCGAGGCGGTGCTGGTTCAGGCGGCCGACGCGATTTCCGCCGCCCGTCCCGGCGCGCGGCGCGAGTCGATCGAAAACTACATCAAGCGCCTGGAGAAGCTCGAGGAGATCGCCAACTCGTTCGAGGGCGTTGAGAAGAGCTTCGCCATACAGTCCGGCCGAGAGGTGCGCATTATGGTCAAGCCGGAGGACGTCAACGACGCGGGCACGCTCATACTCGCCAAGGAGATCGTCAAGCGCATCGAGAACGAAATGGAGTATCCCGGACAGATCAAGGTCAGCGTCATTCGCGAGACCCGCTCTGTGGAGTTCGCCAAGTAAATATGTCATTCACAGCATCCCGACGGCATCTGCGCTGCCGGGGTGCTTTTTTTGTACGCTCTGCATCGAGCGACAGCCAGCCGCAGGCGAAGGCCGGCTCCTGTGAGAAAAGACGGCGCATGGACGGCGAGCCGGGCGGCAAATCATCGGCAGATTTTCGCTTCGCTGCGGGAAGCGGCGATGCTGCCGCTTTTCAGGAATTGGCTGCGTCGGGACGGGACGCGTGTTTTTTGCGGCGTGGGCGCTTTGAGCTTGATGGGACGATACGGGCGGCTGCATTGCCTTTCTTCCGGCTTTTTTTGTGAAGCGCCAAAGGCGCGCGATGCGAGAGCGCTGGAGGAAGCGGTTCGTGGGGGAGCGGGCGGTGAGGGCGAGCGGCTTTCATTGCTGTCGCTTTTCGTGGATTGGCTGCGTCGGGACGGAACGCGTGTTTTTTGCGGCGCGGGCGCTTTGACCTTGGTGAGACGATACAGGCGGCTGCATTGCCTTTCTTCCGGCTTTTTTTGTGAAGCGCCAAAGGCGCGCGATGCGAGAGCGCTGGAGGAAGCG
>CAKUAV010000154.1 GCA_934636425.1 uncultured Clostridia bacterium
TGCACCTCCTGTTGTAGTTTCTATTCTACAACAGGAGGTGCTTTTTTGCACTGTCCGTTTTGATGGGAACGGTCCAAAAAGCGACAGGAGGGGTTCGTGTATGATTGCATTGTCGTCTGTTTCAGCGCGACTCAATGCGCTCTGCGCTGGGATGTGTCCTGAGCCAGCGCGCCAGATCGAGGCTGTCCGCGATGGGCTGATCGGCGATCATGCCGCCGCGCCCCACATGGTGAACCTTGTGCGCGTCCGAGCCGCTGGTCTTGATAAAGCCCTCGCCGCCCTGCATGGCGCGCGCCATGGCCAGATCGTTATGGCTGTCGTGCTCGGGATGGCCGTTGTAGACCTCTATGCCGTCCAGCTCGTCAAGCGGGGCCTGACGAAGCTCCGGACGGAACGGATGCGCCTGTATGAGCGCCATGCGGCCGCTTTCGCGGATCCTGCGATAGAATTCGCCCGGCAGCATGCCGCTGTCCAGATCGCGCATGATCGGCGCGACGTCCGCCTCCGTGATGCCGTAGAGGAGATAGTCCTCATGGCCGCAGTCAAAGCGCAGCTCCGCGCCCAGTATGACGGTGAGCCCCAGCCCTTCGCCCTCGGCCTTCGCGGCGCGGTATCCGCTCAGATACCAGTCTGCGCGCTCGGCCATGGGCATTTCGGCATTCTTTCCGGCGATGAGATGATCGGTTATGACGATCGCGTCATAACCCGCCTCATGATACAGGCGCGCCATCTCCGCCGCGGGCACCTTGCCGCAGCCGCTGACCTCGCTCGTGTGGACGTGCAGATCAATCCTCATCGGGATTGCTCTTGAGCGTAATCACCACGCGGCGATAGGGCTCCTCGCCCTCGCTGTGGGTGGTCACATAGGGGTTGTTCTGCAGCGCGGAATGCAGCACGCGGCGCTCGTAGGGGTTCATCGGCTCGAGCGTCACCTTGCGGCCGGTCTTGCGGGCGCGGGCGGCCATGCGCTGAGCCAGGCGGTTGAGCGCCTCCTCGCGCTTGGCGCGGTAGTTCTCGGTGTCCAGAGAAACGCGCATATAGCCCTCGCGGTTCTTGTTCACCTGCAGGCTGACCAGATACTGCAGCGCGTCCAGCGTGTCGCCGCGGCGGCCGATCAGTATGCCCAGCGTGTCGCCCATCATGGCGACGGACAGATGATCCGCTTCCTCGGTCACGCGGATGGCGACCTGAACGCCCATCTTCTCGGTGACGTTCTTGAGGAAATCATAGGCGATGCGGCCGGCCTCGCTCAGCGTCTCGGGATCGCTGGGCACAAACGGCTCGTCGTTCTTCTTTTCGGGGCGGCTCTCGGCGCGCTCGGCTTTTTCGGCGCGGTTTGAGCGGCTGCGGCGGGGCGCTCTGGGCGCTTCGGCGGCGGGGGCTTCAGCGGCGGGTACTTCGGCGGCGTGAGCTTCAGCGGCGGGCGCTTCCTCAGCCTTCGCCGCTTCGGGCGCTTCAGCCTTTTCGGCCTTCCGGGGCGCGGCTGCGGGCGCTTCGGCCTTCTTGGGCGCGGGCGCTTCGGCCTTCTTGGGCGCGGGCGCTTCGGTCTTCTCGGCCTTCTTGGGCTCGGCCTTCTTTTCAGGCTTGGGCGCGCGCGTCTTCTGGCTGTCCAGAGAGAGAGACGGCATTTCAAAATCGAGATCGTTTTCCTTGAGGGTCAGGCGAACTTTGGCCAGCTTGCCGAACATGCCGAACAGGCCCGGGCGACCCGCTTCGAGCACGTCGATTGTGACGTCGGCGGCGTCGCAGCCCAGCTGCTGAAGGCCGGCGCGGACGGCGTCCTCTACCGTTTTGCCGGACGATTCAATGGATTTCATTTGGTGCTTGCCTCCTCGATGAGCTTTTTCTTGTTTTCAGAGCGATCGATCAGCTTGCCGATGATGAACTGCTGCGCGATCTGGAACACGTTGATGAACACCCAGTACAGAGCGAAGGCGGCGTTGGAGCTGGCGCAGATCCACAGCGAGAAGAGCGGGAAGAACCACTGCATGAACTTGTTGGTGCTGGCCTGCTGGGCGTTGCTGCTCTGCTGGCCGGCGTTCATGTACTTGCTGGTGAAGAACTGACTGACGGCGGAGAGAATGGGCAGTATGAACAGGCCGTTGAACTTCCTGGGGATGGAGATCGTCCACATGAGCAGCGGCGCGGAATAGGCCACGGCGTTGCCATAGTCGGCGGCCCATGCGCTGTATTCGGCGGTCTGGAGGAAGGCCTTGGCTTCCTCGATCATTTCCATGGTCACCATGCCGCTGCCCTTTGTGATCTCAGGCAGCGTGCTGCCAAAGGCCGGCACGACGGTGGACATGAAGGAATCGGGCTGGAACACGTTCTTGATCCACAAAAGCCCCTGCAGCTTGGGCTGAAAATTCTCGACGCCCGCGAGTATGTTCTGCTTGATGTCCAGAATCAGCTGTATGGTCTCTTCGTTGGCCACCTCGCGCATGACCGCGAACATGGCGAAGAGTATGGGCAGCTGGATCAGCATGGGCAGACAGCCGGAGAGGGGATTGATCTTCTCCTTCTTGTACAGCTCGGCCATCTTCTGGTTCAGCTTGTCCTTATCGTTGGCGTACTTCTTGTTCAGCTCGTCGATCTTGGGCTGAACGTTCTGCATGGCCTTCATGCTCTTGCGGCTCTTGATGTCCAGCGGCATGAGCACAAGGCGAATCAGCAGCGTAAAGATCAGCACGGCCCAGCCGTAATTGCCGACCAGCGAATAAATCAAATCCAGTGCCCAGCGAAGAATATCGCCGATGAATCCCAGGCGCATAGGGTCATTCCTCCTAGAGTGATTTTCGGGGGTGAACGCGGCGCGTTCATAAAAACGGTGAAGCGGAATCCGAAACGCTATCGGAAAAGACGGCCGGCTGCCGCCGCGCCCCGTTTGAAAAAGCGGGGCAGTGAGATGGCGATCGCCCTGAAGGCGAAGGGAAGCCCTTCCATCTGCCGGTGCGGGCGGCGGGCTTTCCCTGAGCGGGCGCGCGGCCTGCTCATTCGGCAGCGTTTCAGGGCGCGGCGCAGATCCCGCCCCGAAGAAATTCTGCCGAAAGGGACTTATTCAAAAGGAAAGAGCCGCAAAACCCCTGCGGATTTTTCGGAAAAAAGAGTAAAAATCAGCTCTCGTCCCGCCGCGATTCGGCGAGCCTTTCGAAACGGACACTCATCCGTCACGGCACGGGATCGTAGCCGCCGGGATGAAACGGATGGCAGCGCAGAATTCTGCGCACGGCCAGATAGCCGCCCCTGAGCGCGCCGTACTTCTGTATGGCCTCCATGGCATACGCCGAGCAGGTCGGCGTAAAGCGGCAGCAGGGCGGAAACATCGGGCTGATGAAGCGACGATAAAAACGAATCATGCCGAGCATGATCCGTTTGGGGATGCTGCGAATCATTCTTCTCCTCCGGCCGGATTGATCAGGCCGGCCTTTTTCAGAAGGGCGCGCATCTCCGCGGCCATGGCGGCGTTGTCGGCTGTCACGGCCGCCGAGCGAGCCACAAAGATGTACTTGCCCGGCGCAAGCGACGGCCGCAGCAGGCGGAAA
Organism: uncultured Clostridia bacterium; assembly: GCA_934636425.1. Taxonomy (GTDB): domain Bacteria; phylum Bacillota; class Clostridia; order Christensenellales; family Aristaeellaceae; genus Firm-10. Next base: position 3,543 of record CAKUAV010000154.1, read on the forward strand.
TCCTCCTTCATGCGGCGGCGCAGGCGATTGCGCGTCACGGCGTTGCCCACTTTTGAGGACACCGAAAAACCCACTTTCAAAAAGCGGGCCTTCAGATAGATCAGCACCATTCTGCGGCCCGGCCAGGACTTCCCCCGGCGATAGACATAAGCGTACTGCTTATTGCGCCCCAGGGAATACCTGCGGCCGAGTCGATAGATATGCGTCGAAGCCCGCGCCCCATTGGAAGGGACGGGGCTGACGCACGGATTCTCCTCAGAGCTTTTCACGAAAATCAGACGGTCAGGGACTTGCGGCCACGCTGGCGGCGGATCTTGAGCACGCGGCGGCCGGTCTTGGTCTTCATGCGGGCACGGAAGCCGTGAACCTTGGAACGCTGACGCTTTTTAGGCTGGTAAGTACGAACGGAAGCTGCCATTGATGATACACCCTTTCAATTATGTGTTTGGAAAACACGTATTTCACAAAATACAACTGCTTTAGTATAGAGTATGAAGCCGCTCCTGTCAAGAGAATTTGTGAGAAAATTGTATGACCGCTTTGCCTTTTCCCCGTCACAAAGTCCGCGCGGCGCGTCCATCGGCGCGCTGAAGCCCGTTTCTATGCAGAAAAAAAGCACCCCATCGTGTAATCACAACAGAATGCCTTATGGAATCCGGCGACGTCTTACTCTCCCGGGCCGTTGCCAGCCAAGTACCATCAGCGCTCAGAGGCTTAACTTCTGTGTTCGGTATGGGAACAGGTGGATCCCTCTTGCTATAATCACCGGAAATTGTATGTCGTCCTTGGGAATGAACGTATTCTAGCACATCCCCCGCCGGCCTGTCAAGCCCTTTTCTCACATTTCTGACGCTTTTACGTCAATTTTTCTTTGGCCTGCACGCCGCCCCATTCACATCGCCGAATAGAGTATATTCGCGATGTCCTCGGTGTCCAGCGGGCGGAAGAAGCCCAGCTTTCCGGCGTTGTTGCGCTTGCACTTTTCGGCCATGGCGGGAATGTCCGCGGGATTTACGCCCATGTCGCTCAGCCTTGTCGGCATGCCGATGCTCTTCAGGAACTGCTCGAAGCGCCCTATGCCGTCAAGGCCGGTCTTTTCGGGATGCTCAAAGTCCATGTCGCAGCCCCACACCCGCACGGCCAGCTGCGCAAAGCGCATGGGATCGTGGTCGATCTGATAGCGCATCCACGCCGGGAACACCACCGCCAGCCCCGCGCCGTGCGCCACGTCGTAGCGCGCCGACAGCTCGTGCTCGATCTGGTGGCTCGCCCAGTCGCCCTCGCGCCCCAGTCCGCAGGAATCGTTGTGCGCCAGCGTGCTCGCCCACATCAGCTGAGCGCGCGCTTCATAGTTGTCCGGCTCGGCGATCGCGATGGGCGCGGCCTTGATCACCGCCGACAGCACGGCCTCGCACAGCCGGTCGGTCAGATCGACGCCCTTTTCGTTGGTGAAATAGCGCTCCAGCACGTGCGCCATCATGTCGGTCGCGCCGCAGGCCGTCTGATAGGCGGGCAGCGTGCAGGTGACCTCCGGGTTCATCAGCGCGAATTTGGGCCGGTTCAGCTCGCTGCCGCAGCCGCGCTTGAAGCCGCCGTCCTCCTGCGTGATGACGCAGCTCTTCGAGCCTTCGCTGCCCGCGGCCGCCAGCGTCAGCACGACGCCCACGCCCAGCGCCTTCTCCGGCCTGGCTTTGCCACAGAAGAAATCCCAGAAGTCGCCCTCATAGGGCACGCCCAGCGCGATGGCCTTGCTCGAATCGATGACCGAGCCGCCGCCCACGGCCAGTATGAAATCGACGCGCTCTGCGCGCGCCAGCTCGATGCCCCGATACACCAGAGAGCTGCGCGGATTGGGCTGCACGCCGCCCAGCGTGACATAGGGAATATTCGCCGCCTCCAGCGAGGCCGTCACGCGATCCATCAGTCCGCTTTTGATCGCCGAGCCGCCGCCGAAATGCACCAGCGCCTTCGTGCCGCCGCGCTTTCTGATCATCTCGCCGGCCTTTTCCTCCGCGCCGCGTCCAAAGACAAATTCCGTGGGGCTGTAGTAGCTGAAGTTCTGCATATCCATTCTCCTTTCGGGTGCTGCGTTTCACTGAGTGGGGAATACGTCGTTCTTCAAGCGCGCTCCGAACGCGCGTCAGAGATTCATGGCGCGAACGCGCGCGCACAGCGCCTCGGCCAGGCGCGCGTGTCCCTCCGCCGTCATGTGTATGGCGTCCTCGCGGGAGGCCGCGGCATACTGCCCCGCGTCGAGGAAATCGCAGCGCATGAGCCGGGCGTAGCGCGCGTATTCCGCGGCCAGACCGCGCGTCACCGCGGCGGCGTTTTTGCCGAACACCTGCGCATAGCTGGTCTGCATGATGTTTTCGCCGATGGGCGGCGGCGCGACCAGCAGCACCCGGGGCGGCGCGCCGCGCTCGTCCATGCCGTAGAGCCGAATCAGCCGGATCAGGCGCATATTGCCCTCGGCGATGGTGCGCGCGGTCATGTTGAAGCGCATCTTCGCGTCGTTTGCGCCCAGCATGAGTATGACCAGATCGAGCGGATTGTGGCTCATCAGGCAGGGCGGCAGATACGCCGCGCCGCTCTTGTAGCCGCCCTCGACCGGATCGTCGAACACGGTGGTGCGCCCGCCGAAGCCCTCCTCGATCACGGCGTATTCTTCGCCGAGCAGGCTTTGCAGGCGCGTCGGCCAGCGGACGCTTTCGTCATAGCGGCCGCCGCTGGGACGGCAGCCGTAGGTGTTGGAATCGCCAAAGCAGAGTATGTGTTTCTTCATAACTATATTCGCCTGCAAAGGCAGGCTCCTTTGTCCAGATTGCCGCTGTTTTGGGCTTCTTCACGGAATCTTGGGGGGGAATGCATGTCCATAGCAGCAAAAGAACACGGCATCCGTCAAAAACCTTCGGAGAACTCAAGAGGGTCGAAACTCTCTTTTTCAATCGTACCAGCAGCGCGTACGAGCGGAGCGGGACGATTTTTGCGGCGGAAAATCCCGTTTCCAGATCAAAAACCGGAGAGAGGGGACGCGGCAGGGAGCTTGCATCCCCGTT
>CAKUAV010000155.1 GCA_934636425.1 uncultured Clostridia bacterium
GTCTACGATCCCAGGGTCATCCGCATCGCGGCTGTGCTGACCATCATCTTCGCCTTCTGCCCCAAGTTCGAGGCGCTCATCGCCTGCATGCCCACCGCGACCATCGGCGGCGTGTCCATGATACTCTACGGCATGATCTCCGCCGTCGGCGTGCGCAACGTCGTCGAGAACAAGGTCGACTTCACCAAGAGCCGCAACGTCATCATCGCTGCGCTTGAAATGAGCCTGGCACTGGGCATCACATTCTCCTCTGCCGGCGCGATCAAGCTGGGCTCCGTGAGCCTGTCCGGACTGGCCGTGGGCGCTCTGGTGGGCATCATACTCAACGCCGTTCTGCCCGGAAACGACTACGTCTTCGGCAAGAACGAGCTGGGCGACGAGTCCGTCAACTTCAAGGTCTGATAAATTAAACCGCAAACCGGCCGGCGCTGTCAAAGGCGTCGGCCGGTTTTATATGTTTTAGGGGGAGGATGCCCATGGACAGGCGGCTGCTGGCCGAAATGGGCGCGGCCTATCGTGCGCTGGAAACGCGGCTTGAGATCGTGAAGGCCGCCGTGCGTCAGGCCGGACTCGAATGCGCATCCATCTGGCACAACGGCCATTACGCGCACTGGTACAGCGGCCATTACGCGCGTGACGGGCGCGGCGAATTCCGCAGGCAGGCCTACCCCATTCCCGTCGTCAGCGTGGAAGGACTCTGCGATATTGAGCTGGGCTTCTTATCGCTGAGCATAACCGCGAAACTCGCTCGAGCGCAGTCTCTCGCCTTCCCCTATGAGGCGCTGCCGCCCCGCTCGCTCGAGGCCTGCGGCGTGGAGGATCATCTCAGCGACTGCTATCACGCCGGACAGCGCCTTGAAGTGCTCAGGAAAAACGCTGCGTCGAGCCATGAGACGGAAATCGGCTTTGCGTTTTCACTGCCCATGGCGATTGACCCCGACGCGCTGGCTGCGTTTCTGACTTTTTTGAAAAACAGCGGATTTTCCTATTGATATGCCTAATTCCTTCAGGCTTTCTCGAAAGAGCGGATGAGTCCATTGATTCGTTCACAGCGCCTTTTGAAAGAGCTGCCGTCCCCTCTTTTCGAAATTCGCGCAAAAAAAACGAGAGCCGCGGCGATTAACCGCAGCCCTCGTTTTTTGTGATTGTTTCATCATTTGCGATGAGCGTATCGTCGTCTGCAAGCGCATAGACGGGATACGCGCTCGAGCGCGCGTGTTCCAGCAGCGGCCGGCGCGCTTCGGTGTAATGGCAGATCAGAACGCCGTTCAGCAGGCCGAGCGCCCGAAAATCGCTCAGGCCGACGGCGTTTTCATCGACCTCGAGCACATGGGAAACGTCCATTGACGCGATATGCGCGCCCGCGCTGCCACCGATATAGATAACGCCGCGCCGGACGTAGTTTTCGATGACGCGGTCAAGGCCGGTCTTTCGCAGCTTGTCCAGCATCGCAAACGTGTTGCCGCCGCTGATGTAAATCAGATCGAGCGGCAGGGACGCACAGTCGACATCGGACGCTTCGTCAAAAACAGTGACAAGCGTGGGATCGAAGCCGTATTTCTTCAATCGGGCATGATAGAGCCCGCCGGCTATGCGCGCGTGCGTCGCCCTTTCGTTGGGCACAAACAGCGTCCGGCACGCCTGAAGCGGCTTTGGGATCTGGCGAAGGATGACGCGGCGGGACGCTTCGCCGCCGAAATCACGCGAGGACAGTATCAGCCGCATGAACGCTCCCCCTGTCGCTTCTTAGAGAATCTCCATCAGCCGGCAGAGCGCCTGCGTCGAATGCGCCGCGGCCAGACGGGTGAACTGGCCGTAGTCCGAATGGGAATCATCGTCGGCGTTGTCGGAAATCGAACGGATGACGGCGCACTTTACGCCGTTCACGCAGCAGACCTGCGCGATGGCGCCGCCCTCCATTTCACAGCAGATCGCGCCGAACCGGCCGACAATCTGCTCCTTGATGGCCGCGCCGGATATGAACTGATCGCCCGACGCGATCGGGCCGATCATGCCGCGCACGCCGTCCATTTCATTCACGACGGTCTTAATGCACTCGACCGTGTGCGCGTCGCACTCGAAATACACCTTGTTGACCGTCGACACCAGCCCGACGGGGTCGCCCAGCGCGCTGGTATCCACATCGTGCTGCACCAGCCTGTCGGCGATGGCGATATCGCCGTATTTGAGCGCGGCGTTCAGGCTGCCGCCCACGCCCACGTTGATCACCAGAGCGGGATTGTACGTGAGTATCATCGCCTCGGCGCAGAGCGCGGCGTTCACCTTGCCGATGCCGCATTGCGCCACGACCACATCCCGGCCGTTCAGCCGTCCGCTGACAAATGTGCGGCCGCTGATGATTTTTTCAGTTTTGTTTTCAATGCGCGCTTTGATCTCGTCGATTTCAACGTCCATCGCGCCGATAATGCCGATCATCTGATTCATCCTTTCATCCATGCGGATAGCCAAGATCGTCCGCCGTCCAGTTTTTTATGACTTCCAGATAGCGCGCGCATTCGTCCTGCGCCTTTTTCAGATCGAGCGAGGCGTAGTTGCCGCACTCCTTGCGGGACGCGCCGAACACCGGCCCCGTGTGGTCGATCACCTTTTGCAGCGATTCGCGCAGCACGTCCAGCACCTCGCTGTGATCGGCGCTGCGCACCAGCAGATAAAAGCCGGTCTGGCAGCCCATCGGGCCGAAATAGATGATCGAATCGGCTAGGCGCGAATTGCGGATATAGGTAGCCAGCATATGCTCGGCGGTGTGCATCGTGCTGTGATCCATCAGATCGCCGCAGTTGGGACGGCGCGTGCGCAGATCGTATGTCGTAATATCGCCGTCAATGCGGGAAATGTACACGCCGGGCACGATATAATCGTGATCGACGGTAAAGCTGGTGATTTTCTGCATAGAAACTATCCCCTGTCCGTTTTTTCAATCAGCGCGGCGGCCTGCGCCGAAATGCCCAGCCCTTCGCCCTCAAAGCCCATGCCCTCGGTGGTGGTTGCCTTGACGTTGACGCTGTCGCCGGGCAGATTCAGCCCCTCGGCCAGATTGCGCGCCATCTGCGGAATGTAGTCCTTGAGCTTCGGCCGCTGCGCCACGATGGTCACGTCGGCGTTGACCGGCCTGAAGCCGCGCTCTCGCAAGAGCGCCATGACGCGCTCAAGCAGCTTCATCGACGAGATTCCCCTGTATCTTTCGTCGCTGTCCGGGAAATGGCGGCCGATATCGCCCAGCGCCGCCGCGCCGAGCAGCGCGTCCATCAGCGCGTGTACGGCCACGTCCGCGTCCGAATGGCCGAGCAGTCCCTTTTCATACGGCACGGTCACGCCGCACAGCACCAGAGCGCGTCCCTCGACGAGCCTATGCGCGTCGTAGCCCGTGCCCGTGCGGAAGGCGCAGCGTCCGGGCAGATCGCCCGGCGTCGTCACCTTGATGTTGATGGCGCAGTCCTCGTTCATGACGATGTGAACGCGCCCAATGTACTTTTCATAGAGCGCCGCGTCGTCTGTGGCCGAAACGCCCTCTTCCAGCGCCCTTTCGTGGGCGGAGAGTATGTCTTTTCGTTGAAATGTCTGCGGCGTCTGCACGGCGCACAGGCGCTCACGCGGCGGCGTTTCGACGGCGCATCCACTCTCGTCCAGGAGCTTGACGGTGTCCACGACCGGCCGGCCGGGCACGCCGCTGCCGTAGCGCCGCGCCGATTCGATCGTCTCACGAACGACGCGCTCTGTGACGAACGGCCGCGCGGCGTCGTGAATGGCGACAATTTCCGCGTCTTTCGGCACAAGGCGCAGCCCGTTCAGCACGGATTTCTGCCGCGTTCTGCCGCCCGTGCAGCGCGCGCGTATGAGCGGCGATTCCCCCTCGGCGGCGATCAGCGCGCGATACGCTTCCTCATCCTGATCGGAGAGCACCAGCACCGCGCCGTCGAAGCAGCCGGACGCTTCAAGCGCCCGCATGCAGTGAAAGAGCACGCTTTTGCCGTCCAAGGGATGAAACACCTTGTTGTACGGCTGCCCGAAGCGCGTTCCCCGGCCGGCCGCGACCACCACAGCCCAGACCGCGCCGCTCATTCGAGCACCTTATACATGCCGCAGGCGTCGGCCTTGAGCACATGCTCGGACAGCGTGACCACTTCATATTTGGAAACACTGGAGCCGAAGCGCACCTCGATGATGTCGCCTTCCTTGATTTCCGCGCCCGCCTTGGCGATCTTGCCGTTGACGGTCACACGGCCGCCGTCGCAGGCCTCGTTGGCCACGGTGCGGCGCTTTATGATGCGCGAAACCTTCAGATATTTATCCAGCCGCATTTGAAAAAGCACTTCCTTTCCACTGATAAAAAAGACTCCCGCGCCGCTCAAAAACGGCACAGGAGCTCTCCCATTCGCTCTTACTTTTTGAGCGTCTTGCTGGCCTTGAACACCAGCGTCTTGCCGGCGGGAATCTCGATGGACTCGCCGGTGGCCGGATTGCGGCCCTGACGCGCGGCGCGCTCACGGGTCTCGAACGTACCGAAGCCCATGATCTGCACCTTTTCCTCGGCTTCAAACGCTTCGCTCAGCGCCTCAAACACGGCGTTAACGGCCTTGTCGGCCGTCTTCTTATCCAGTTCGGCAATCTGGGCAACCTTCGCAGACAGTTCAGTCTTATTCATAGATCCAACCTCCAATATTGAAATTAATCATTTTTGCATGACTGCATTTTCCAAAGCGCGGCTGTTTCATCAGCCGTTACAGACGCCGGCGAGCGTCCGCTCTTTTCAAGCGTCTGTTCAAGCTTTGCAAATCGATCAACAAAGCGCTGTGTGGCGTCGGACAGCGCCGATTCGGGGTCTATTCCCGCGTATACGGCGCGCTGCGCAAGCACAAGCAGCGCATCCCCGATCGCCTGCGCGTCGACAGGCTCGGTTTTGGGCGGCTCATAGCCGAACGCGGCGGCTCGCGAAAGGATCTTCGATGCGCGCAACAGCGCCGGCAGGCAGTGCGCAATGCCGTCAAGCGCCTCGGCATGGCTGCGCTGACCCTTTTCCCGCATCTTGCTCTCTTCCCACGCCGCGCTGTCGTCGCCCGCCGCGCCGGAAAAGACGGAGGGATGGCGCGCGATCATCTTGCGGCAGATGGCGGTCGTGACGTCCGCGGCGTCGAACTCGCCGTGCTCGCGGCCGATTTGCGCATGGAAAACCACCTGCAGCAGCACGTCGCCCAGCTCGTCGCAGAGCGCGTCGATATCGTCCCTGTCTATGGCCTCGGCGGCCTCGTAGGCTTCCTCGATGAGATAGCGGCGCAGCGACTGATGCGTCTGCTCGATATCCCAGGGATCGCCGTCAAAGGCGCGCAGACGGCTCATGACGCGGCACAGATCGTCGAATGAAAAGCGGCTCTTCTGAGTGAGATCGTCTACGGCGGGAATCAGCGCGCAGCAGGTGTGGCCGTATCCCTTCTGCCGATCCATCTCCCAGAGCGGCACGCGGCGAACCTCGCCGTCCGCCATAAGCATGACGATCGTCGTTTCGTCGGGATAGACCTCGCTGAGGCGCAGCTTGACCTCGCCGGCCAGTATGGGCGTGTCGATTTCCCGAACCAGCGTCGCGACCGATGCGTCGGGCGTAAAATCGTCCAGCGCGCCGACCTGCCGGAAGGAACCGCCCGCATAAATCTGAAGCGCGCTGCCCTCGCCCACGCCGCCGTGCATTGACACGTCGTCGGGATAGAGGCGCATCAGCACCGCCGCGGTCTCATCGCCGGGATCGTTGACGCCGTAGAGCACATTTCCAGATTGCGCCGCCTCGTGAAGCGCCTGCGCAATCCGCTCGGCCAGCTCGTCGAAATCGTCGCTGCTGTCATAGAGGACGTCGAACGTCTCGAACTTAATCCCCTCGCGCCGCAGGTAATCCGCCGCGCCGCAGCACTCTGTCCGGAGGATAATCCTCTCAGCCGCGCGGAGCCTTTTGAGCGCGCCCAGCGTCATGTCATCCTCTTGCCAGCCCAGCGCAAGCACGTCGATTCTGCCCATAGTCACCCATCCGATTTTCATTCTCGTTTTCCATTATATCCAATATCCGCTGCCTTGTCAATCCATGCGCGCAAGTTTAATAGCCAACCGAATTTTTTACAAAAATGGCTCTCAGGCGCTGAAATGCGGCTTTGTCCGCCGCCGCATAATTCAGGCAAAACTGCGAAAACTAACGACGCAATTAAGAGCAAAGGAGCGCTTGACCATGAGAGCCACCGGCATTGTCCGCAGAATTGACGAACTTGGACGCGTCGTTATTCCAAAGGAAATCAGACGCACGCTGCGCATAAGAGAAGGCGACCCGCTACTGACAACCGGGAACAAAATGGACGTTCCCGCGATTTTCGGCATCTTCACGAGCGTCATCGAAAGCCACGGGGTTTATTTCCGAAAATAAGCGGGGGAAACCCGCGTCATGCCGGCAGAAATGCCGGTTATTTTCGTTGTCCGGGCTTGCATATCCGCATGAAACCGTGCTATAATAACGACGAATATTGAATTGAATTCTAAATTAGTCGGAGATGAGACGATGGCATACATTCATAGAAGCATCGAAGAGCGCCTGA
>CAKUAV010000156.1 GCA_934636425.1 uncultured Clostridia bacterium
AATTGATATCATCTCTATACAGCACGACCCGCCGAACCATAAATTGGAGTTCGGCGGGTCTTTCCGTGTGCCCGGGTGACGGCGCGTATACGCACCAACACAACCCCGCCGCAGCGTGAGGAGAGTCCAGAGAGGCAGCTGTGCCGCATCCACACCGCTCCGCGGCGGGCAGTGCCCGCATCCACACCGCTTCGCGCGTTGCAACCCGACTCCGCGCCGCTTGGGGGCGGCTCGAGTCTGGACGATAGAGCGAATTGATATCATCGTTATACAGCCCGACCTGACCGGCCAGCCGCAGTGCGGCCTCCGCTTATCAGAGCCGGTCAGGTCTTTCCGTGTATCCGGGCGACGGCGGCGGGCTGTGCCTGCTCGAGGGCGGCTCGAGTCTGGACGATAGAGCAAGTTGGTGTTATCGCGATACAGTAAGACCCGCCGAACCATAGATTGGAGTTCGGCGGGTCTTTCCATATACACTGGGTGCTGCGCGGCGATATTGATTATTAACGCGCGGGGCGGCGCTGCGGGGCTCTCAGATGAACGGGCGGCGGTCGAGAACGAGCTTGAGCGGCACGGTCGTCTCGATTTCGCCGGGCAGCGCCTGCTGAAGCTCCGCCAGAGCGCACACAGCGCCAAAGAGCATATGCAGATCGTTGAACGGCTCGGAGCGCGTTTCATCCTCATCGGCGAGGTATTCCGTGAAAATGCGGCTCATGGCGCGCAGCCTGTCCTTCGCCTCATAAAAGCGATGGGGCGTCTGACGCGTCGCGCGGTTGAGGCAGTATACCCAGTCGATTTCGCAGAAGCCGCACGTCCGCGCGAAATTGGGCGACAGTTCATCGAAATGGCTGTCGTACAGATCAAGGCAGCTGTCGATCATCTTCTCGGGATACGGCATGGGACGGCGCGCGTACTCGTGGTTGAACATATAGTGGAACCAGCCGTAGAGGTGATGCGGCAGGCTGTCGCGCCCGAGCTTTGCGCCGTAGCTGATTCCCGTGGCCGGATCGCAGCGCGCGTCCAGCCAGTCAAAATAGTGGCGCTGCCAGTCGAGATCGACGCTGCGGGTGATCGAAAGCGCCGCGAACAGCCCCGCGCCCTGATGGGACTGCGGCCATGGCTTCTGCGCCCAGTCGAGATTTTCCAGAAAATCGTCCAGCAGCGCCGTGTCGCGATAGGGCAGCATGGCGGTCAGCGGATAGAGCGGGCGCGCGTCGAACAGCTCCAGCGCGGCGGTCACATGCGCCGTGGTGTGGAAGGGATGATGCGTGTGCTCGTGGAACAGGCCGGTTTCGGGATTCTGCATGGCCTGCATGGTCTGGATCCAGCAGGCGCGCTTTGCGGCGTCTCCCTCAAAGCGGCCGATTGTGTAGAGTATATTGGCGGCGTCGGCGCAGCCGTATTCGTTCACGCCCATCTTGCGGCTGCCCTGCGCGTCCTGCCACAGATAGCGGCTGTACGCCCCCTCCGAGAGGCGATGCGCCTGTACGGTGCGTTCGATTTTTTTGACGATTACCTCAGCGTTCAATCTGTTTCCCTCCCATTGTCTTTTTCGAAATTATAACATCTCAGACGATGCGCGCGCAATCCTTTTTTGCAAATATATTTTTGAGCGCCCTGCGCAGGAACGGGCTGTGATTCAGACAAAGCGGGCGTCGATGCACAAAGTTCAGACAGGCTTCACGTTTTGTCCGTATCTATGGCCATATTGTCGCGCTATACTTATACACAGAATAACACGGGAGGATGAAGGATCATGGAAGCGCCCTCGGAAGCGCTGCGCCAGATGCTGGTCAAGCAGCTCAGCAACAGCCAGATCAAGAATAAGGTTCAGGATTATACAATGCCCTATCGCGAGCTGATGAGCTATTACCGCTGCGCGATGATGGAGGTTGAGACGAAGTTCAATGTGCTCAACGAGGAGCTCTCCCTGATGTACGACCGCAATCCCATAGAGAGCGTCAAGTCGCGGCTGAAGTCGCCCGAAAGCATCGTCGACAAGGCGGTGCGCAAGGAGATTCCCCTTACGCCCGAGAGCATCGAGGAGAACCTGTACGACATTGCGGGCATACGCGTGATCTGCTCGTTCCCGGGCGACATATATATGCTGGCCGACGCGCTGCTGCGGCAGGACGACATTACGCTCATAGAGCGCAAGGACTACATCAAGTCGCCCAAGCCGAACGGCTATCGCAGCCTGCATCTGATTGTCGAGCTTCCCATATTCCTGCACAATCGCACGCGCCGCATGAAGGTCGAGGTGCAGCTGCGCACGATGTCCATGGACTGGTGGGCGAGCCTTGAACACAAAATCCGCTATAAAAAGAACATTTCCGACGACGGCCACATCGCCGAGGAGCTGCTGCACTGTGCGGAAATGGGCGCGGCGCTCGATCAGCGCATGGAGAGCGTCTACCGCGAAACGACCGGCGCGATGGGAGATGACACGCCATGCTGAAAACGCGCGTCAAAACCGCCTGCGTGTTTGTGCCGATCTGCGCGCTGATTCTCTTCTTCTCGGATCGGCCCTTTGTGCTGAATACCGCCGTGGCGCTGCTGAATATCGGCGCGGCGTGGGAGCTGTTTTCAGCCGCCGGCGCGCGCAGAGATTATGCGCTGTTCGTTCCCGCGCTGCTCGTCGCCGCGGCGCTGCCGTTTTTTGCGCTGCCGCATTATTCGCTCTTGTCGCTGATCGTGCTTTTTGCCGGCCTTGCGCTCTTTTTCATGGACGCGCGCGCCCTCGTGCGGCATGAGCCGGCGTCTTTCAGCGCGCCTCGGGCGCTGGGGGAGTCGCTCATGGCGTCGTATTTCTTCTGCGCGCTGATTGCGCTGCGGCGCATGGAAAACGGGCTGTACGATCTCATGCTGATGATCGTCTGCTGCGTCGCCAGCGAGGTGGCGGGCTATTTCATCGGCCGCGCGTGGGGGCGGCATAAGCTCGCGCCCGATCTGAGCCCGCACAAGACCATAGAGGGCAGCGTGGGCGGCCTCGCCGCATCCTGCGCTCTGGCGCTGCTGGGCACGGCGATTTACGCGGGCGCGATGGAACTGAGCGTGCATTACGGGCGGCTCATGCTCTACGGCGTGTGCGGCTCGGTGATATCCCAGACCGGCGATCTGGCGATGTCGGCGGTCAAGCGCGTGGCGGGCGTGAAGGACTTCAGCCGTCTTCTGCCCGGACACGGCGGCCTGCTCGACCGCTTCGACGGCCAGCTCTTCGCCGCGCCGTTTACGGCGGCGTTTCTGACGTTCATCGGCGGAATCATTGCCTAAACGCTTAAAAGAGCAGCAATTCTCGCTGGAACGGCTGCCGCATATCCGGGGGCGTGACGGGACGCCGCTGCTCAAGTATTCCGTTGCATTTCTGCTCAGGCGCTTTATGGCGCGCCGGAGCACAGCTTGTCCTCAAAGGTCTTGGCAAGCTGCTGAACGGGGCAAGCTCCCGTCACTCTGCTGCTCTTTCCGATTTTTACTCCGGAAATAGGATTTTCCACCGCAAAAAGTCGTTCCGCCTCACTGTACACGCCGGGGACGGTTGAAAATTCGAGAGGTTTCGACACTCTCGAGCTCTGCGGAGGTTTTTCGACGGTCTCAGCTCCGACGCTTATGATGCGCCGGAGCACAGCCTGTCCTCAAAGGACTTGTCAAGCTGCTGAACGGGGGCAAGCTCCCCTGCCGTGCGCACTCTCCAGCTTTGTTTTGGTAATGGTTTTGGCCGCAAAATCGTCCTGCACCCGCCGCACGCGCTGCCGGGTACGGTTGAAAATCCGAGATTGTTTCGACACTCTCGAGCTCTGTGAGGGTTTTTCGATGGTCTGTGCTCCGACGCTTATGATGCGCCGGAGCTTTTCTTATGCGGGATATACGCGCTCATTTGCTGCCTGAGCCGGGCGAATGAGCGCGTTGTCTCTTAAAGGGACAAAGGCTGTCCGTCAAATCTGCGCGCGCCGGCCGTTTTTTAGGGGAAATTCCTCTTGACGAACCGGCTGCGCGCGCGTATAATATAAAGAAACAATCGTAGCGCTACATATGTCGTTTAATGAGGAGGAGAGGGACGATGCCGAGAAAGTTTCTCTTTACGCGCGATGAAATCACGCAGGCCGCGCTGGGGCTGGTGCGGGAAAGGGGGGCGGATGCGCTCACGGCGCGCTCTCTGGCCGAGCGGCTGGGCACGTCGTCAAAGCCGATATTCGGGCTGTTCAGGAACATGGAGGATGTGCGCGGCGCTGTGATCGCTTCGGCGGCTTCGCGGCTGGATCAGCTCACGCGCGCGGAGATGGCGGCGGGGCGCTATCCGCCCTACAAGGCCAGCGGTATGGCATACATTCGCTTTGCACGCGAGGAAAAGGAGCTGTTCAAGCTGCTCTATATGCGTGACCGCTCACAGGAAGCGCCGAGCGAAGACGAGCGCGAGGCCATAAGGCCGCTGCTTCAGGTCATCATGAAGAATACGGGACTGAGCGAGGAGCGGGCGTATCTGCTGCACGCGGAGATGTGGATATTCGTTCACGGCGTCGCGTCCATGCTGGCCACGAACTATGTCGGCTGGGACATGGAACTGATCAGCCGCGCGGTGACCGACGCCTATCAGGGGCTGCGCGCGCGCCATATCGAGGAGGAAAAGAAGCATGGAAGCCATCAGGACGGTCAATCTGACCAAAAAGTATAGGGACGTAACGGCGGTCGACCGGCTCAATCTGAGCGTCCCCCAAGGCGCGCTGTTCGCGCTGCTGGGCGTAAACGGCGCGGGCAAGAGCACGACGATCAGGATGCTCTGCGGTCTGGCGCGCCCCACGGGCGGCGATGCGTTTCTCTGCGGCCACAGCGTGGTGAGCGACACGGCCGCGGTCAAGCGCGTCATCGGAATGGCGCCGCAGGAGACGGCGGTCGCGCCCGGGCTGAGCGTGCGCGAGAATCTTCAGCTCATGGCCGGCGTTCACGGCTTTTCGAGGGAAAAGCAGCGCGCAAAGGTCGGCGAGCTGGCCGACGCGTTTGATTTAAGCGGCGTTCTTGGCAAACGCGCGGGCAGGCTGTCGGGCGGCTGGCAGCGGCGGCTGAGCCTGGCCATGGCGCTGATCGGCGAGCCGGAGATACTCTTCCTCGACGAGCCGACGCTGGGGTTGGACGTGATTGCGCGCGCCGAACTGTGGGACGTGATTCGCGCGCTCAAGGGGCGCGTGACGGTGATCCTCACGACGCACTACATGGAGGAGGCCGAGGCGCTGTCCGACCGCATCGCCGTGATGAAGAGCGGGCGCGTGCTGGCCGAGGGCACGGCGGATGAGCTGAAGGCGCGCGCCGGCTGCGGGCGCTTCGAGGACGCATTTATCGCCCTCGTTCGCGGCGAGGGGAGGGCTGACCAGTGAAGATGCGGGCGTTTGCGAGCCGCACGATGAAGGAAATACTGCGCGACCCGCTCAATCTGGCCTTCGGGCTGGGCTTTCCGGTGGCGCTGATACTGCTGCTCAGCGCCATTCAGGCGAACGTGCCGGTGGCGCTGTTTGAGATCGACCGCCTCACGCCGGGCATCACAGTGTTCGGCCTGGCGTTCATGACGCTCTTTTCGGCGACGCTGGTTGCGCGCGACCGCGAGACGGCGCTGCTGCAGCGGCTCTACACCACGCCGCTTACGGCCGCCGATTTCATAGCCGGTTATGCGCTGCCCATGCTGCCCATCGCGCTGATGCAGGGCGCGGCCTGTTATATCGCCGCGCTCATGCTGGGGCTGAAGCTGAGCGCGGGCATACTCTGGGCGCTGCTCTTCCTCATGCCCGCAGCGCTGTTTTTCATCGCGCTGGGTCTGCTCTGCGGCAGCGTGCTGGGCGTAAAGCAGGTGGGCGGACTGTGCGGCGCGCTGCTCACCAACCTGACGGCGTGGCTGTCGGGCGTGTGGTTCGATATCGATCTGGTGGGCGGCGCGTTTAAGGCGATCGCGAACGTTCTGCCGTTTGTTCATGCGGTCGAGCTGGAGCGCGCGGCCTTTTCCGGCGACTGGGCGGCCGTGCCCGCGCAGCTTGTCTGGGTGCTGCTCTGGACGCTGCCGGTCTGCGCGCTGGCGGTGGGACTGTTTCTGCGCCAGATGAAGCGGCAGTGAGTGAATAGAACGATCATGGCGCGTTGAACGGGGATGCTGCGCGCTGGGTATGTCCTGCTTTATGAAGGACTGTATCGGCGCCTTACGTCAGGGCCGTTTCGCGCCGCCGGTTAAACTGGAAATATTGACTGTTCGATATGATTTGATATAAAAAGAAGCCGTCGCCTGTTAGACGGATGGTTGTAAAACAGTGAAACCGGCCTATGCTGCGATCATAGGTCGGTTTTACTGTTATGCACTGGCGCGGAAGCGCTCAAGGTTCCCTTCGCGCAAGGAGGCTTTGGCGCCGCACAAAATTGTAGATCGTACCGTACACCGAAATGTGTATCGAAGTGCCCCCATTATCCGTTCGGCAAACTGGAATTTTCAAATTAGTCTTTGCAAATAACCTTTGAACCTTCACCGTCAATTACAATTCCCTGACGGTTGTTAATTGGGCATAGATTCAAATCCGAAAACTCAGTCATTATTTTCTCGGTAA
>CAKUAV010000157.1 GCA_934636425.1 uncultured Clostridia bacterium
TCTGGGTGAGAAGATTCGAACTTCCGGCCTCTTGAACCCCATTCAAGCACGCTACCAAACTGCGCTACACCCAGTCGCTCTGATCAGGACTTTGTCGCCGCCGTCCCGCTCACAACATTGAAGATTATCGCACTCCCCAATCAGTTTGTCAAGAGGCTTTTTCAACTTTTTTGAGATTTTTTTCCAGCCGTCTTTCGGGATCATCGGCAGGCGGGAACGCATCCCCGCCCGACCCTCTCCCCGCGCCTTTCGACAAGCGACCGTCATGGGAACGGCGTAGGTCGAAAAGCGCACGTTCTGGCTGAGATCAAAGTGATCGATCGATTTGATCAGACCGATACAGCCGATCTGAAACAGATCCTCCATATCGTTGCCGCGCCCCTGAAAGCGCTGGATGACGCTGAGCACCAGCCGCAGATTGCCTTTGATAAATTCCTGCCGCGTCTGCCTGTCGCCGCGCCTGATCTTTTCCAGCATCGCCCGCATCTGTTCATTTCCGTATACGGGCAGCGTCCCAGTATTGATACCGCACAGTTCCACCTTGTTGAGCGCCATAAAACGACACCACCTCCGTGTTTTTGCAGTATTGCCCTTCTTCTGAGCCGGTATACCGCCTTTTCAGGCCATTTTTTCCATGGCGTCGTGCAGCTGAGAGATGATCCGCTTCTCCAGGCGCGATATGTAGGACTGCGATATGCCCATCATGTCGGCCACTTCCTTCTGCGTGTATTCGCGGCCGCCGGCCAGCCCGTATCTGAGGCTGATGATGCGCTTCTCCCGCTCGCCCAGCTTCGAAATGGCCAGATAGAGCAGCTGCTTTTCCACGTCTGCGTCCAGCTGCTTCGACACGAGATCCGGCTCCGTGCCCAGTATGTCCGAGAGCAGCAGCTCGTTGCCGTCCCAGTCGGTGTTGAGCGGCTCGTCGAGCGAAACCTCCATGCGCAGCCGGCTGTTGCGCCGCAGCACCATGAGGATTTCGTTTTCAATGCAGCGCGAGGCATAGGTCGCCAGCTTGATGTTCTTGTCCGGGTCGAACGAATTGACCGCCTTGATCAGGCCGATCGTGCCGATGGAGATCAGATCCTCGATGCCGATGCCCGTGTTCTCGAATTTGCGCGCAATGTAGACCACCAGGCGCAGATTGTGCTCGATCAGCGCGTTGCGCACCGCCGTTTCATTGGAATTCATCTGCTGCATAAGCTCAGCCTCCTCTTGTTTTGTCAGGGGCGGCGGCAGTGTGTCGCTCCCGCCGATGTACATCACCGTCCTGCGCCGCACGCGGGACAGCATATCCGTCACAGTTTTCCTGATTCGTCCCCGATAGCCCCTCAATGGCGTCACCTCCGTCCCGATTGCGAGCGCGCATTTTCTCCGCCGCAGACGGCGGGCGGCGCCAGCGCGTCCACGCCGCCGGGTATGCCGCCCGGATAGATCGCCACCCACATATCGGGAACGTCGAGCCATTCGCGTCCCCGCAGCGCGCATATGCGCTCCGGCCGAAAGCAGCGCATATGGCCGCCGCCGCCCAGCGCGCGATAGCGCACCACGCGAAAGCCGGGCGGCAGGATCTCGCGCTCATCCATGCAGACCGCGTCGATGATCTTTGTCAGGCAGCGCCCGCTGACGATGAGCACCGGCAGATCGCTGAACGGCTCGCGCAGCCTGTTGCCCGTGTCGATCATCGCCGTCACCTCGGCCGTGCCCATGCGCGTGATGATGCGCATCGGCGTCTCGTCGGCGCTAGCGCCTTCTCCCCGCGGAAGCAGGCAGGCGGCAAGAAGCACAATGAGCGCCGCGCCGAGCGCTGACCACGGCGCGCGCAGCTTCAGGCAGTCTGCCGCCGCCAGCGCAATGCCGGCCGTCAGGAGCGCGCCCGCCGCCGTCCATGCCGCCATCCTCATCCAGACGCGCGCCCGCCGCCCGCACAGCGTGACGCAGAGCGACAGACTCAGGCAGAAAAACGGCGTCCAGAGCGCCGAGGCGCATCTCAAGATCGTCAGCAGCGACGCGCCCATCGCGCCGGCGAGCGCTCCCAGAAAAACGCGCCCCGCACGAACGCCGCGCGCCCTGACAGCTGCGCCTGCCAGCACGCCCAGATCGATCAGAAAACTGGTGATAAAATACCGTTCAATGCTCATTTTGCGCTCCTCCCGCCGGCATGGCATTATTATACGGCTCTTCGTCCCTGGGTATGTGTCGCAAGCGGGCGTGAATTTTCTCGAACATTGTCGATGTCGGAAATCTTATACGCCGCAGGGACTTTGGGCGCATCGCGTCCAAATGAGACGACAAAAAGAAACAAAGAGCGGGCGCTTTTGACGAATTATGCCCTTTGCGTGTCAAGATTTCGCCATTTTTCAGGCCGTCAACGTTCATTTTCCGATAAGGTGATTGACTATTTAAATTGGAAAGAGTACAATACAGATTCGATGTGAAGTCTATTAAAGTCTATAAAGGAGGCGTTTCTTTTTATGTTCCTTGTCTGCATGGCATTGTGGTTCATATTTAACGAGCGCGTGACGGTCGAGCTGCTTGTCATCGGCCTGCTCGTATCGGCGCTGGTCGATCTGTTCTGCATAAGGATTCTCGGAATGCGCTATAAGGGCAGCCTGAAAAAACTGCTGCATTTGGCGGGCGGCGTGCTGAAGTACATCTGGCGGCTGCTGGTCGAGATATTCAAGGCCAACGCTTCTGTCATCCGGCTGATCGTCTCCCCGACGCTCGAGGTCGAGCCGGAAATACACTATTTCAGAACGCGCCTGAAGAGCGACGAGGCCCGCGTGCTGCTGGCCAACTCGATCACATTGACGCCCGGCACAATCACCTGCATGCTGGAGGACGACAGGCTGTGCGTCCATGCGCTGGACAAATCGCTGGCCGAGGGCATTGACAACACCGATTTTGAACGGGATCTTCTGAAATTGGAGGAAATCGCCCATGAGTCTTGAAACGGCCTACAGAGTCTTTTTCGACGTGGTTCTGTCCATACAGGGTATTCTGTTCTTCCTGTGCATGATCCGCTCGATCATCGGCCCGAGCGTGCCCGATCGCATCGTGGCGGTCAACATGGTGGGCACAAACGCCATCGCGCTGATCGCCATGCTGGCCGTGCGCCTGAGCGAGAGCTATCTGGCCGACATCGGCCTGATCTACGCCATGGTGAGCTTTCTGGCGGTCGTGCTGCTGACAAAGGTCTACATGGGCGCTTACCGCGAGCGCAAGATCCGCGAGCAGGAACAGGCGCAGAAGGAAGAGGAAAAGCGTGAGGAGGTGGAGCTGTAATGCTTGAATGGCTTCAGTTCATCGCAGGCGCGGCGCTGATTCTGGCGGGGCTTGTGATATTTGCGCTGTCCGTCATCGGCGTTTATCGCTTCAAATATGTGCTCAACCGGATGCACGCTGCCGCCATGGGCGACACGCTGGGGCTATTGCTTGTGCTCTCCGGGCTGATCGTGTTCAGCGGCCTGAAGTTTCTCTCGCTCAAGCTGCTGCTCATCATCGTCATGCTCTGGCTCACGAGCCCCGTCTCCAGCCACCTGATCGCGCGGCTTGAGATTCACATCAACGAGCGGCTGAAGGATCATATGAAAGAGGTGAATCACTGATGGACTTTCTGAGCTTTCTTTTGCTGGCGTTCATGCTGATCTGCGCCGTGGCCGTATGCGTCACGCGCAATCTGATGGTGTCCATCATCATATTCATGTCGCAGAGCGTGGCCATGTCGATCGTCTGGATTCTGCTGGAATCCCCCGATCTGGCCATCACCGAGGCGGCCGTCGGCGCGGGCGTCACGAGCCTGCTGTTTTTCGTCACGCTCAAAAAAATCCACGCGATAGAGGGAGAAAACAGGCATGGCAAAGCTGAGGAATGACTATGAATCGAGCCGCTGGGCGCGCTTTCTGCGCTGGATGAAGGGCGAAAGCGACGCGCTGGACAAAAGCGCCGTTCACGCCCTCGATGAAGAGGCGCAGCCCGATCAGCGCAGCGAGGCCGAGCACGCCGCCATTGAACGGGCGCGTGAAAAGCGCGCCGAGCAGACTGTCGAAAACGAACGCCTCATTCAGGATCATCTGCATGAGTGGTCAAAGACAAAGGGCGCGCGCATTGTGACTGTATTTTACAGGCTCTCCGCCATCATCGTCTGCGCGCTGATCATCTATGTGCTGCTGGGCTCCGTGACCGATCTTCCGCCCTTCGGCAAGGCGAACAATCCCGTCAACAACGAGGTCTCCGAGCGCTATATCGAAAAGGGACTCGAGGAAACCGGCTCGGTCAACATCGTGGGCGGCATGATCCTCGATTACCGCGCCTTCGACACGCTGGGCGAATCGCACGTGCTGTTCGTGGCCGCGTGCGCCGTCATGCTGCTGCTCAAGATGAATCTGGACAAGGACGGCCGCCCGACGCGCGAGATGCTGGACGCAGAGGCCAACGACCGCCGCTATGAGCCGCATCACGACATCATATTGCAGAAGGTGTCCAACCTCATCGTGCCGGTGATACTGCTCTTCGGCATATACGTCGTGCTCAACGGCCATCTTTCGGCCGGCGGCGGCTTTTCCGGCGGCGCGCTCATGGGCGCGGGGCTGATACTGTATGTGAACGCGCACGGCTTTACGAAATCCTCGCGCTTTAAGCTGTTCGGCTATAAGACGTTCAAATATGTCACGTTCAGCGCGCTGGCCTTCTATGCGCTGGCCAAGAGCTATTCCTTCTTTACCGGCGCGAATCACCTGGACAGCCACATACCGCTGGGCACGCCCGGCGCGATACTCTCGGCCGGACTGATACTGCCGCTCAACGTCGCCGTGGGCATGATCGTCGCCTGGACGATGTACAGCTTTTACACGCTCTTCCGGAAAGGGGATTTTTAAGTCATGCTTGAGAGTCTGCTGAAAAATCCGTACGAAATCGCCGCGATCATACTCTTCGGCATCGGCTTCACATCGCTGATGCTGCAAAAGAACATGATCAAAAAGATCATAGGCTTTGGCATGATGGACAGCGCCATATATCTCTTCCTCGCGGCCAAGGGCTTCATCGAGGGCCGCAAGGCGCCCATCGTGGTGAACGGCGTGACGAAAATGTCCGCCTACATCAACCCCATTCCCAGCGGTCTGGTGCTGACCGGCATCGTCGTCTCCGTCAGCGTAACCTCTCTCATGCTGGCGCTGACCGTGCGCCTCTACCGCCGCTATCACACGCTGGACATCGACGAAATCACAGTGCTCGCGCGAAAGGAGGAGAACTGATTGGAAGCCTTCTGGCAGAATATCCCCTTCTTCTGCATCCTCTTGTGCATCGCCTCCGCGTCGTTTACATCGATCATGCCGCGGAGGGCGGCGCGCGCGGCCTGTCTTTTTGTGGCCGGCAGCGTGCTGGTGATGAGCATGCTGCTGTGCGGCTATGTCTCCTCCTACGGCACGTTCTACACCTACATGATGGGCCATTTCCCCGCGCCCTGGGGCAACGAGATCCGCGTCGGCCTGCTGGAGTCGATCACGGCCATCGCGTTTTCGGTCATCATGCTGCTGTCGATCACGGGCGGACTCGAGCACATCGCTCAGCAGGTCTTTGAGGACAAGCAGAGCCTGTACTACATCATGCTCGAGCTGCTCATGGCGGCGCTGCTGGCGCAGGTCTACACAAACGACCTGTTCACCGCCTATGTGTTTGTCGAGATCATGACGCTCTCGGCCTGCGCGCTGATCGTCGCCCGCTCCAAGGGACGCACGCTGGTGGCCGCCACGCGCTACATGATCATGAACCTGATGGGCAGCGGCCTGTTCCTGCTGGGGCTCTCCTATCTCTACGGCCTGACGGGACATCTGCTGATGAGCAACATTCACGAGCAGGTGGCGCTGCTGGCCGCCACGGGCGAGCACGCGCGCGCGCTGACCGTGACCATCGCGCTGATGAGCATCGGTCTGGCCATAAAGAGCGCGCTCTTCCCCTTCCACACATGGATTCCCGACGCGTACAGCCACGCGACGCCCACCTCCGCCGCGGTGCTGTCCAGTCTGGTGTCAAAGGGCTATATCTTCCTGCTGATAAAGATCTACTATCGCGTCATCGGACTGGACGTGGTCAATCAGACGCGCATTAACGACGTGCTGTTCGTGTTCGGCCTTGTGGGCATCATCATGGGCTCGCTCAGCGCCATCCGCGCAAAGGACGTGCGCCGCATGGTGTCCTTCTCCTCGGTCGCTCAGATCGGCTACATCTACATGGGCATCGGCATGGGCACGGAGGCCGGCATGGTGGCGGCCGTGTTCCACATATTCGTCCACGGCATGGCCAAATCGATGCTCTTCCTCGCCACATCCGGTCTGATTCAGGAATCCGGCTGGAAGACCGATTTCAGGAGCCTGCGCGGCAGCGGCTTCAGAAATCCGATCGCCGGCGTGGCATTCTCTGTCGGTTCGTTCTCGATGGTGGGCATTCCCTTCCTGGGCGGCTTCATATCGAAGGTGTATTTCGCCAAGGCGGCCATGATGATGCGC
>CAKUAV010000158.1 GCA_934636425.1 uncultured Clostridia bacterium
GGAGCGGTAGACGAGACTCGGACTCGCGACCTCCACCTTGGCAAGGTGGCGCTCTACCAACTGAGCTACTACCGCATGAAGTATGCCTTGGGGCGGAGTCGAACCACCGACACGCAGATTTTCAGTCTACTGCTCTACCAGCTGAGCTACCAAGGCATATGGCGACCCGGAAGGGGCTCGAACCCTCGACCTCCAGCGTGACAGGCTGGCGTACTAACCAACTGTACTACCGGGCCACATTTGTAAATGGGAACAACAGGGCTCGAACCTGTGACCCTCTGCTTGTAAGGCAGATGCTCTCCCAACTGAGCTATGCTCCCACGTTCGCAGCATTCTGTTGCCGTTTCCCTCGCACGCATCACCGCGGCGACAAGAGATATAATACACCATAGCGCGCGTTTTGTCAATACCCTTTTTTCAAAAAATACCGTTTTTTTCCGCGGCCGCCGAACCGCGCCCTACGCGGCGTGAAAGCCCGCTTTCATCCGGCGCAGTCCGGGTGTTTTCAGCGCTTGTGTATCGGAAACCTGAAAGTCAGCACGCGGGAAAATCCGGTTTTATTGCGGCGATTTGCGCCCCTGCTGTGCGTTTCTATTGGGATGTCTGGCGTTTGGTTCACGCCCCGCTCTGCGTTTCTATTGGGACGTCTGGCGTTTAGTTCACGCCTGCTGTTTGCCGCATAGCGCCAAACAGGACGGCTTGCGGTATGTTGCATTTCTATTCCGCCGTGGGTCGGGATCGCCTTTAGCATGTTCTCGGAGGACGTACGGTTATCGGGCCTGGTTAGTTCACTTTAGGCCTGTGCGTTTATTTGCGGCGATCCCAACGAAGTACTGGGAGACGCTGAGAACGGAGTCGGCGGCGCGGCGTGGGTGCGTTTTGCGCAAGCATATTGGCTTTGTAATGCTTTCCGCGGGGAGTACGTTGGGGGCTGCGCGCCCCCAAACCTGCGCCAAAGAGTCATTGACTCTCTGGACTCTCCTCATTTGATTCGCAGTGTGGGTGCGCTTTAAGCGGCCCCAGTTCCGCCTTCTGATTCCCCCGCACCGCGGCTATTTCCGCCGCCTGACATTGTGTCCCGTAAACGCCCAGCACAGCAGCGCGATCGCCAGCGCGAAGCACACGAACCCGCACCACGAAAAGCCGCCCGTCCAGCCCGTGCCGCTCTCGATCAGCGCGCCGGAAATCAGCAGCGCCGCCGCCAGTATCGAGGCGCAGAACTTCTCCATAAGCTCGCGCAGCAGCTTCGACGCGTCGTCGCCGACATGATGCTCCACGCCCACATTGGAATCGCCCTTGAGCAGCGTGTTCAGCGCGTCGGCCAGCAGCGCGGGGATCTCCAGCGACTTGTGCGCGCTCTCGTAAAGCGCCCGCCCGTCCTGCATCAGCTCGCTCTTCCAGTCTATGTTCTCAAACAGCTGATGCCCCACGCGCGCCGTCACGACGCTCATCACGTTGATCTCCGGACTCAAGTCGGCCACGACGCCCTCTATCGTCGCCAGTCCGCGCGCCAGCATTGTCAGGCTCGCCGGCATGGCGATGCCGTTCTTCTTCATCACGGCGGTCAGATCCTCGAACACCTTGGCGATGTCCATGTCGCCCAGGCTCGCCGAGCCGTATTTGTCCAGCAGCTCCTCGACGTCGCGGTAGAGCTGCCGCTTGTCGGTCTCGCCGTGGAATTCGCCCAGCCCCAGCACAGCGTCCCGGCAGAGCGTGACGTCGCCGCGCGCCACGCCGGTGATTGCCTTGCCGATCAGGCCGCGCTCGCGCTCGGACAGGCTGCCCATCATGCCCATGTCCAGCCAGACGATCTTGCCCTCCCGCACGCGCAGATTGCCCGGATGCGGATCGGCGTGGAAAAAGCCGTCCTCCATGATCTGCTTGACATAGTTGTCGGCCAGCTTCGCGCCGATCTCGGAAAGGTCGTAGCCGCCTTTCGTCAGCGCGTCACGGTCGTCGATCGCCGCGCCGTCTATGCGCTCCATCACCAGCACCTGCGTTGTGGTGTATTCGCGGTAGAGCAGCGGCGACGTCACAAACGCCACGTCCTCGTTGAGCTTATGGAATCTCTCGAGATTGGCGGCCTCGGTCTGGAAGTTCATCTCCTCCTGCGCGACCACCCACATCTCGTCCAGCACCTGATTGAAGTCCACCAGCCCGCCCGCCGGCGTGTATTTGAGCAGCCGGCAGGCCTGCTTGAGCAGCGTGATGTCGCGGTTCATCACGTCGTGTATGCCCTCGCGCTGAACCTTCACCACAACGCGCTCGCCGCTCTTCAGCACCGCCGCGTGCGCCTGAGCGATCGAGGCGCTGCCCAGCGCGCGCTCGTCGAACGAGGCGAACACCTCGTCCAGCGGCCGCCCGTATGAGCGCGTCACGATCTCCGCCACCTGCGCATACGGCATGGGCGCGACGTTGCTGCGCAGCTTTTTGAGCGCCGCACAGTAGTTTTCGGGCAGTATGTCCGAGCGCATCGACAGAATCTGGCCGAGCTTTATGAACGTCGGCCCCAGATCCTCTATGATTGCGCACAGCTTGTCCGGCGTGATGCCGCGCGCGATGTCATGCCGGCGCACCACCTCGACAATTTCCGCCAGCCGCTGACGGTTCTCGCTGCGATTTTCTCCGCGCTGCATCATGTGCCTTCCCTCCCGCTTCCTGACATTATAGCAGATTTTTCCCATGCCGGCCGCATTCCGGCCAAAATGGATTCGCCGCGTCTCAGCCTGCTTTGCGCGTCCCCTGACGCAAAAAGCGAACCCCTCCGTGCGAAGGCCGCCTTCACCGCACAAGGCGCAGACATCCCGCCGCACCTCGGCTCGTTTGCGCTCCAATTAACAGAAACGTCAGGCGCATCCCGCGCAAAAGCCGCCTTCCAACGCATGAAAAGGGCACGCATCCTCCCGCCGCGTCACGGCACGCTTTGAGCATTCCATAAAAGATGAAAATCCATCCCGACCGCAACGCGCGCCCCTGCGCGGAGGAAAGGTGCGATCCTCTCCCCCGCGCAAAGGCTCTGCGAACGGGGCGATCCCCTCGCCCGAATTTCAGCTTACTTGTTCTCTTCGGCCGATTCGTCGGTCTTTTCTTCAGACGCACAGCCGCAGGCGCACTTTTCCGCTTCCTCAGCCTTGTCGCAGCAGCAGGGCGCTTCGGCCTTCTCCTCGGCGGGCGCGGCCTTGCGGGCTTCCTCGGCGGCGCGGATGCGCTCCTTGAGGGCGGCAAGCGCGTCGTCGTCCATGTCGTCCACGGCGCTCATGAGATCGTCCGAGGGGGTCACGACGTGAACGGTCACGTTGTCGCGTATGGCTTCCTTGACGTTGCGCCTGAGCTCCTCGTTGAGCACCTTGCCCTGCTCGACGGTCAGCTCGCCCTTCTTCACAAGGTCGTGTAGCACGCTCTCGCCCTTCTCCTTGGTCATGGCGGCGGCGCCTATGCCGGCCAGTATCAGCTTGCGAATGTTCTCTCCCAGTTGATCCATGATTTTCCTCTCCTTTCGCGTCCTGCGGACGGTTATGTACTGGTTACATTCTCGACGCGCCGCAAAAAATCCTGCCGCCCGCGCGGAATTTACGCCGCGCCATATAAAAATCAAAGCGCCGCCACAATCGGGCGACGCCTTTGATTGTTTACTGCTGAGCTACGCTGTCGAACTCGGCCTCGATCTCTCGGGAGGGTTTGCCGGTCAGCAGCGACACGACCACGATCATGGCGCAGCTGATGACGAACGCCGGCAGCAGCTCGTATATCCCGAACACGCCGCCCATGGGCTTGATCAGCAGCTTCCAGACGAACACCATCACGCCGCCGGACACCATGCCCGCGATCGCGCCGTACCAGTTGGTGCGCTTCCAGAACAGCGAGAACAGCACCAGCGGGCCGAACGCCGCGCCGAAGCCCGCCCACGCAAACGACGTTATGCCAAACACTGTGGAGTTCGAATTCCACGCGATGACCATGGCGACCAGCGTGATGGCGACCAGCGTGATGCGGGAGCACCACATGACCTGTCTCTCGGTCGCGTCCTTCTTGAAAATGCCGCGGTACAGATTCTGGCTCACGGCGCTGGCGGCGATCAGCAGATAGGAATCGGACGAGGAAATCGCCGCGGCCAGCACGCCGGCGCAGGCAAAGCCGGCCAGCACGGGGGGCAGGAATGTGGTCGCCGCGTCTATGAACACGTTCTCAGCCGCGCCGTTGGACAGATAGTCCAGCCCCGCGACGCTGCGGCCGACGATGCCGATCATTATGGCGGCCGCCATGGATATCGTCACCCAGATGATGGCCACGCGGCGGGAGCGGCCCAGCTCTCCCTCAGAGCGTATGCCCATGAAGCGGAGCAGAACCTGCGGCATGCCGAAATAGCCCAGACCCCACGCCAGCGTGGAGATGATCGTCAGAAAGCCATAGCTCCTGCCCGCGCCGAATGCGTTGATCTCGGTCTCGGAGGGCGTGGCCGTTTTAACCAGCGACAGATAGCCGTCGAAGCTCTTCGCGTTTTCAACGACCGTCTTGATGCCGCCCGCCGCGCCGATCGACAGCGCCATGATCAGCACCAGCACGGTGATCATCACGATCGCCTGCATGAAGTCGGACGCGCTCTCGGCGAGGAAGCCGCCCAGGAACGTGTAGAGCAGCACGAACACCGCCGCGACGATCATCATGCCGCTGTAGGACAGGCCGAACAGATTGGCGAACAGCTTGCCGCACGCGCTCAGGCACTGCGCCGCATACACCGCGAAGAACACGATGATTGTCAGCGAGGAAATCATCATCAGCACCTTTTTCTTCTCATGGAAGCGCCTGGAGAAGAAATCCGGAATCGTGAACGCGTCCACCTTTATGCTGTAGCGGCGCAGGCGCTTTGAAACCACCAGGAAGTTCAGATATGTGCCCAGCGCCAGACCGATGCACGTCCAGCCGACGTCGGCCAGACCCGTCCAGTAAGCCAGGCCGGGGAGACCCATCAGCAGATAGCCCGACATATCCGACGCCTCCGCGCTGAATGCCGTCACCCACGGGCCCAGGCTGCGTCCTCCGAGGAAATAGCTTTCCGTGTCCCTGTTCGCCCGGCGCGCAAACACCACGCCGATGACGATGACCGCCGCCATATAGATGACCATGGCCAGCAGATGCTGAATATTGGCTCCCGTCATTTTTTTCGATCTCCCCTCTTGACATTTCACACATGAAGGTTTATAATGCTATTCATGAACGCTTCAAATGTGATGCGCTTATGATATCACTTCATCCAGCCAAAGTCAAGGGGGAAATTCAAGAAATGGACACGAAAAAGTATGAAGTTTTCGAAAAGACCGTTGACTGCGCGTCGCTGACCCGCGCGGCGGAGGAGCTGGGGCTGACTCAGTCGGGCGTGAGCCACATAATCGCTTCCATAGAGAGCGAGCTTCAGCTGCCGCTGCTCAAGCGCACGCGCGCGGGGGCGCGGCTCACGCCGGAGGGCGAGCGGCTGATGCCCTTCATACGCGAGATCGCGCGGCAGGAAAGGCTGATGCGCGCCGCGGCGGAGGATATGCGCACTCAGGTGAGCGGCACGATCCGCATCGGCACGTTCACCTCGGTGGCCACGCACTGGCTGCCGGCGATGATGATGCGCTTTCAGCAGGAATACCCGCAGGCGGACTTTCAGCTGTTCAACGGCGATTATCACGATGTGGAGAACTGGGCGAGCGACGGCAGCGTCGATCTCGCATTCATCGCGCTGCCCGCGCCGCTCAAGTGCCGCTGCCTGCCGCTGTACAACGATCCGCTGGTCGCCGTGCTGCCCAAGGGGCACCCGCTGTGCGCGCAGTCGGTCTGCCGCGTGGAGGACGTGGCGAAGGAATCGTTCATATCGCTGCTCGAATCGTCCAACCACGACGCGCGGCGCGCTCTGGAGACCGTGGGCATGAAGCCGAACGTCCGCTTCCGCACGAAGGACGACTATGCGGCCATCGCCATGGTGCGTCAGGGGCTGGGCGTGAGCATCATGCCGTCGCTTCTGCTGCGCGGCAACGGCGAGGGCATCGAAATTCGCCCGATCGACCCGCCGGCCAGCCGCACGATCGCGCTGGCCATCCCCGCGCCCGATCCCAGCGCGGCCACGCGCCGCTTCGCCGATTTCGCCGCGGCATGGGTGAAGGAGAACGCAGGCTGAGCCTGCATCCACTTGCTGCCGGCAGGTACCACACGACCTGCCCGACCATAAGTCGGAATCGGGCAGGTCTCCGATAGTGCGGAGTCGGTGCTGCTAAAAGCATTTGTCAGCGCTGACGCGGCAGGCTGTGCCTGCACCCACTTGCTGCCGCCGGATACCACACGACCTGCCCGACCATAGGTCGGAGCCGGGCAGGTCTCCGATAGTGCGGAGTCGGTGCTGCTAAAAGCGTTTGTCCGCGCTGACGCGGCAGGCTGAGCCTGCACCCACTTGCTGCCGCCGGATACCACACGACCTGCCCGACCATAGGTCGGAGTCGGGCAGGTCTCCGATAG
>CAKUAV010000159.1 GCA_934636425.1 uncultured Clostridia bacterium
CGTACTTCTTGCGCTCCTTCATACGAGGATCGCGGGTGAGGAAACCGGCCTTCTTGATGGCGGGCTTCAGGTCGACGTCGGCCTTGACCAGAGCGCGGGCGATGCCGTGACGGATCGCGCCGGCCTGACCGGTGTAGCCGCCGCCATGCACATTGACGATGACGTCAAAGCGGCCGGCGGTCTCGGTCAGTGTCATGGGCTGACGAACGACGGTCTTGAGCGTCTCCAGACCGAAGTAGTTGTCCAGATCGCGCTTATTGATAACGATGTTGCCCTCGCCGGGGATCAGACGAACGCGAGCGATCGCCTTTTTTCTCCTGCCAACAGCATTGTAGCAAACCTCAGACATGATTCGTCCTCCTCCCTTACTTGTTCAGAGTCTTCAGGTCAAAAGCGACGGGCTTCTGGGCCTGATGCTCGTGGGTGGCTCCACTGTAAACGTGCAGCTTCTTCATCATGGCATAGCCGAGCGGGCCCTTGGGCAGCATGCCGCGGACGGCTTCCTTCAGGACGAACTCGGGCTTCTTGTCCATCAGAACGCGATAGGAGATCTCCTTCTGGCCGCCGGCGTAGCCGGTGTGATACAGATAGGTCTTCTGATCCAGCTTCTTGCCGGTCAGCACCATCTTATCGGCGTTGATGACGATCACATAGTCGCCGGTGTCGACATGAGGCGTAAAGGTCGCCTTATGCTTGCCGCGCAGGATCAGGGCGATCTGAGAGGCCAGACGACCCAGAACCAGTCCTTCGGCGTCAATGACATACCACTGGCGTTCCACGTTGGAAGCCTTTGCCATAAACGTACTCACGGTAAAATTCCCTCCCCAGTTATAAAGACAAAGTGGCTGCTCGGCGGTGGTCGGTCGCCTTGCCGCAATCATCAAAGGGCTCGGGGCTAGTGA
This sequence comes from uncultured Clostridia bacterium, assembly GCA_934636425.1. Taxonomy (GTDB): domain Bacteria; phylum Bacillota; class Clostridia; order Christensenellales; family Aristaeellaceae; genus Firm-10. Next base: position 903 of record CAKUAV010000159.1, read on the forward strand.
GCCGCAATGACACAAGTATTATTTTAGAACAATTCCGCCGATTTGTCAACGGAAAATCAAACTTTAACATCCAATTATTGCGCCGTGTTCTTCCAGGGCGTGTTGATAAAGCCGACCTGCGCGAAGGAGGGCATATCGCTGCGGATGATATAGTCGATGTAGGAAACGACCATGCGCGCGGTGAGCAGATAGCCCATGGGGTTCATGTGGCCGCCCAGGAAATACTGGCGGCGGAAGGCGTCGTCGTAAACCGGCGCATAGGCGCGCAGATCCAGCACGAACACATTGGGGAACAGCTTGGCCAGGGCATAGAGCAGATCTCGGTGCTGCTCCTCAAGCGGCGTGCGCTCGTTGCGCTGGCCGTTGTCCGGTATGGTCATCAGGAAAAAGAAGGAATCGGGCGCGATTTCGCGATAGCGCTGGAGGATGCGCGCGTAATCGCCGATGAAGCTGCGCTTGTTGCTGCGCCAGTCGGCGACGTCGATATCCTCGATCAAGCCGAGATCGGTGTTATTGCGCACAGCGTCGGAAATGTCGTTCACGCCCAACGCCATGATGTAGGCCTGGCTGGCCAGATCGCGGTTCCACAGTCCGCGCTCGTCGGCGAAGGAATCCAGATACCAGCGCGCGTTCATGCCGCCGCGGGAGAAATTGTATACCTTGCAGCCGGCGATGCGCGCCATGTACTGTCCCCAGGAATACTCGTACATGTCGTGATAGGTCTTCTGTCCCTCGCTGCCGGTGCCTTCAAACTCGCCGGAGGAGAGGGAATCGCCGATGCAGGCGATCGTACGGAAAATGCCGACGTTGCCGCCGTCATTGAGCAGTTTGTCCAGCGGCTTTTCGTTCGGATCAAAGACGGGCAGAGTCATACAAATCATCCTTTCGTGAAGAAGCGTCCAACAGCTGACAAGAGTATAAGTGTTTTTTCGGCGTTTGTCAATATGAAATCGGCGCGCGCTGCGACTTTTTCCCATCGTCTGCTCTTGACAGCGCGGCGGCGGAATGGTACAGTAAAGCCGGACTGTATCAGTGCGTATAAAAAAGGAGAGAAACGACATGGCCAGCCGTCCCAATATCGTATTTTACTTTACCGATCAGCAGCGGCCGGACACAATCGGCTGCTATGGTCAGGCTCTGCCGGTTACGCCGCGCCTGGATGAAATGGCGCGCGAGGGCGTGCGCTTTGAGCGCGCGTTTACGCCGCAGCCGGTGTGCGGCCCCTGCCGCGCGATTTTCCAGACCGGCCGCTACGCCACCGACACGGGCTGCTACCGAAACGACGTCATGCTGCCGCGCGGCGTCAAAACGCTGGCCAACTATATAGAAGAGGCTGGCTATGAGACGGCCTATGTCGGCAAGTGGCATCTGGCCAGCAACGGCACGCTCTATGGAAAAAAGGACGTCGATCACACAGTGACCGCCATTCCCATAGAGTATCGCGGCGGCTACACCGGCTACTGGCGCGCCGCGGACGTGCTGGAATTTACGTCGCACGGCTATGACGGCTATGTGTTTGACGAAAACAACCGCCGCGTCGATTTCAAGGGCTATCGCGCCGACTGCATAACCGATATGGCGCTCGAGTATCTGGACGGCTATGCGGGCGATAAGCCGTTCTTCCTGACGATTTCGCAGATCGAGCCGCATCATCAGAACGATCATCATCACTACGAGGGGCCGGTCGGCTCGAAGGAGCGGTTCGCGCGGTACGAGCTGCCCGGCGATCTGGCGGCGCTGCCCGGCGATTACCGCGAGGAATACCCCGATTATCTGGGGCAGTGCGCGTCGCTGGACGAGAACCTCGGCCGGCTGATCGACAAGCTGAAGGAAAAGGGGCTGTATGAGGACACTGTGATCATATTCGCATCCGATCACGGCTCGCATTTCAAGACGCGCAACCGCGACGCGCATCTGTGCGGCGGCGACGACTACAAGCGCACCGGCCACGATTCGGCGCTTCATGTGCCGCTGATCATTCGGGGCGGCGCGTTCACCGGCGGGCGCGTTGAGGAGCGGCTGGTCAGCACGGAAAGCCTGCCCAAGACCATACTGGCATTGGCGGGCGTGGATGTGGGCGAGCGCATGATCGGCGAGAACCTGTGCGCACTGATCGACTCGGACGACCCCGATCGCCCCAACGAGGTATACGCGCAGATCAGCGAGAGCCGCGTCGGGCGCTGCGTCCGCACGCGGGACTATCTCTACGCGGTCTATGCGCCGGAACTGAACGGCGGAGCATACGCGTCTTCGCCCGTCTACGCGGACGATTATCTCTACGACATGACGAAGGATCCATATCAGCTCAACAACGTCGTTTCCGATTCGGCCTATGCCGCGGTCAAGGCGGCGCTGCGCGAAAAGCTGAAAAGCTGGATCGAGCGCGCGGAGCACATGAGCGTGCGCATTGACGACTGAACCATATAAACAGGAAGAAGGGGGATGCAGATCATGAAGCTGGGCATCGATCTGGGCTATGTGATGAAGAAGCGCGGCGGCGCTCTGCGCACGACCGGCGAGGCGGTGAAGCTGTGCGCGGACGCGGGCTTCGACTGTCTGGACTATGTGAGCGACTATGCGCGCGCCGACTGGCAGGCGAACGCACTGCGCGAGCGGGAAATCATCGAGAAGGCCGGCCTGTTCGTCGAGCAGTCACACGCGCCGTACAATCGCTATGAGCGCGCGCCGGTCGAGGCGTTCGGCGCGAGGATGCGGCGCGCGTTTGAGGCGGCGGCGCTGCTGGGCGCACGGCATATGGTGGTTCACGCCGACGAGTATACGCCCGTCGATCACTGGAATCCCGAGGAAATCGCCGATCTGATGTATGAGTTTTACGCGCCGCTGGTCGAGTTTGCGGGCGCGCACAATATGGACGTGGCCTTCGAAAATCTCTTTGAGGATCATTGCTTTAAGGAGATTGACGGCTGCTCCCGCTACTGCTCGCGCGTGGAGGAGATACTGTGCCTGCTGGAGCGCTTCAAGGGCGCGCCGGTGTCCTGCTGCTGGGATTTCGGCCACGCCAGGTGCGCCTATGGCGCGGACAAAATGCTCGACGCGCTTGAAAAGGCCGCGCCGCATGTGAGCTGCACGCACGTGCACGACAACTACTATGGCCACGATTTGCACATACTGCCGTTCATGGGCGAGACCGACTGGGAGGCGCACATGGCGCTGCTCAAAGCGCATGGCTATCGGGGACAGACGACGTTCGAGTTCGTCTATGGCCGCTTTCCGGACGAGCTCATGCCGGCCTTTATGACCATGGCCGCGCAGACGGGACGCCATCTGATCGGCCTTTTCGACAGGGCGTGACGGGAATTTGCATGACGCCGCCTCGTGACATTCATTTTACAGGACGAACGTCGCAAAGCGATTGCTTTTTGACGGGACGTATCGTATAATAGAGAATATTTGGCGGCGGGACGGGGCGTCGTTCAGCCGGCCGGAAAAGAGGCGGCTTTGATGAGCAAATCCTGGATTCCCGCATCCTATCATTCCAAACTGAGCCTTTACGAAACGCAGGCGGCCATTGGCCAGCTCAAGCGCATATTTGAGGATACGCTGGCCTGCGCCATGAATTTAAAGCGTGTCTCCGCGCCGCTGTTCGTCGATCCGGACACCGGCCTCAACGACGATCTGAACGGCGTTGAGCGCGCGGTCACGTTTGACATCCGCGAGACAGGCACGCGCGGCGCGGTGGTGCATTCGCTGGCCAAGTGGAAGCGCGTGGCGCTGCGCGATTACGGCTTTCCCGTGGGCGAGGGTCTGTACACCGACATGAACGCCATACGCCGCGACGAGGAGATGGATAACCTCCATTCGATCTATGTCGATCAGTGGGACTGGGAGAAGGTCATATCGCCCGAAATGCGCAATATGGACTGCCTGAAGAGCACCGTTGAGACGATCGTCGGCGCGATCTGCCTGACCAACGACGCGCTGCGCGCGCGCTTTCCCGCGCTGGACTGGAAGCCCGACCGCAATGTGGCGTTCGTCACGACGCAGGAGCTGGAGGATATGTATCCCGACCTCACGCCCAAGCAGCGCGAGAACGCCTTTCTGGCCGAGCACATGACCGCCTGCATACTGCAGATCGGCGGGAAACTGCGCTCGGGCAAGCCGCACGACGGCCGCGCGCCCGACTATGACGACTGGACGATGAACGCCGACATCATGTTCTACAATCCCGTGCTGAAGTCCGCCATAGAGATTTCGTCGATGGGCGTCCGCGTCGATCCGGCGGCCATGGATCGCCAGCTGCATGAGGCGGGCTGCGACAATCGGCGCACGCTGCCCTTCCACAGAGCGCTGCTCGCGGGCGAGCTGCCGCTGACGATCGGCGGCGGCATCGGCCAGTCGCGCCTGTGCATGCTGATTCTCGGCAAGGCGCACATCGGCGAGGTTCAGGCCTCGATATGGGATGAGAACACGCGCCGCACAGCCGAGGAAGCCGGCGTGATACTGCTGTAAATCAATCGGAAAAGCGGGGGACGCGAGGGGCGTTTTCCCGCTTTGTCCATAAAGAGGAGGAGAAGAATATGAAAGCGTATGAGATCATGAACGAGCTCTTTGCCGCCGCGCCCGGCGATTACACGGTGACCTGCGACACGCTCAAGGCCGGCTCGCCCGACAGAGAAGTCGGCAGGATTGCGGTGTCGATGTTCGCCACGCCGGAGATCGTGCGCCGCGCGGCCGAATGGGGCGCTGATCTGCTGATCGTCCATGAGCCGACCTATTACAACCACATGGACGAGCATTCCGACGAGGCGCTGGAGTGCGAAAAGCGCGCGCTGATCGAGAAGAGCGGCCTGACCATCTATCGCCATCACGACCACGCGCACAGGACGCAGCCCGACACCATCGTGGCCGGCGAGATGAAATACATGAAGCTGGACGCGCATATCGATGAGAACGACGGCTTTGACTGCGTGCGCCTGACGCTGAACAGCGCCATGACGCCCCGCCAGCTGGCGGCGCACATCGAGCGGGAAACCGGCATCGCGCACATCCGCGTCTGCGGCGCGGCCGATGTGCCCTGCACCAAGGTGACCGGCATGTTCGGCACGCCGGGCGGCGTGTTCGAGGAGCTCAAGAGCGAGAAAAGCGAGATCGTCATGACCGGCGAGGCCTGCGAGTGGATGCTGGGCGAGTACGCCCGCGACGCGGCGCAGCTGGGACACAAAAAGGCGCTGCTCATACTCGGCCACATCGGCTCCGAACGCGACGGCATGCGCTATCTGGCCGACGAGCTGAAGAGGGCGCATCCCGAGATTCCCTGCGCGTATTTCGAGTGCGGTGAGGTGTACACCTACACCGACCGATGAGCGCGATGTCCTGCTCTGATTCGGAGGGCGGTTTTCTGCGGCCGCTCTCCGATTTCAGGGGGGCGGCGCGCATTATATGTTAAGAAACGCGGAAAGATAAAAAACAGCTTGACAAAATGAGGGGATGAGCGTATAATTTGTAATTGTTCTGAGGGACGGAAGCGGTTCGTTCGAATAGGCGTCCGGTATCTGTCAGGCTTCATGCGGGCGTGGCGGAATTGGCAGACGCGCCAGATTTAGGTTCTGGTGTCGCAAGGCGTATG
>CAKUAV010000160.1 GCA_934636425.1 uncultured Clostridia bacterium
CCGTCGAGTACATCGCCGATCACTGCGGCTGGCCGATGAACAGCGACATTCTCGCGCGGCTGACCGGCTGTTCCACACTGCACTTCCGCAAGCTGTTCACCGAGCTGTACGGCATGAGCCCCATGGCCTATGTGCAGGAGATGCGCATAGAAGAGGCCAAGGCCGCGCTGGGCAGCGACTACGGCACGATCGGCGCGATCGCGCAGGCGCTGGGCTGCGCCAGCATATATGATTTTTCCCGCGCGTTCAAGCGCAGCACGGGCTTTTCGCCCAGCGCCTGCGCCCGGGAAGATGACCAGACGCATAACGCGGGCGGAGGACGCTGAAAGGCTCGCTTCAGCATCCTCCGCCCGTTTGTGTTTTGCTTTTTATTGCGCCGTGTAAAAGCCGTAGCGGCCGCTGGTTGCGCGCAGCGTCTCCTCGCGCAGCGGCTGCGTCGCGTCCAGCGCGCCGTAGCACACCACATCCGAGGGCAGCGTGCGCGCGCCCATCATCACCGCCCGCGCCGCGCGCAGCGATTCCTCATCATACAGCGTGCCGCACGCGAACTGCTGAGGCTGATTGAGCACCCCCATCACCGTGTCGGGATACCACGGGCTCTCCACGCGGTTCATCACCACGGTGCCCAGATCCAGCAGCGTTTCATAGCTCTCGCCCCGGCCCAGCAGATACAGCGTTTTCGCCAGACGGATTGTGTCCGCGCCCTCCGTCAGGCCGAGCGCGGGCAGTATCAGTATGGCCAGTATCAGCGCGGCGCATAGAATTCGTTTCATGGCTTTCTGTTACTCTCCTGATGATATTTCGGTTTGCGGGGCGCGCCGCAAAAGCTCTCTGAGACGCAATTCGAAGCGCGCGCTCAGATCGAAAAGCGCGATGGATTTCGCCGGCTTTTGGATGCACGCCCATGTATGAACCGATTATATCACAAGATATGCACGGTAAGCAATCATTTTGTAACACATTTGAAATATTTAACAATACAAGCGTAAAACTATGCCCGATCAGGCGCATTGGAAGGCGTGACCGGGCGGCGCGCTGTTCACTTTTTGACGGGCATTTGCACGGCTTTGGGCGCTACACGGGCAGGAGGCGGATGGCCAGCATATAGGTCGCAGTGCCCAGAAGGATGCTCAAGAGCGTGTTGTGTTTCCATATATAGCTGGCTGCGGTCACGCCCACGCCCGCGGCTTCATGGAGGCCTGTGCGCAGAGGATCGATCACGCCGTCCTTCAGGCAGTAGATGACCAGCACGGCCATTATGGCAGAGGGCAGCGCGCGCCCCAGCCGCTCGAGCCAGCCGGGCAGACGGCGGTTTCTGCCCAGCAGCAGGAAGGGCAAAGCGCGCATGGACAGCGTGCAGAGCGCGGAAATCAGTATGGCGATGAGCGCGCGTGTATTCATGCATGTTCCTCCTTTTGAGCGGGGCGCAGCATGAGCGCCGCAGAGACGGCGAGCAGCGCGGGCAGCATGAAGCTCGAGCCGCCGAAAATGAGCAGGCACACGACGGCGATCACAGCGCCGCCCACGGCGGGCAGATGGTCGCGCGCGCCCTGCCACTGATCGATCGCGATGATGACGAACAGCGCCGTCATGCTGAAGTCTATGCCGGTCATGTCCCAGGGAAGGACGCTGCCGGCGATTGCGCCCAGCAGCGTGCCGGCGATCCAGTAGAGCTGGCTGAGCAGCGCCAGATAGAACATCACGTCATGGCGGTTTTCCAGATCGATCGGAAGGCTGCAATTGATCGCGTAGGTTTCATCGGTCATCGAGGCGATCATGTAGGGCGTCCGCCGTCCCATGCGGCGAAATTCGTCGATGAACGTCAGCGAATAAAACGCCTGCCGGCTGTTCATCAGAAGCGCCGTGAGCGCGATCGTGCCCAGCGGCGAGGAGGCCGCCAGCAGCGCCGCCAGCACGAACTGGAACGCGCCCGTATAGACAATTGCGCTCGAAAGCGCCGACAGCGGCCAGCCATAGCCCGCCTCGCTCATCGTAATGCCGAACGCCGCGCCGATGAAGACATAGCTGCACAGTATGGGCAGCGACCGCTTCAGAGCGTCCCGAAAAGCCGACTTGTTCATCCCTCTGTCCCCCCCTTGGGCGAAGATTCCAATACACTACTTAACCGGTAGGAAATAGAATACCACGCGCGCGGCGCGCATTCCAGCACATAAAGGAAAAAAAGCGGCGCGCAGGCCGCCACAAAGGTTAAAAGCATATGCCGCGCGGCTGGCGCGCCGTGGTATAATGCCTTTGAAAACATTTTTTTGCAAAAACGCGGCGCAAAGGCGAATGGTTTGCGCATTTCGTATCGTCTAATGGGTGTTCGCGAACAGAGAAAACACGAAAACGGCGCGGGAGGTGAAGGCGCGGTGCAGCAGCCGGTGAGGACGGACGACGAGCGCGAGGCGATTCTCGTCCGATGGATGACCGATTACAAGACGTCGCTCATGCGCATGGCCTGCCTGTATCTGGGCGACCGCGCGCTGGCCGAGGACGCGGTGCAGGAGACGTTCCTGCGCGCATGGCGGCGCATGGATACATTCCGCGGGGACAGCGGCGAAAAGACATGGCTGATCCGCATCGCCGTGAACGTCTGCAGCGACGTACGGCGCACGGCCTGGATGCGCCTTGTCAGGCAGCCGCTCTCGGCCTGCCCCGAACCCGCGCGGGAGGATCAATACCGCGACGATACGGTGGCGCGCGCCGTGACGGCCCTGCCGCCGCGCGACAGGCAGATGATACTGCTGCGCTTTTATCAGGAGCTGAAGGTGAAGGAGATCGCGCAGGTGCTGAATATCAGCGAGGCCTGCGCCGCGTCCCGGCTGCACAGGGCCGAGAAGAAGCTCGCGACCGCTCTGAAAGGATGGTATTTCGATGAGGATTGATATAAAGAAGAGTCTGGACAACGCCCTGTCCGATGTGGACTGGCACGGCGAAAACGAGGTGCTCTCCCGCATCCGGCCGAAGGCGCGCGCGCCCCGTCTGCGTCTGGCGTTCGTCGCCTGCCTGCTGGTATTGGCGATCGGCGGCACGGCGCTGGCCGTGGGGCTTCACTGGACGGAGCGCTATTCGGACATTCGCCGCGCGCGGGAAGCCGTGGCCGCGAAATACGGCCTGACCAGCGACATGCTCGATTTGTTCTACGAGAAGGTTTCCGAGGACGGTCAGAGCGTCGTGCTGAGCTACATGGTGGGCGACGATCATGGCCGCGCGGGCTATTACACGTTCAATACCGCCGACGGCAGCGTCGTCTGGAGCCACGACGGCGCGGAAATCGACGAGAGCGGCGCTCTGGACGCGGCGGTCTGGGGCAAAGCGCAGCTGCAAACCCGCTTCGAGCATGGCGGCGCGGACATGGACGACCGCTTCAATACCGAGCGGCTGGTGAACATCGCCGATCAGTCGGACGGCTATCGCTCGGCGCGCCCCGCGATAGAGGAGACAAACGTGAGCAATCTGCCCGAAAGCCCGCTCGACTGGACGCGCTATAACGCGATTCAGGCCGCCCGCAGGGCGCTCATCGATCAGCGCGGCTTCAATGATTACGCCTTTACGCTGTTCGACGTGCGCACGACGCAGGGAACCGGCGCGGACGGGGCCGTCTGGACGGTATGCTTTTCCAGCGCGACCGAGCGGATGTCGGGCACCTTTGCGCTCGACGCATGGATGCGCGGCAAACTGGGCGATTACACCGTGACGTTCGACAGGGACGGAAACGCCGCCTGCGCCTGGTCGAAGGAGGGCGTGGACGAGAACACCTACACCCGCTCGACGTTCGGCGCGGCGAAGGCCTTCTCCAGCGATATGTTCGGCTGGATAAAGGAAGTGACCGACGCGACCGATGCGATTGAAGCGAAGTATATGTCTTATTCGCTGCTCACGACGGAGGACATGAGCGTTTCGGATGCAGCCGCCTATGCGCATATCATGCAGGACGCGGGTGTGCCGACCTATGCCGATCCGCTCTATCCCGAGGATGTGAAGCTGACCGACCAGCAGGCGCTGGAGATCGCGTCTCAGCTGTTGAAGGACGAATACGGCTGCACCGACGAGGCCATTGCCGCCGCGGACATTCGGATGCGGCTGATCCGCCGGGGCGATGAACGCCTCTTCAGGATGCAGATATTCATCGCGCAGGCCGACTGGTTTGACGATTTCCACATCGACGTGGATGCGGACACCGGCGCGATCGACGATTTCTGGCATGACACGCCCGTGAGCGGCGGCGTGGGCTAACGGTTTCTGCGCCGCGCCGCGATCCTCGATGAGTTCGATCGCGGCGCGGCTTTTCTGAACTCAAATACGACAAATCAGTGAGGTTATGAGCATGAAAAAGCACATGGCTTTGTTCCTTATACTCATCTGGACGCTGATCTGGGCGCTGTGCGTCGCCCCCGCGCTGGCCGAGCCGGAAGCGCTTACGATAAGCGGCGGCGTATACTATGACGTTATGAGCTTTGAGGAGAAGCATCCGGAAATCGAGGTGAATCAGCTTGAGGAATGGCCGGACGCGGCCGAGATGATCCGGCGCATTACCTCTCAGGACGACAGCGTGGACATATACGCCATGAACGCCGATTTTTCCTTCCTCTCGATTAAGCGCAAGGGACTGGCCGAGCCGCTGGACGTATCGGAAGCCGTCATGCGCAGCGCGCAGGGGCTGGATCGGTCGGTGCTGGACGCGATTACAGACGACAGCGGCCGGATCATCGCCTGGCCGGACGAGCTGGAGCTGTGGACGACCCGCGTGAACGAGGAGCTCTGGCGCAAATTCTGGCCGGATACGCCGCTGCCCGAGACATTTTCGGAGCTTTTAGACGCGTGGATCGACTGGGAGGATCGCGTGGCGATCGATTATCCCGGCGTGGGGTTCATCGGCTATGAGTTCGACTATGCCGAGCAGGTGCGCGCGTTCATCACGCTGTTCGTGCGCCAGCATGACGACGGGGGCGAGCCGGATCTTCATAACGGCGCGCTGCGCGAGGTGCTCGAAAAGCTGGAAATTGTGCGCGACCGCCGCCTTGAGCACGGCCGGCCGGTTGGCGGCGAAAACGACCCGCAGCTGGACATGAACGGCGATACCGGCCCGGCGAGCGTCTACAGCCGCTCTCTCGATTTTGCCATGATCGAGCAGGACGGCGACAACGACGGCCCCGTCTGGCCGATGAGCCAGCTGGACAGAGTGTACGGCTGCCGGCGCGCGAGCACGGCTCTGCCGCTGACGTTCGATAAAAACGACGTCCAGTATACCGACGCGCGGATGAGCGTGTGCTTCATCAATCCCTATTCGAAACACAAGGACGCGGCAATCATGCTGATCGAGCAGATCGCCGGCATGGACAGGGGCGACCTTCGGCTGTATTACGCCGTTCATCCCGATTACAACGAGCCGCACGTTCGGGACGACTATGAGGAATACCGCGCCTTTAATGAGCAGCGCAGGGCAGAATATGCGCAGGCGCTCGAGGATGCGAAAAAGAAGGACGAGGACACGACCGAGCTGGAAGCGTGGGTGAAGTATTACGACGACTGGCTGAACTGGGAATACGCGCCCTGCGACGTGCTGCCGCAGACCATCGCGGCGTATCGCGCGCAGATCGCCGCCGCGCCGCTCAATCTGCACATCGCCTCGCCCTATCTGAGCGCCGCGGGTGCGGAGGGCGAGATGATGGAGACGCTCTGCTCCCGCTATGCCGCGGGCACGATTTCGCTCGATCAGCTGCTTGACGAGCTGCAATCGGCCATGAGCATGATCACGCGGGAAAACGCATAAAACAAAAACGCCGGAGACGACGCCTCGCCTCCGGCGTTTTGCCGCTTACATATAGTGATATTTGTTCCGCTTGCCGATCAGGAATGAGAGGGACAGTATGAACGCGAACACCTCCGCGACGGCCATGGCCCACCATATGCCGTCGATATCGAAGAATATGGGCAGCACCAGCACGCAGAGCATCTGGAACACCAGCGTGCGCAAAAACGACACGATGGCCGACACAGCGCCGTTGTTGAGCGCGGTGAAGAACGAGGACACATAGATGTTTATGCCCGCCAGCAGGAAGGACAGTGAAAAGAGCCGGAAGGCGTGGCGCGTCATGTCGAACAGCGCCTGATCATAGCCCACGAACAGCCGCGCGAGGGGCGCGGCCAGCGCGGCGGCCAGAAGCGTCAGCACAACGCCGCTTATGCTCATGAGGAACAGGCTCTTTCTGAGCATGTTTTTCAGCTCGCCGTGATTTTGAGCGCCGTAATGATAGCCCACGATGGGCGCGCAGCCGACAGCATAGCCCACGTCGATGGCGATGAATATGAACTGCACATACATCAATACGCCGTAGGCCGCCACGCCGTTTTCGCCGGCGTATTTCATCAGCTGGGCGTTGTAGGCGATGCTCACCAGCGAGCCGGAAATGTTGCTCATCAATTCGGAGGAGCCGTTGGCGCACGCTTGCAGTATGGGAGGCAGCTGAAGGG
>CAKUAV010000161.1 GCA_934636425.1 uncultured Clostridia bacterium
GCTTTCCAGCGCCTGCTGTTCGGCGGAGAGCTGCTTGAGGAATTCTGCCTCGCGGAGGATGCGCTGGAGCAGATATTGCAGCGAATACAGCGCGGGCTTGCTGATATAGTACACGCAGGTCATCCAGTCGTTCCACTTGCCGACGAAATAGAGGAAGCCGATCGTGGCCATCGCCGGCACGCTCAGCGGCAGGACGATGCTGAAGCAGATGCGGTATTCGCTCGCGCCGTCGATCTTGGCGGATTCGATCAGCGCGTCGGGGAGCTGCTGGAAGTTTGTGCGCAGCACGATCAGATTCCACGCCGAGGCGATGCTGGGCAGTATGTACACCCAGTAGGTGTTCTTCAGATGGAGGTACTTTGTGATGAGCAGATATGTCGGCACAATGCCGCCGCCAAAGAGCATCGTAAAAAACGCCATAAAGGTGAACGCCCTGCGCAGCACGAAATTGCGGCGGCTCAGCGCAAAGGCCATGATGGACATGACAAAGACGTGCGCCGCCATGCCCGCAAAGCTCACAATCGCCGTCACCTTGTAGGAATTGATGAGCTGCGTGGGGTTGCGGAAAGCCATGCGGTAGCTCTCGGCGGAAAACACCTTTGGGATAAGCGAGAAGCCGCCGGCGGTGATGACGCTTTCATCGGTCAGCGATACCGAGACCATCAGAACAAGCGGGAGAACATAGCACAGCGAGAGGATGATGAAGAATATGTGCAGCGCAATCTGTCCCTGCGCCCTGTGCGCCTTGTTGCTGTGAACCATCTTTTGTCGTCTCCTCTCTCAGAACAGGCTGTTTTCCGGGCTGATGCGGCGCACGATCAGGTTGGTCACGACCACCATGAAGCAGCCCGCCGCCGACTGGAACAGGCCGACCGCCGCCGATTTTTCCATCGAGCCGCCCATCAGCGCGCGGAATGTGTAGGTGTTGATGATGTCGGTCGTGGGATAGAGCACGCCCTGATCCTTCGTGACCTGATAGAACAGGCCGAAATCGCCGCTGAATATGTTGCCGATGCCCAGAATCGTCAGTACGACGATGACGCCCGTCAGATGCGGCACCATGACGTGCCAGAGCTTCTGCACGCGGCTCGCGCCGTCCAGCTCGGCAGCCTCGAGGAGAGACACGTCCAGAGAGACCAGAGAAGCATAGTAGACCACGCTGTTCATGCCGACCGTCTGCCAGATGTGCGTGACGATGAGTATGAACGGCCAGTATTTGTACTCGGCATACCAGTTGATCTTCTGTCCGCCGAGAGCGGAGATGATGTTGTTCACCACGCCGGAGGCCGGGCTTAAAAGCGCGTAGACGATGTAGGCGATGATGACCGGAGACATGAAGCGGGGCAGTATAATCGTCGTGTGATAGACCTTGAGCGCCTTCTGCGATTGCAGATTGTAGCACAGTACAGCCAGCAGCACGCCGAATATCACGTCCATCACGAGGAAGGCCACGCTGTAGCCGATCGTGTTGCGCATCACGCGCCAGCAGTCCTGAGAGCGGAAAAAGAACTCGAAATTGCGCAGCCCCACCCACTTGCTGCCCATGACACCCAGATTGGGGTTGTACTTTTTGAATGCAATCACAATGCCGAACATGGGCAGATAGCTGAATATGAGCAGTGCCAGCACACCGGGCAGCGCGAGCGTGAACAGCTGCAGATTATCCTGAAGTTTGCCGCTCTGTCGGGAAAGACTGTTTTTACGTGTCAAAGCCATCATCCTCCGTTTCATAGTAATATTTTAATGTGCCTTTTCCTTTCACGAAAGTCACAATTTGTGCCATAAGTTACCTTTTGTGCTCAGTTTTTTCGGCGCGCTGGACAACGTCATTCCCTTTTGATATAATGTTAAATGTGTTAATCTATCCCGAGGGGAGATGGGCTTATGTGGTCTGTCCTGATTATTGACGACGAGAGAAACTTCTGCGCCATTCTGGAGGATTATATTGCGCGCGAAGGCAGGAGATTCTTCGTCCGTGCCTGCTTTGCCGACGGCAAGCGCGCCTGGGACTGGCTGGAGGAGAACGACGTCGATCTGATCATCACCGACATCCGCATGCCCAACATGACGGGGCTTGACCTGGCGCAGCACCTATATGAAGCCCATCGGGATATTCCGCTGATCGTCATCAGCGGCTATTCGGATTTTGATTATGCCCGACGCGCCATACAGTATGGCGTGGTGAACTATCTGCTCAAGCCGGTCGATTTTGCCGAGTTGGGCGAGACGCTTGAGCGGCTGGACGAGCAGCTTTCCGCACGCCGCAGTGCGCAGAACGGGGACAGCCGCGTCATTCTCTTCCTGTTTTATGCGATGGCGGGGCTGTTTGGTGCGCAGGATAATCTGGCGAACGCGGCGAGTGCGGCGCGCGTGCCTTTTAATATTGAATCGGACTGTTTCAGGCTCTATGAGGCAACTGTCAGCGCCGCGCCAAATCGCATGGAGCGGGAGAACATGGCGCAGATATTGGAAAACCTGCTGCGGCTGCGCTCTCCCGACGCGGCGGTCTATCGCGTTTACGAGATGGAGGCGCACTGGTATTTCCTGATTGTCGGCGGCGCCGGGCAGCAGAATGGGGCGGCCGCAGACGAGATGCTGCGGCGGGAGGGCGGCTTTGTTCCGTGTTTTTCGCTGCTGGCTGAGGCTGAAGGCATGCCGGCTCTGTGCCGTGCCGTGCGGCAGAGCGGGCTGTGGGACACATTTTCGTCCAGCATTTCGCAGAGCGAACTCACCTGTAATCCGCTCTCCGGCGACGCGCCCGACAGCAGCCGGCTCCAGCGCAGGCGCCTGATTTTTGAACAGGCGGTGGCCTACATGCGCGCCCATGCGCAGGAGGATCCCTCCCGCGAGGATGTGGCGCGCGCGGCGTTTGTGTCGCAGTCGTATCTGTCGCATGTGTTCAGCGACATCGCGGGAATGACCTTTGTGGAATATCTGACGAAGATCCGCATGGAAAAGGCGGTGGCTCTGCTGGCCACGGGCCGGCGCATCAGCGAGATTGCCGAGGCGGTGGGCTATCGCAGCCGCAAGGCCTTCCTGGCCAATTTTCAGGCATTCACCGGCCTGACGCCCTCGGAATACCGGCTGAAATACTGTATCGGCGGTGACGGTCAATATGAGTAAGAGCGCTGAAATTCCGATGAAGCGCGCCGTATGGCGAAACTTCTGCTACATATTCATTTTCTTCCTGATCGTGACGCTTTTCATCGCCGTATTTATGTATTCGCACACGAAGCGTACGCTGGAGGATGAGCTGCTCAGAAGCAACGAGGATCTGGCGGCGGGCTATGCCGAGCAGATGGATGACTTTTTTATCAGTCTGAACCGGCTCAACGCCACGCTGGCCGTCAATCAGCCGATCAATTCGTATATCGCCTTGCCGCACCTTTCGCCGACGATCTTTTCCGGCCTGCGCGAGAGCATACGCGCACAGCTGGGGACGACCGTTTATGCGTCGGATTATATCGAATCGATCTATGTCGTTTCCATTGCCGACGATCAGTATATCTCCAAGGACGGGTATCGGGCGCTCAGCGCGCTGGACACAGAGGACAGAGGCTGGCGCGAGATGCTCTCGGACGAGCTTGTTCCGGGCACGCCCGCAGTGTTCACGCGCAAGGTCAACAATATCTATCCCTATGTGCTCTCCTATGTAACGCCGGTTGTCAGCGGCGAGAACATCGGCTATATCATCGTCAATGTGAATGTGAAGCATTTTCCGTCGCTGACCCGGCAGAGCCGCGCGGATGTGCTTTCTTCCTATGTCATTACGGAGGATGGACAGCTTTTGTACCGCGCGATGAAGCGCGATCTGCTTGAGCCGCTTTCGTGCGTGCCGGAAATGGCGTCCTTCCGCCCCGGCGAGAACGCGCGCAGCTGCCTGGTGAATGGCAGCGATCCCTATGCGTACACGCAGATTTATTCGCCAGCGCAGCGCTATTATTATGTCACGGTGACGCGCCTGACGGAATACACGCAGAGCCTGTCCACGCAGCAGCGGTTTCTGGCGGCGTTTTCCTGCGCGCTGCTCCTGATGTTTGCAATCGCGACGATTTTTCTGTGCCTGCGCGCGCAGAAGCCCATCCGCAGCCTGCTCAATCTGCTGGAGAACCCGAAGAGCATAGCCTATCAGGCGGATTACAGCACGCTGGAAATCCGACAGATTGCCGAGCGCTTTGTGAGCTATATCCAGGCGAACACAGCGCTTTCGGAAGAGCTTCAATCGCAGATGGAGGTGCTCAGCGATGTGCAGCTGTGGGCGCTGCAATCACAGATCAACCCGCATTTTATATTCAACACGCTCAATCTGGTTCACTGCGAGTGTGTGCAGGCGTTCGGCTATCGCAACGCCGCGTCCGATCTGATCCTCAAGTTCAGCAAGCTGATTCACTACGCGCTCTATTCGAATCATCTCGTGCCGCTTGAGCAGGAGATCAACTACACGAAGATTTTCGCGGATATCCTCTGCCGGCGCTATGGCGACAGCATCCAGGTTGCCATCGACATTCCGCTCGACTGCCTGAACGCCATGGTGCCCAAGCTGCTTTTTCAACCGCTGATTGAGAACTCCGTCCAGCACGGCGCGGACTTTGCGCATGGCCGTACGCTGCACATCAGCGTGCGTGCGGCGCGCGCCGAGACTGCTGCACCGAATGGTGAGACCGCCGCTGTCATTCGCTTCACTGTGGAGGATGACGGCACAGGCATTGCGCCGGACGAGCTGAAGATGCTCCGGTGCCGCCTGCGGGAATACGACCGCAACAGCAAGAGCGGCATCGGCCTGAGCAATGTGGCCGCGCGGCTACGGCTGCTCTATCCGAACGAATCGAATGTTTTGATCGAGAGCGCACTGCACGAGGGCACCTGCGTCAGCATAGAATTTCCATATGTTGCCGGCCGGTTTGCTGACGAATGAGCGCATCGCAAAGCACGTGAAGAATCCATTTGGATTCCTGCGTGCTTTTTGCAGGAGGATACGGCTTTTGAAGTGCGAAGGGAAAAGAAGGTCATGGGACAGCGGATATCCCTTTCCACTCGCACAATTGCCTCAGAATTTTTCCAATCGCCGCTCTCTTTTCTCCAAAGAACACCTTCCTTCTGTACTTTGGGGCAAACACGATATGATACTTGCAATTCCATTTCGTATGTGCTAGACTGTTTACGTCATTCGGCATCCCGATGACCTCCTTTTGTGTTTCCAGGCGCAGTTGGCAGACCGCACCTCTATTATACACAAAAGGAGTTTTTTGTCTTCCTTATCGCCTTAGGCTATACCGAACCCCACGCCTGGCGCGGGGTTTTCGTTATACAAAAACCGCGCATCCACACCGGGACGCGCGGTATGCTATGATTCGCGGAGGGAGCCATGTCCCACCGCGTCGGTTACTGCTGTTTCTGCTTCTCTTGTCTCTGCTCCTGCTGCTTCTGTTTTTCCTCTATCATTTTGAGGATCGCTTCCTGCACGGCGATGTTCACTGCCTCCAGCGTTCCCGCAAAGGCGTCCGGATAGATGTACTCGCGCAGCTTCGGGCCGTGCCGCGCCGGAAACGTCACGATGAAGAGATTGCCCGCGCGGTGCGTGATCATGCCGACGCCCAGCTTCTCATGTCTCACCTTGAGACCCAGTATCTCCATAACCGTCATCTCCCGCAATCGCTCATAAGTTAACTTGCGATTCACAGTATAGCATAATAATTTGCGCATTTCAAGTCAATATCGCGAAACAGCGATTTCTTGGCGGTCTCTTAGCGCCCCGCAGCCCACGCCGCTCGCTTTTGAGCCGTCAAAGACGCGCATTGCCGCAAGCGAGCTCTGCCCAAAGACAGAAATACAGGCCGCAAACCGGCAGCAGCCATTCACAGGAAAACAGATAAACCTACAGCGCGCGGAGAAGCGCTCAGGCTCAGTCCCCAAGCATCCGCGTGTAAATGAACAAACCTGATATCCATCATGATGACGTCGAACGTATCCAAAGCCATCCGCACGCAAATGGACCGGCCCTCTGTCTGCTATGCTCAACGTCAAAATATGCCCTCCACACGCGCGCAAGCGGACAAGTCTGATATCAATCATGACGACGTCGAACGTATCCAAAGCCATCCGTGCGCAAGTGGACTGACCTTCTGTCCGCTATGCTCAATGTCAAAATATGCCCTCTGCACGCGCGCAAGCGGATAAACCTGAGATTGACACGCACCGAAACACCGCGCTGTACGTTAGCCCGCGCAAATGGGCATGCCGTCCATCCCCGCCAGAGAGTTTTTTCACAAATCAATTATTTGATTTCCTATGGAAAGGTGATGTGAGAGACAGCAGCGCGAACAGCATGACAGAAAGAATTGAACTGCCAGCCGCCTCGCTTTCCCGCTTTTCCCGTTTTCTCATGGAAATCCATGAAATGCGGTTCACTGGGCACGCGCTCCCACAAATTTCCATGGCAAAGCAAAAATCATCAATCAGCTTGTCAAACAG
>CAKUAV010000162.1 GCA_934636425.1 uncultured Clostridia bacterium
CCGGTGCCGGACAGGCCGAAGAAGATGGCGGTGTTCTCGCCGTTCATGTCGGTGTTGGCGGAGCAGTGCATGGAGGCAATGCCCTTGAGCGGCAGGTAGTAGTTCATCATGGAGAACATGCCCTTCTTCATCTCGCCGCCGTACCAGGTGTTGATGATGACCTGCTCGCGGCTGGTGATGTTGAAGGCGGCGCAGGTCTCGGAGTTGAGGCCCAGCTCCTTGTAGTTCTCAACCTTCGCCTTGGAGGCGTTGTAGACGACGAAGTCAGGCTTGAAGTTCGCCAGCTCCTCGGCGGTGGGCTTGATGAACATGTTCTCGACGAAGTGAGCCTGCCAGGCGACCTCGACGATGAAGCGGATGGCCATGCGGGTGTCCTTGTTGGCGCCGCAGAACGCGTCCACGACGAACAGGCGCTTGTTGCACAGCTCCTTGGTGGCCAGCTCCTTGACGGCCGCCCAGGTTTCTTCGCTCATGGGATGGTTGTCGTTCTTGTAGGAATCGGACGTCCACCACACGGTGTCCTTGGAGTTGGCGTCCATGACGATGTACTTATCTTTGGGGGAGCGGCCGGTGTAGATGCCGGTCATGACGTTCACGGCGCCCAGCTCGGTCAGCTGACCCTTTTCATAGCCGGTCAGCGCGGGGTTGGTCTCCTCCTTGAACAGCTCTTCATAGGAAGGATTGTGAACGATCTCGGTCGTTCCGGTGATGCCATACTGAGTCAGATTGAGTTCAGACATGTCAATGCAACCTCTCTTCTTAGTGGATATATCGCCGGCCGCAGATTCCGCGCCGCAAAGGCGCACAGCTGGCCCAGCTACCTTACGTTAACACCCTTATGATACGACGCATTGCGCTCAAAATCAATGAGGTTTGCGAAAAATTACCGTGAACTTTCCATGTATGCCAATTTTCCGATCGCGCCGCCCGAAGCGTTCAGGCGGCGCTTTATCGACGGAAGTTAAATAGCGCTGACGAATGGTTTCGATGCTATATTTTTACGAAAAAAGCCGTTGACAAGCCGACAGGGCGGTGTTATAATTCCCGATAAGAAAGCTGAGAAAAGAGATGCTCCGTTCTCCCAAATGTCGTGGAAGCGTTTTTCACACGCGGGGCGGCTCGGCGGCGCTTGTGTCGAAATATGACCGACGAATAACGGCGTGAGGTGTTTGAAATGAGCGTGAATGAGAGCAAGCCGGAGCGCATAAAGCGCTTTGCGAGGATCTGGGCGCTGTCGCGCAACAACGCCGGAAAATCGCAGGAGTACATGGCCAACGGTCTGGGCGTTTCCAAAAAGACGATCCAGAACTGGGAAAAGGGCGTCAGCTCGCCGGATCTGTTCAACGGAAGCGAATGGTTCCGCGTGCTGGGGGTCAATCCGCTGCCCTATTATCTGGCCTTCCTTTATCCCGAGCTGTTCGACGGCATATCGCCCGAGTGCAACGACGCGGTGATCGAGGAAGCCATAGAGCTTCTTGTCAGGAATTCCACGGCGCAGGAAAAGCGCCAGCTGCTCTATCTCATGGCCGGGCGGCACGGCAGCTCGTGGTATTCGCTTTTGCAGCTGTTCTGCGCGCACTGCCATACGTCGATGCGCTCGCGCGTCAATGCGGCGCGCATGATCGCCGACAACTACGATATGGACGAGGAGACGGACAATCTGGTCTGCCCGAGCAACGTGCGGCCGGATATGAATATGCTCAGAAAGTCGATTGAGGACGGGAAAAACGCCGTCATGACCCATGCGTACGGCTATACCAGCGTGCCGCTGGACGATCTGAAGGATTTGAAGAGGGACTAAAAAAGCGACTGGGAGGCTACCACTGATGAAGCGGTTCATGTTTGCGGCTTATTACTATTACTTTACCGGCAAGCTTCGGTAAGGGTAATCTGCCATGCAAAAAATGAACCCGGAACGGTTCAAATTGGTGCGGTACAGGTTACGCCTGAACCGCATTTTTTGTTACCCGTTTACGCCGGGTTTGCGATGCTTTTTATACTGACAAAACGGGGGAGGAACATCGATATGATCGTCGTGCTGAAACAAAACGCCAATGAGGAAAGAACAAAGCAGCTGATTTCGTGGCTCAAGGGCATGGGGCTGGACATTCACATTTCCAAGGGACAGTATCAGACGGTATTGGGGCTCGTCGGCGACACGGCCAAGGTCGATATGGAGCTGGTGGAGAGTCTGGACATTGTGGATTCGGTCAAGCGCGTCACCGAGCGCTTCAAGTGCTGCAACCGGAAATTCCATCCCGACGACACCGTGGTCAGCGTGGGCGACGTCAAAATCGGCGGCGGAAACTTCTGCATGATCGCCGGCCCCTGCTCAGTGGAGAGCGAGGAGCAGATCGTCGCCGTGGCGCGCGCTGTGAAGGCCTCGGGCGCGAATATGCTCAGAGGCGGCGCGTTCAAGCCGCGCACGTCGCCCTATGATTTTCAGGGCCTCAAGGGCGAGGGCATAGAGCTGCTCAAGATCGCGCGCCGGGAGACCGGGCTGCCCATCGTGACGGAGATCATGAGCGTGTCGGATCTGCCGCTGTTCGAGGATGTGGACGTGCTGCAGGTGGGCGCGCGCAATATGCAGAATTTCGACCTGCTGCGCGAGCTGGGGCAGACCGGCAAGCCGATTCTCCTGAAGCGCGGCCTGGCCAACACATTGAAGGAGCTGCTCATGAGCGCCGAATACATCATGGCCAGCGGCAACGAGCAGGTGATACTCTGCGAGCGCGGCATTCGCACGTTCGACGACTACACCCGCAACACGCTCGATCTCTCCGCCGTGCCCATGCTGCACGAGCTGTCGCATCTGCCGGTCATCGTCGATCCGAGCCATGCCACCGGCCTTGCGCGGCTGGTTCCGCCCATGGCGCTGGCGGCCACAGCGTGCGGCGCGGACGGACTGATCATCGAGGTGCACAACGATCCCATACACGCGCTGTGCGACGGCGCGCAGTCGCTCACGCCCGAGGAATACGGCAGGCTGGCGAAGAAGGTCAATGCGGTGAGGGGGGCTGTGCAATGACGCTGGGCGTTGTGGGACTCGGCCTGATCGGCGGCTCGTTCGCCAAGGCCTATCACAGGGCGGGGCATACCGTGCTGGCCGCCGACGTCGATCGCTCGATACTCGATTTCGCGCGTCTGAGCGGCAATGTGGACGGCGTTTTGACGCGGGAGAACGTTTCCGAGTGCGATTTGACGCTCGTCTGCCTCTATCCCCGCGCGGCGATAGAATATATGGAAGAAACAGCTCCGTATTTCGGCGTGCATACCGTCGTGATCGACTGCTGCGGCATAAAGCGCGGCGTTGTGGATGTGGGCATGGCGCTTGCGAAAAAGTACGGCTTTACCTATTTGGGCGGCCATCCCATGGCGGGACGGCAGTATTCCGGCTTCAAATATTCCGCCGACGATCTGTTCCACAACGCGCCCATGGTCATCGTGCCGCCCGATCACAACGACATAGAGCTCTTAGGCCGCGTCAAGGCGCTGCTCGCGCCGGCGGGCTTCAGGCACATATCGGTCACCACCGCCGCCGATCACGACGAGAAGATCGCCTTTACATCGCAGCTGGCGCACGTCGTCTCGAACGCCTACATAAAGAGCCCCACGGCGCTCATGCATCGCGGTTTTTCGGCGGGCAGCTATAAGGACATGACGCGCGTCGCCTGGCTGAACCCGAAAATGTGGGCGGAGCTGTTCATGCTCAACCGCGACGATCTGGGACATGAGCTGGACATACTCATCGACAATCTGAAACAGTATAAGGATGCGCTCGAGGCGGGCGACGAGGAAGAGCTGATTCGGCTGCTGGACGACGGGCGGCGGCTCAAGCAGGAGGTGGACGGCTGATGGAGACGCTTCATGTGACGGCTTCCCGCAATTACGACATACTGATCGGCCGCGATCTTCTGAAGGACGCGGGCGCGCTGCTGGCCGAAACCGGCGCGCTCAATACCGCTGTGGTCGTCTCGGACGACAACGTGTTCCCACTCTATGGCGAGACGGTCGTGAAGAGCCTTGAAAGGGCGGGCGCGCGCGCGCTGTCGTTCGTCTTTGAGCACGGCGAGCATTCGAAGAACCTCAGGACCTATGCCGAGCTCATGGAGTTTCTCTGCGCGCAGCGCGCCGGGCGCAATGATCTGCTCGTGGCGCTGGGCGGCGGCGTTGTGGGCGATCTGACCGGCTTTGCGGCGGCCACCTATCAGCGCGGCATGCGCTATGCGCAGATCCCCACGACGCTCCTTGCAGCGGTCGATTCCTCCATAGGCGGCAAGACCGCGGTCGATCTTCAGGGCGGCAAGAATCAGGCGGGCTGCTTTTATCAGCCGGTGCGCGTGATCTGCGACGAGGATACGCTCAATACGCTGCCCGCAGAAGAAATGCGCTGCGGCATGGCGGAGGTGATCAAGTACGGCGTGATCGGCGATCGGGCGCTGTTCGACTGCGTGAAGGAAAGCGGCCTCTCCGCGCCCATGGGCTATGTCATAAAGACCTGCGCCGCCATGAAGCGCGACATTGTGGCGCGCGACGAGTTCGACCGCGGCGAGCGCATGCTGCTCAATCTGGGGCACACCTTCGGCCACGCCGCCGAGAAGTGCAGCGGCTATTCCATACTGCACGGTCAGGCGGTGGCCATGGGGCTGGCGGCGATCACGCGCGCGGCGGTCAAAAAGGGCTATTGCGACGAAAAGACGCTGGAGGACACGCTCGAAACGCTGAAAATCTGCGGCCTGCCGACCGAGATCACCTATCCGCTCGACGACATGGCGGCGGCGGCGCTCTCCGACAAGAAGGCCACCGGCAAAGGCGTTCGGCTCATTGTGCCGGAAAAGATCGGCCAATGCGCGATCGTCGAGGTCTCGGCGGACGGCGTGAAGGACTGGATGCGGGCGGGAGGAATCGGACATGACTGAGCGCGTCAGACCGGGAACGCGGAGGGGGAGCGTGCGCGCGCCCTCGTCCAAATCGCAGGCGCACAGGCTGATCATCGCCGCGGCGCTCTCAGAATATGAAACGGCCATTCGCTGCGACGCTCTCTCCGCCGACATTGAGGCGACAATCGCCTGCCTGAACGCGCTGGGCGCCGAGATCATTCGCGACGGCGAAATGCTGCGCGTGTCGCCCGTTTTCGCAAATCTCCATCCGGCGAGCGACGATATGACGGCGCGTGAAGCGAAGCCTGCTTTTATAAATGAAGCACAGGATGCTTGCTGCGCTCAGACCGAAGCCGTGCGCGATGCGGCGAGCGTCGATGCTGCGAACGGGGGGATGCAGGCGGCTTGCGGCGAAAAGCGGCTTTATTGCGGCGAGAGCGGCTCGACATTGCGCTTTCTGCTCCCGCTGTGCGGCGCGCTGGGCATGAGAGCCGTGTTTTATCGCGAGGGCCGCCTGCCCGATAGGCCGCTTCAGCCGCTGGATGAGCAGCTGGCGCTGCACGGCATGGCGATTCGCTCGGACGGCGCGCTGCTGCACGTTTCGGGACGGCTGCGCGCAGGAGAATATACGCTGCCCGGCAACGTGTCCTCGCAGTACGTCACGGCGCTGCTCATGGCGCTGCCGCTGATTGAGGGCGAGAGCGTTCTGCGCATCGAGGGTCGGCTCGAATCGGCCGACTATGTGGCGATGACGCTGGACACGCTGAAAAAGGCCGGCATTCGCATCGATGCGATCGACGGAGGCTTTCGCATTCCGGGCGGGCAGCGCTATTGCGCGGATGACGGCGGCGCGGTCGAGGGCGATTATTCCGGCGCGGCGTTTTTCCTGTGCATGGGCGCGCTCTCGAATGCGGGCGTGACTGTGACGAATCTCGATCCCGCCTCGAAGCAGGGCGATAAGCGCGTGTCGGAGATACTGGCGCGGCTGGGCGCGTATGTCGAGTGCGGCGCGGACTGCGTCACGGTGCGGCGCGGTGCCTTGCGCGGCGCGGTGATCGACGCGTCGATGATACCCGATCTGGTGCCGGCGCTCGCGGCGGTGGCGGCGCTGTGCGGCGGGGAAACGCGCTTTACGCACGCCGAACGGCTGCGCCTTAAGGAGTCCGATCGGCTGACGGCGACGAAAAATCTCATTGCCGCGCTGGGCGGCGACGCGCGCGAGACCGGCGACGGGCTGATCATCGCCGGCAAAGCGCGTCTTTCGGGCGGCACGGTCGATCCCTGCGGCGATCACCGGCTGGCCATGGCGGCGGCGGTGGCGGCGTGCGGCTGCGAAGGCGAGGTCGTCGTGCCGGACGCGCAGTGCGTGAATAAGTCCTACCCGGCGTTCTGGGACGACATGAAGCGGCTGGAGGTGGAATAAATGGGCAACGGCTATGGCGAAAACATCAAAATGACGATATTCGGCCAGTCTCACGCGCCGGCGATCGGCGTGACAATCGACGGCCTGCCGTCCGGCTTTAAGGTGGATATGGACGCGCTCAATCGCTTTCTTCAGCGGCGCGCGCCCGGGCAC
>CAKUAV010000163.1 GCA_934636425.1 uncultured Clostridia bacterium
CAAAAAGGCCTCAATAAGCCGGCGCAGGGGAGAGCAGCCCCCTCGCCGCTGCCGCCCCGGCCGGTTTTTGCTAAAAATCTTTCGGATTTTCGGACGCAAAAACTGCGAGGAAACGCTTTTTGCTCTGGAAATGAGATTTTCACGCCGCAAAAAGCGCCCTGCCCCCCCGCGCGCACGCCGCCGTATGCGCTTGAAAAGTCGGGAGGGTTCGTCCCCCTTCGAGCTCTCCGAAGGCTTCTTTAGCAGGCTGAAATCGCCGGTTTTTCCGGCGGCTCTTCCGCGCCATTTCTGGAAGAATGCGCAGTGGCATAATCCGCTTTTTTTAACGTCGCCGGCGCGGGCGCAGAATGTAAAAATAACGGATTTAGTAAAATGCACGCTTAAAACGACAAATATACATGGGTTTATGAATATTCAGTGATGAGAAAATGAAAATTCGCGGTTGACAAGCGGTCGTGTGTAATGATATGATAAGCGCAGTTAAGATTCATTCACGAATTGGCTGTGAGTTTGGGCGAATTCACTGAAATCATGGTGAATGAAAATTCACCGTTGATAATAAAAGTTGGGAGGAAACAAACATGAAGAAGTTCCTGTCTCTGGTTCTGGCGCTGGTTCTGTGCATGAGCGCCGCGAGCATCGCCATGCCCGCCGCCGCTGAGGAAGCGCCCTACGAGCTGGTCTGGCTGCGCTACGGCAGCGTCGGCACCACCGACGCGCAGGCCGGTCTGGGCGCCGTTCAGGACGCGGCCAACGAGTGGCTGAAGAACAACGGCTACAACTTCACCGTCAACATGATGCAGGTTGAGGACGCCAACAACCTGCAGGTTCAGATGGCCGCCAAGGAGCACATCGACATACTGTGGCGCAACGCCAGCCAGCTGACCGACACGCTGATCCGCGGCAACTTCCTGTACAACATCGTCGATCTGTACAAGAACTACGAGGGTCTGTACAACAGCATCCCCGAGAACATCTGGGCGACGCTGCTGCGCGACGGCGGCAAGGCGCTGTACGTCATCCCCACCTATAAGGAGTGCGGCATCGCTGTGTCCGTGTCCGTGCCCGTGTCTGCCTGCAAGAAGTTCGGCTGGGACGAGCTGCTCAGCGACGACCACACCAAGATCTGGTCTCTGGACGAGTTCACCCCCTATCTGGAGCAGGCCGCCGAGGACGGCAGCTACGAGGTGCTGTACAACTTCGACAACAACGAAGTCGTCAACGGCAGCCGCGAGTACTACATGCTGGACAAGATCGCTGCCGTCAACAACTTCATCGGCGTCGATCTGAGCGTTGAAGGCGCGACCGAGGCCTCCCTCGTGCCCGACATCCCCTCCTATCAGGAGTACGTCGCCCTGATGAACAGCTGGAACGAAGCCGGCTACATCCATGAGAATTTCGCGACCGGCCTGGCCACCAGCGAGCTGGATCGCCTGTTCGTCGCCGAGGCGCTGACCCCCGACCAACAGAACTACGTCAACAGCCGCAAGGAGCTGAACAAGGACGGCCAGGGCGTTGTCTACGTCCGCATGACCGACACCTACCTCAACAGCACATCCTCTCTCGGCTCCGGCATGTCCTTTGCCAGCTACACGCCCGACATCGACGCCTGCCTGAAGTTCATGGACGCGCTGTATGGCAACACCGAGTTCGCCGATCTGTGCCTGTACGGCATCGAGGGCGTGAACTACACCCGCGCCGAGGACGGCCGCGTCGAGAAGATCGCCGATTCCGGCTATGACTTCGGCACATGGTCCTGCGCCAACGTCATGACCGTCTCCCTGACCACCACCGATTCCCTCGACAAGAAGGAAAAGTACGCCAAGTTCAACGAGGAAGCCAAGGCCTCCTACATTCTGGGCTTCGTCTTTGACACCGAGCCGGTCGCCGCCGAAGTGATCGCCTGCAACGCCGTTGTGGCCGAGCATCAGAAGCTCCTCGAGAACGGCTTCATGGGCGAGGACGGTCTGGCCGCCTACCGCGACGCTCTGGTCGCCGCCGGCGCCGAGAAGGTTCTGGAAGAAGTCAACCGCCAGCTGGCTGAGTTCTTCGCCGCGAAGTAATTCGAGCATCGCAAAAAAGGGTCGCTCATCCGCGGCCCTTTTTTCAGTTGATGGGCGGCCGCCCGGACGGTTTTCGGCAATATTACCGATATAATGCGGCGAAAGCGCACATTGCGCGCGTTCAGCGCAGCGTTCCGATGCGGGCGGGAAAAGGCGCGGGCATTGGCGCAAACAGCACAAAAGCGGTATGGATTATCGGGAAAAGGCGTACAAAACGGCGCGTTTGCGCTGAAAACCGTCCGCCTGACGCGCGGAACCGCCCTTCCGAGGCCGCGGGATGTAATGTGTTTGTGAAACAAAAAACCGACGGCAAAAGACAGATTTGTCAATAAATCAAATCCATATTAAGCAAAAAAGCTGAAATCAGGTATTGACAAAACACAATGGCGAGTGCTACTATATGTGTAACGTATGAGAGACATATTGAAATCGATTGGGAAAGGGGCAGACAACGTGGATAAAACCGCAAAACCGACGACGGTCGTCAAGAAGAAGAAGCCCAGCCGCTTCGAGAGATTCTGGAAGGAAATGTGGGCGGCGCGCATGCTGTGCCTCATGGCATTGCCGGCCGTGGTGCTGTTTATCATGTTCAACTATATGCCGCTGTTCGGCCTGCAGCTGGCGTTTAAGAAATTCGACGTCAATCTGGGCATCTCGGGCAGCCCGTGGACGGGGCTGACCAACATACGATTCCTCTTCCTTTCCGGCGACACATTCTGGCGGCTGACCAGAAACACCGTTCTTTACTATCTGCTCTTCACCGCGACCGGCACGATACTCAACATACTGCTGGCCATCGGCATCAATGAGTTCGCCAACAAGCGGCTGGGCAAGACGTTCCAGACGCTGATGATCATGCCGACGTTCATTTCCTACGCGGCGGTGTCGATCATTTTGAGCTCCATACTCAAATCCAAGACCGGCCTGGTCAACCGCATCATCATTGCGCTGGGCGGCAAGAACATACAGTTCTACCTGAAGGCGCAGTACTGGCCGCTCATACTGTGGATCGTCAGGACGTGGAAGAGCGTGGGCTACGGCTCTGTGCTCTACCTCTCCGTGCTGGCCGGCATCGATCAGGAAATGTACGAGGCCGCCTATCTGGACGGCGCGAACGCCCGCCAGAAGATGTGGTACATCACCATACCGATGCTCATTCCCATGGTCGTCATAATGACGCTGCTCGGCCTGGGCGGCATCATGAATTCCGACACCGGCCTGTTCTATCAGGCCACCCGCAACACCGGCACGCTGTACAAGACAACGCAGGTGCTGGACAGCTACGTTTACAACGCCCTTCTGACCGGCGCAGACTTCGGCACAACGACGGCCACCACGCTGTATCAGTCGGTCATAGGCTTCGTCATGGTTATCGGCACGAACCTCATCGTTCGCAGATTCGCGCCCGAAAACGCGCTGTTCTAAGAAAGGAGGGCTTACATAATGGCCATTGCAAAAAAGAAAAAGGTCAGCGCCGGACAGGTCGTTCTGGGCATCGTGCTGGGCGCATACGCCCTCTTCTGCCTGCTGCCCGTGCTGCTCTCGATCATCGCATCTTTCACCGATCAGGTGTATATCGAAAAGTACGGCGTGACGTTCTTTCCGACGGAGTGGTCGCTCAAGGCCTATGAGACGGTCGGCAAGTTCGGCTCTCAGCTGATCTATTCCTACGGCATCACAATCTGGATCACAATCGCCGGCACGGTCTGGGGACTGGCCATCATGTCCATGTTCGCCTACACGCTGGCCCGCCCGATCTTCCCGATCCGCGGCGCGCTGTCCATCATGATGCTGATCACAATGCTCTTCAGCGGCGGTCAGGCGGCCGGCTACATCGTCAACACGCAGTGGTATCATCTCAAGGATTCGCTCTGGGTGCTGATACTGCCCGGCATTTCCACGATGTACGTCATCATATTCCGCACCTACATTCAGACCAGCATTCCCGCTTCGCTGATTGAATCGGCGAAGATCGACGGCGCGGGCGAGTTCACGATATTCACCCGCATCGTGCTGCCCTGCATGATCCCCACGCTTGCGTCGGTCGGCTTCATGCTGGCAGTCGGCCAGTGGAACGCCTGGCAGGGCGCGCGGCTCTACATCACCACATATTGGAAGAAGCCGCTGCAGCTGTTGATGATGAACATCGAAACCAACATACAGTACATGATCGCCAACGCCTCCACGATGACGGCGGAAGCGTACAACGAGTTCAAGAAGAACACGCCGACCGACGCCACGCGCTTTGCGATACTGGTCGTCGTCACCGGCCCGATACTGATCGCCTATCCCTTCTTCCAGAAGTACTTCATTCAGGGCCTCACCGTGGGCGCCGTGAAGGGCTGATCGCGGATCGTTATCGCTGGATCAATGCGGCAAAGGCGCCGCTATTGATAAATTTGCTTGGGAGGAAAACTCATATGAAAAAGGTTCTCTCTCTGGTTCTGGCACTGGTTCTGTGCCTGGGCGTGGGCGCCGCGAGCACCGCTTCCGCGGACGACGCGCCCTACGAGATCGTCTGGAAGCGCTACGGCACGGCCGATCAGACCGGCGTGGCCGCCGTTCAGGAGCAGGTCAACAAGTGGCTGGCCGACAACGGCTACAACTTCACCGTGGATATGTCTCAGGTTCGCGACGGCGACACCATTCAGATTCAGCTGGCCGCGAAGGATCACGTGGACATATTCTGGTCCAATGCGTCCGATCTGACCAACACCATGCTGACCGGCGGCTTCCTGTATGACATCGGCGGCATCTACAAGGACTATGAAGGCCTGTACAACAGCATTCCGGAGAACATCTGGGGCGCTCTGCTGCGCAATGGCGGCGAGTCGCTGTACCAGATCCCCTGCTACAAGGAGGCCGGTCTGGCCAACGCCATCGTCGTGAAGAAGTCCGACGCCGAGCGGTTCGGCTGGGACGAGATCATCAAGAACGATCCCGAGCGCATCTGGTCGTTTGAAGAGCTGAAGCCCTATCTGGAAGAGGCCGCCGCGACCGGCGAGTATGAATATCTGATGTACATGGGCGGCTTCCCGAGCCTGTGCAGCGGCGCGCGCGAGTATCCCGGTCTGGACAAATTCGCGGCCATAACCGACTTCCTGGCCATCGATCTGGAAGGCGATACCACAAAGGCCGTGAAGATCACCGACATCCCCGCCTATCGCGAAACGGTCAAGACGCTGAGCGCGTACAACGAGGCCGGCTACATCTCCGAGGATTTCATGACCAACACCGCGACCGAAGAGAAGAAGTGGCTGTTCCATGGCGAGACGCTGACCCCCGACTTCCAGAACAACATGGACAACCGCTATTCCAAGTATGACGACAAGGGCATCTACTACCTGACCATGTCCGACATCTACCTGACCTCCACATCTGCGCTGGGCTCCGCCTGCTCCATCGCGTCCTACACCGGCGACATCGACGCCTGCATGAAGTTCATGGACGCGCTCTATTCCAAGACCGAGCTGGCCGATCTGTGCCTGTACGGCATTGAGGGCGTGAACTACAAGCGCCTGGACGACGGCTCCTGCGAGAAGATCAAGGACACCGGCTACAAGTTCGACACCTGGGCGACCTCGAACGTCATGACCGTCTCCCTCGAGAACACCGACTCCAAGGACAAGAAGGAGCAGTACGCCGCGTTCAACGCCGCCGCGAAGGACTCCATACTGATGGGCTTCGTGTTCGACCGCACCAAGGTTGACGCCGAGTACAATGCCTGCAACGCCGTGAAGGCCGAGTATCAGAAGATGGTCGAGTGGGGCTTCATGGGCGAGGAAGGCCTGCAGGAGTATTCCGACGCTCTGGACGCCGCCGGCGTGCAGGTCGTGCTGGACGAGCTGAACGCCCAGCTGGCCGAGTTCTTCGCCGCGAAGTAATCTCTGACAAAGCCATATACAAAAAGGGTCGCCGGTTTTCCGGCGGCTCTTTTTCTGTGCCGGCGGCGTTTGCGCGCGATGCGGATTCCTCAAATGAGGAGCGCGGACAAATGCGGCGGGCGGACAAAGCGCGCAGCGGCGCTATTTGCGGCGGCATGCGGCGGGGCGCTCGCAGTCCCGTTCGCCCGCCTGTCAAGGCCTGCTTTGACAAAATGAAGCGTCCCCGGCGAGCGGAGACGCAGTCTGTCGGAAAACATTCGGCGAGCTCGAGAGCGCTGAAATCCTCTCGAATTTTCAAACGCAGCCGGCAGCGTGCACGATGGGGAAGGACTTTTTGCGGCGGCATACGGCGGGGCGCTTGCGGCTCCGTTCGCCCGCCTGTCAAGGCCTGCTTTGACAAAATGAAGCGTCCCCGGCGAGAGGAGACGCAGACTGTCGGAAAACATTCGGCGAGCTCGAGAGCGCTGAAATCCTCTCGAATTTTCAAACGCAGCCGGCAGCGTGCACGA
>CAKUAV010000164.1 GCA_934636425.1 uncultured Clostridia bacterium
TCGGCGCGATATGCTCCTGCTTCGGGGCAGGGACTTGCTTCGGCTCGGCAGTCGGCGTGTCATGCTCCTGCTTCGGGGCGGGGACTTGTTTCGGCTCGGCAGTCGGCGCGTCATGCTCCTGCTTCGGCGCGGGGGTTTGTTTCGGCTCGGCAGTTGGCGCGGAGGGCTGATCGGCTGTCTGATCGGGAAGCGGCGTTTTGCGCGGCCTGCCGACGCGGCGCTTTCCGCCGTCCTCGCGGCGGGATTCGGGCGACGGCGGCTTGGGCCAGACGCGCTTCGTCCTCGGCTGAGCGGCGATCTGCGACGCGGTCTGTGCGGAATCATCCTTGGGGCTGGCCGACGCGCGCGCCGGTTTATCGGCCGTCTCCCGCTCGGGCTTTGCCGCCGCTGGAGCCGGCTCTTCACGGCGCGGCGCATCGGATTCTTTATCCGGTTTGTTCGCCGCGGGCGTCGACTCGGCGGCATGCGGCGCAGCGGTCAGCAGCTCGATGATGCGCGCCTTGTTGACGCCGGCGGGCAGCTTCACGCCGCTCTGTCTGGCCAGCGCGCGCAGTTCGACCACAGTTTTACTTTGGAGGATGCTATCTTCCATGGGGAACTCCTTTCAGTTGGAAAAGAAACGGCTCAATCGTCGCTGTAGCGCTTGACGGCCACCGCCGCGTCGCGCGTAATGGCCTGCTCAACCCAGTGCTCGAGGCCGCAGTATGCCGGCGCGTCCATCACGTCCAGCCCGCATTCGGCCATCATGCCGCGCACCATATCGGGCGCGAGCGTGTTGACGTTGAACGAGAGCGCCATCGCGCCGCCGCGCTTGAGCGTGCGTGTCCAGACGGGCAGCACGTCGTAGAGAATATCCTCGAGCGACACGCCCTTCTTGCCGCCGGGCGCGTGCTGCACGCCGTAGGGCAGATCGGCCGTGATCAGGTGGACGCTCTCCTTTTTGCGCGCGGCGTTCAGCTTTGCGCCGTCGAGCGCCGTGAGCGTCAGCGTGTGTCTCTCGCCCGCCTTGAAATGCGCCGGCGTATCGGCAAATTCAAAGACATGAAGCCGCGCCGCCTCTTTGCCGTTCTGCGTGAGCGATTTTTCGGACGCGGTGTGCTTGATTTTGTGATATTCGAGATAGCGCTTGAAATATTTTTCGGCCTCGTCGACGGCGGCCGCGTCCCGATCCGCGCCCACGGCGTGCCAGCCACGGTTGACGGCAGCAAAGAGCGTCGTGCCGCGCCCGCACATGGGATCGGCCAGCGTGAGCGGCTCGCCGGGCATGAAATTCGACGCGCACAGCGCCAGATTGATCAGATAATCGGTGAATGTCTCGTTGGTCTTGCCCTTGTACTTGAGCACGGCGGGCAGATCGTCGCCCAGATAGGCGTCGGCATGGCCGCAGAGGGGCGTGAGCGCGCCGCTTTCAGCGCGTTCAAAGAGCACATAAATGTGCGCCGCGCGGCCAAGAAGCGCCGTCTGAGCTTCGTCAAGGCGCGTAGATTCGAATGTCAGCCAGTCCGCGCCGGCCGCCCTTTCGGGACGCGCGTCGGCGTAAACGCCGCCCTTTTCGAGCAGCAGCGTCATTTCGGACGCGGCCAGCTTCAGCGCCTCGGCCTGATAGCGGCTGTTGGCGTGGGGCTTCAGCAGAGCTGTATAGATCATAATGCAATTCTCCGTTTTTTCAGAGTGTATTTGATGAGACGAATCTGGTTTGTCAATCGTTTCCGGCGGCGCAGATGTGCGAAACGGCCAGCGCATTGCAGACTGCGTTTTTTTCGAGACGCGCGCCAATGTGCGCTTCAATGAGACGCCTGCCGGTTTCACCTCGAATGCCACAATTTCAATCGCCGCAGTCGGCTTTCAGGGGGAAATCACAGGGGGGTTCGGGCGATTGGAGCGTGTTCGAAAAGAGATAATCGAAAGCTTTTCGGGTGCGCGGTTTTTGATCGAATCCTCACGGCTTCAGCCGCTTTTCAGGCTGCTCGTATCGCCGCGGCTTCAGCGATTTCTCGTATGAACGGCGGCGATGCGGTTTCAGGCAGGGCTGATCGCAGGGGGTTCGGGTTTATTCGGGCGGCTATACGGCGTCATTGGCGGATTCTCCCTTTGCGTGCGGCGGGCAAAGACGCTCTGGCAATATGCTGTTTCGAATGAATATCGGAAACCATCCGTGATTTGAGTTCCCGGCTCGGGCAAACTTTCGAAAAATCCGGCAGAATTCGATCGAAAACAGATCTGCTCGTCGGCAGAAAAGAAGCTTCATTGCGGTTCGGGCGATTTTTTCCGAAGGCGCGCCGGCGCACAAATAAATGCTTTCATTCAATCAGTATGCCCGCACCGCACAGAATATGCCGGTCTTTTCAAGAAAGCGCATAAACGCGACTGCGTATATGCGTCATCGCGCTGCAGCGGCGTTTCAGGGCGTAAAACGGCAAACACGCACCGTCAGCGGCTCAAAATGGCGCTGATGTGCGACAGTATTGTGCAGAATAATGTTCGGTCAATGCGGGCGCTTCTTCAATGCGCCGGACGAAACGCGGACTGCGCCGCATCTGGGCGTATATTTCAAAGGGTCGAATGGAATTTCATCAAATCAGGGACGGGCGCGATCTTCGATCAGCATGGAACAGGCCTGTAAATCTGCGTCGGCATTGCAAATCACGCATCCGCAGCGCCGAAAAAGAACGGCCGCATATGGATCATTTCGTAATCAAGCCGCGCTCAAAAGGAATCTCATATCAATCCGTCATCGCTAAATCTTGCGCGCCGCAGTGCGTCTCTAGCGGAATGGCCGACATTGCGGCTGAATCCTCGCGCTGATTGTGGGATGCATTCGGCATACATCGTCCGTTTCGCGACAATTGATCGAGGCGTTCATGTCGGAATATGTCTCTGGCGGAAGTGCTGATCTTGCAGATGAATCCTCTCGCTGATTGTGGGATGTGGGATGCATTCGGCATGCATCGTCCGTTTCGCGGCGATCGGTCGGGGCATTTATGCCGGAATATGCCTCTGGCGGAAGTGCTGATCTTGCAGATGAATCCACGCGCCGACTGCGGAATGTGGGATGCATTCGGCATGCATCGTCCGTTTCGCGGCGATCGGTCGGGGTATTCATGCCGGAATATGCCTCTGGCGGAAGTGCTGATCTTGCAGATGAATCCACGCGCCGACTGCGGAATGTGAAGGGGCATTCGTTATGCACCGTTCGTTCGCGGCGATCGGTCGGGGCGCTGCACTTGAAAAACAGCAGAAAACGCGCCGCATTGAGAATGAAAACGGCGGAACCGTTCATGAACTGGCGCGGCCAAATGGGCGGCGATCAACAGATGCATCGGCCGCCGAAGCTTTGAAAAAAAGCCCTTTCGCCATGACGGCAAAAGGACTTTTCCCGATTCACGACGAGACGATCAGTACTTGCGCTTGCGGGCGGCTTCCGCCTTCTTCTTGCGCTTTACGCTGGGCTTCTCATAATGCTCCCTTTTCCTAGCCTCAGCCAGAATGCCGGAACGGGCAGTCATGCGCTTGAATCTTCTCAGCGCGCTTTCCAGGGATTCATTTTCCCGAATACGTACTTCAGACATCGTGTTTTCCCTCCCCTCGCGATTGCTGGCACTGTATGGCCAATGTAGCATGGGGTTCGCCACACAACCTACATTATAGCCGATGTAAACGACTTCGTCAATAGTTTTTGTGTGAAAATTCTTTGTTTTCACAGGCCGTTCATATTTATGCCATTTCTTCGGACAGCTGTTTTCCGCCCAGCAGATGGAAATGCAGATGCTGTACGGTCTGCGCGCCGTCTCGGCCGCAGTTGGTGATGAGGCGGAAGCCGTTTTCGGCCAGTCCCTGCTCGCGCGCGATCTGAGCGGCGGCGGCGATCACATCGGCCACAACGCCCTTTTCCGCACCCTCCAGCACATTGGCGACGTGCGTCTTGGGCACGATCAGTATATGCACCGGCGCCTGCGGATGAATATCGCGAAACGCGAACACTTTATCGTTCTCAAACACCTTGTCGCCGGGAATTTCGCCCCGGATGATTTTGCAAAACAGGCAGTCGTCCATGGGAATCATTCGCTCCTTTCTACTCAACGACGCGCCCCACAGCCAGCGCGCCCTCTGTCGATGTAATCAGCACCTTCTGAACGCGGCCGCACTGTCCGTCGGCGCGCACGCGCACATAGCGGGGCGTATAGCCCTCGCACAGGCCGTCCTCCTCGGTCTCGAAGAGCACGTCCTCAACCGTGCCGATCATCTCTTTGGCGTATTGCGCCTCCAGTTTGTTCCCCAATTCGATCAGTTTTGCCGCTCTTTCATGCTTAATTTTTTGCGGAACCTGATCGGGCATCCGATCAGCCAGCGTGCCGGCGCGGCGGGAATACGGGAAAACGTGGATCCGCGCAAAGCCGATCTCCTCGACGAAGGCCAGCGTCCGGCGCGCTTCCTCATCGGTCTCGCCGGGAAAGCCGGTCAAAACGTCGGTGGTCAGCGCGCAGTTCGGGCAGGCGGATCTGAGCATATCGGCGGCTCGGCGGTATTCGTCCGTCGTGTAGCGCCGCTTCATGCGCGCAAGCACGCTGTCGCAGCCCGACTGAAGCGCCAGATGAAACTGTGGGCAGACCCTGGGCATGTCGCGCAGCGCCCGGCAGAATTCGTCTGTCACGACCAGCGGCTCGAGCGAGCCCAGCCGCACGCGCAGCACGCCCGGCGTATCGTGAACGGCGCGTATGGCGTCGATCAGGCTCTCCCCGCTCTCCCGCCCATAGCTGGCCAGATGAATGCCGGTGAGCACCAGCTCCGCATAGCCCGCCTCGGCCAGCCGCTTCGCCTCGGCCCTTACGTCCGCAAGCGGCATGGAGCGGATGGGGCCGCGCACGCTGGGTATGATGCAGTAGCTGCACCAGCGGTCGCAGCCCTCCTGAATCTTCATCACGGCGCGGGTCTTGCCCTCGTGCCGCGTGACCTGAAGATACTCAAACGGCGCGCCCTTCAAGTCCTCCACCGCCGTAAGGCAGACCTGCTCGCGCTGCGCCCTTTCCAGCAGCTCGACCACCTCGCCGCGCCGCCGGCTGCCCACGACCAGCCGCACGCCCGGCAGCGACACGCGCTCTGCGTCCCGCTGCGCAAGGCAGCCCGCCACGATGATATCCGACAGGGGATGCTCGCGCGAGATGCGCCGTATCAGCTTGAGCGACTTCTGATCGCCCGTGCCGGTGACCGTACAGGTGTTGACCAGATACACGTCGGCCTCGCCCTCAAAGGGCACGCTTAAATAGCCGGCGCGCTCGAACAGCTCCAGCATGGCCTCTGTGTCATATTGATTGACCTTGCAGCCCAGCGTATGAACAGCGATTGTTTTCATGTGCTTTCTTCCTATCCTTCAAAACTGGGCGCGTCACACGTCGCCCCAGAGCGCCATGACGACCGCCGCCGAGGCGATGGCCGCCGTCTCCGCGCGCAGTATCCTCGGGCCGAGCGTGACGGGAAGCGCGCCGATACGCTCTGCATCCGCGATTTCCTCCGCGCCGATGCCGCCCTCCGGCCCGATGAGCAGGCCGATATCCGTCTCGCCGGGACGCGCTTCATGAACGCCGCCCAGCGTTGCGCCGCGCGCGTCCTCCCACGGCACGAGCATCAATTTGCGCTCCGCCATGTCGTCAAGCGCCTGTTTCCAGCTCATCGGCGCAGCGATTTCCGGCACGCGCCCGCGGCCGCACTGCTTGGCGGCCTCAAGGGCGATGCGCTCCAGCCGCTCGCGCTTCTTCGAGGCGTCCTTTGCGTCGGGACGCGCCACAGAGCGCGCCATGACCACCGGCACGATGCGACTCGCGCCCAGCTCGGTGAGCTTCTGCGCGATCAGCTCGAGCTTTTCCGCCTTGGGATAGCCCATGTAGAGCGTGAGAAAGGCCGGCGACTCCTTCGAATCGAGCCGCTCCGTCAGGCGCGCGCGCACGATCTCACGGCTCACGTCGGTCAGCTCGGCAGCGAACAGCGCGCCCTCGCCGTCGGACACCTCGACCGCCTCGCCCGGGCGCAGGCGCAGCACCTTAAAGGCGTGCGCGGCCTCCTCTGCGGGAAAATCAATGAGCGCGCCCGCGCTGAGCGCCGCCCTGACGATAAATCGATGCACGTTGCGTCTCCTCCGATGATGCGCCGTACGGCATAACCCGCGGCACGCCGCATAAGTCTCAGTGTCAGGCCGCCTGCGCCCAGTCAGGGCTTCCGGCGGCGCGGGATATTCGTTCTATATTAATGCGCCGCGAGCCAGTCGGTGAACACGCCGAAATAACCGGCTCGGCGCAATGGTTCCTGTACGGATTCGTAATGGCAATGCACCGCAAAGCGCTCAGCGGGCAGGTTCCACGCCGCAAGCGTTGCTGTTCGAGCATTCACG
>CAKUAV010000165.1 GCA_934636425.1 uncultured Clostridia bacterium
TCGCCCGGGTGTGGCCGGCGGCGCGGTGTCGCTGCCGCTGACTCCCGATCGTCCGGTTGTGGACGGCGGCGCGGTGTCGCTTCCGCTGACTCCCGATCGCCCGGTGGTGGACGGCGGCGCGGTGTCGCTTCCGCTGACTCCCGATCGCCCGGTGGTGGACGGCGGCGCGGCGTCGCTGCCGCTGACTCCCGATCGCCCGGTGGTGGACGGCGGCGCGGCGTCGCTGCCGCTTGCGGACAACGCGCCTTCCGCGACGGACGGCGAGAGCGAGCCGGTCGAGAGCGCGGCGGCTGTGCCCACATTTTCGAGCGAGCCGCGGGCGGCAAATGAAGCGGCCGAATCTGAAGCGCAGTCTCGGCAGGAAACCGCGCCGCACGCTGCCGGTCAGGCAGAAGCGCGCGGCGATACCTCGCAAAGCGCTGATGAGCCGGTTCAGCCGAGCGCTGAGGTGCAACACAGCGCCGCCCCGCAGTCCGCCGGGCAGACTCGTGAGGGCGGCGATGCGCCTGAAAGCACAAATTCGGCGGAAGCCATAGACGGCGCGTCGCCCGATGCGTTCGATATGCCGGCGCGTGACGGCGCGCGCCCCGATGCATTCGATACGCCGGCGCGCCTGAACACCGGGAATGGCTGTGAAAACGGCTGTGCGGCCGCGGAGCTTGATGCGGACAGCGATCGGCCGTGGCCGGCCTGCATCGAGCCGCTGAGAGGGCTGTTCAGAACGCGCGCCTCCTGCCGTCCGTTTGACGCGGAGGGCTTCGTGCTGATTAAAGCGCCGATTGCGCCCGAGACGGGGCTGGACCACTGCATCGCGGGGCTGTCCTGCGCGGGCGGCAGACCCGACCGCGTGCTGTACGGCATTCCGGCGCGCTATACGCCCGAGCCGCCGCCCGGCCTTGAGGGCTATGCGTGGCGCGGCGCTGGGGAGAGCGGCTACTGGGTGATCGTCCGGCCTGTGTGCTGAAGGAGGGGGGAGAGCCCCTCCTTTTAACGTTCGCCGTCTGGAACGAAATGCCATGCCGGCGCGTCAAAATTAAGAATAACACAAGGAGATTTTCGGTTATGAAGAAAATGAAACAAAGGGGCGTGCGCGCGATGATCGGTTTGTTGTGTGTGCTGGGCGGCCTTTCAATACTATATTATTTCGCGCTGGCACTGTATCTGGGCTTCAAGGTGGGCTTTGAGCTGTTCTGGCTGTGTCTGGGCGCTGTGTGTCTGGGCGCGGCGTTCGCTCTGAGCCGGCTGAGTCCGCCGGCGGCGCGCGGCGTGTCGATTGCGTTGGGCGCGCTCATGGCGGCGGCGCTGATCGTTGTGATTGGCGTGGAGAGCCGAATTGTTTCGGGCAGCCTTGCCGCGCCCGAGCCGAACGCGGATTACGTCGTCGTGCTGGGGGCGCGCGTCAAAGACAGCGGCCCCTCGCGGCTGCTGAACGAGCGCATCGACAAGGCGGCGGAATACCTTAAGAACAACGAGAACACCGTCGCGATACTCTGCGGCGGGCAGGGGCATGACGAGCCGATGACCGAGGCGCAGGCCATGTACAATGCGCTCATTGCGCGCGGCATTGCGCCGGAGCGGCTGCTGATCGAGGACAAATCGACCAACACGGCCGAAAACCTCAAAAACGCCGCGGCCATGATGACCTCGAAGGACGCGTCGGTCGTCGTGACAACGACCGGCTATCATATGTACCGCGCCCTGGCCGTCGCGCGGGAAACGGGGCTGACGCGCGTCAGCGGCAATTCGTCGCCGTGCGCGCGCCTGACGCTGGTCAATTACTATGTGCGCGAGTTTTTCGCCGTGGCGCGCGACTGGATACTGTGAGGAGGAACAAAGGATGAACGACTGGACGGACAGACTGAACGCGGCCATGGAGGCGGCGCGCCATGCGGGCGCAATGCTGCGCGGCAGGCGGGATTTTCACATTGAAAACAAATCGGCCAAGGATTTCGTGACCGACGCCGACCGCGCTTCGGAGCAGATGATCATCGCCGAGCTGAGCGCGCGCTATCCCGAGGACGGCTTTTACGGCGAGGAGGGCGGCGTGCGGAAAAAGAGCGAGGGCATGTGGGTGATCGATCCGATCGACGGCACGACCAACTTCATAAAGAACATTCCGCTTTACACCATATCGATCGCCTATCTGCGCGCGGGCGATGTGGTCGCGGGCGCGGTGTACGCCCCGGCGCTGGACGAGATGTTTTCAGCAGTGAAGGGCGGCGGCGCGTTCCTGAACGGAAAGCCAATCCATGTGTCCGATGCGGCCGATCCCGGCAGCGCCGTTGTGGCCATGAGCTTTGCCGCGCGCGTGCCGGACGCGTCGAAAAAGCTCATGGGGCTGCTGGCCGAAATATTGCCCGAGGTCAACGATTTCCGGCGCATGGGCTCGGCGGCGTTCGATCTGTGCTGCGTGGCCTGCGGCCGCGTGGACGCGTATTTCGAGCCGTGCCTGAATCTCTACGACATTGCGGCCGGCACGCTGATTGTCCGCGAGGCGGGCGGATGCGTCGGCGGCTGGCAGGACGAGGACTGCCTGATCACCGGCAATGTGGTCGCAGCGCCGCCTCAGCTCTACGGCTTTTTCCACGACCGGCTGCGTCTCGGATGAGCGGCTGCGCGGCGCATTTTGAGTGCGTCTGAACACAGTCCGCAATGCGGCGGCGCTTCGGCGCTTTCTCAAGCCGGAAAGCATCGATTGAACGCTGATAAATTCAGAATTCTGAGCTCTATTTATGCAATGCGGGCGCGTCTGTGAAAAAATCCACAGAAAAGAGCG
Source organism: uncultured Clostridia bacterium (assembly GCA_934636425.1). Lineage (GTDB taxonomy): Bacteria > Bacillota > Clostridia > Christensenellales > Aristaeellaceae > Firm-10. The sequence goes on from CAKUAV010000165.1 coordinate 2,777, forward strand.
CTGCGGCTCTCGCGCAGAACGGGCGGGCAAAACGTTTTGCTTGCCGTCTGCGCGAAAACGTGCTATAATGGGCGCAATGACACGACGGGAGGATACAGCAATGTACGTTTATCGCACGAAGGGCACCTGCTCTCAGGCCATTGAGATCGAGATGGATGGCCGCATCATCAAGTCCGTTCACTTCATCAGCGGCTGCACAGGCAACACGCAGGGCGTGGCGCGGCTGGCGGCCGGCATGGACATCGACGAGGCCATATCGCGCCTCAAGGGCATACAGTGCCGCAACGGCACGTCCTGTCCCGATCAGCTGGCGCGCGCGCTCATGCAGATCAAGGACGGCACGGCGACGGTCGCCCAGTAAATCGATCGAGGCGCTCATCTTCCGCACAGGCGGAGGACGGGCGCTTCTTTTTTTGCTCGCCTGCGCATAAATATACGCCATTGCAGTCAAAAGTCCAATCACACTGCATCAAAATGCAATGCGGAATTAAGAAAAGCGTGCTTGAGCGGCCGCGCGCGGCGTGATAAGCTGGAGCGTGTTTCGAAATTGTCCGCGCTCAGCAGCAGGGGATGCGAAGCTGTTTTGCCGCCGCAAAGCTGCGCTTTATCGCCCTGAGGCGGCGCGTTTTGAAATACAGTATCAAAAGAGAACAGGTGAGGATTATGAAGGCCGTAAAGCTCAAGAACAGTCTTTTGCTGGTGCTGGTCGCGCTGATCTGGGGCGTCGCGTTCGTGGCGCAGAGCGAGGGCGCGAAGGATGTCGGGCCGTACACGTTCAACGCCGTGCGCATGATCATCGGCGGCGTCGTGCTGCTGCCCGTGATAAAAATCATGGACGCGTTCAGGGCGAAGGACGCGGACGCGCCGCGCGGGACGGGCGGAAAGGCGCTGTGGATCGGCGGCGCGTGCTGCGGCGCGATGCTGTTTCTGGCCAGCACGCTCCAGCAGGTGGGCATACTGTATACGACGGCGGGCAAGGCGGGGTTCATCACCGCGCTCTACATCGTGATTGTGCCGATCATCGGGCTGTTTTTCCGGCGCAGAACCGGCGCGGCGCTGTGGATCAGCGTGGCGCTGGCGGTCGTGGGCATGTACTTTCTGTGCATGACCGGCTCGCTGTCACTGGGGCGCGGCGAGGCGCTGTGCATGCTCTGCGCGGTCTTCTTCGCGGGGCATATCACAATCGTCGACCATTTTTCGCCGAATGTGGACGGCGTGAGGATGTCCTGCATACAGTTCTTCGTCTGCGGCGCGCTGAGCGCCGTGCTGATGTTCCTCTTCGAAAAGCCGGATATTCACGAGATCGTCTCGGCGTGGCTGCCGATTCTCTACACCGGCGTGCTGAGCAGCGGCGTGGCCTACACGCTGCAGATCGTGGCGCAGAAAAACGTCAATCCGACCGTGGCGTCGCTGCTGATGAGCCTTGAATCGGTGTTCTCGGCGCTGGCGGGCTGGGCGATACTGGGGCAGGGGCTCAGCAGCCGCGAGCTGTTCGGCTGCGCGCTGCTGTTTGCGGCCATCATACTGGCGCAGCTGCCCGTCGGAAAAAGGCAGCCGGCTTGACGGGCAAGCGGCTTTTGCCGCGCAAAGCAACAGAAACTTGCTTGAACGGCGCTGTGAATCATGATAAAGTAGGGATGCTGGAGTTCAACACGAAGGGAAGCTGAGTTATGGCGCTGTTTGACGGCATTGTCATCGTATCGGATCTGGACGGGACGTTTCTGGGAAAAAACAGCCGGATTGTGCCGGAAAATATGGAAAAAATTCGCTATTTTCAGCAAAACGGCGGGCGCTTTACCGTGGCGACAGGCCGTGAATATATTCTCATAGAGCGCGACATTCCCCAAATCGGCGAGATTTGCAATTTCCCCGCGATTGCCTGCAACGGCTCGTATATCATCGATCTCAAGACGCACGAAAAGCTGCGCGAGGTCTTTCTGGACGACCGCGCGCTCGATCGGACGATGCTCAAGATCGTCTCCACATTTCCGAATGTGGGCTTCCGCGTCAGCATGCGGGATGGCAACTACTACCTGCCGCATATGTATCCGGGCGCTGAGTGGATCAACGACTACGCGCCGGAGCGGCTGCGCGAGGTGCCCTTTGACAAAATGCCGCGCGGCGTGTGGTACAAGGTGGCCTTCGACGGCCCCGCGGATGAGATCGACGGCGCGGCGGAAATGCTCGGGCGGCTGGACGAGCGCTTCGTCTGCGTGCGCGCCTCGAAGAACATACTGGAGATCCAGCCTGCGCAGGGCACGAAGGGCGCGATGCTGGGCTATATGCGCGCGCTGATTGGAAACGGCACGCTCTGGGCGATCGGCGATTATGAAAACGACGTCGCCATGCTGAAGGCCGCCGACCGGCGCGCCGTGCCGCAGAACGGCCTGCCGGCGCTGAAGAATCTGCCCGGCGCCGTCGTGGTGTGCGATCACGACAGGGGCGCGATCGCGGGTCTGATCGACCATATCGAAAGCGAGATAAGGGCATGAGGGCCGAACTGAAGCGGCGCCTTTACGCGCTGGCGCTGATTTTTGCGCTGCTCATTTCGCTTGCGGGCTGCGCGGCGCTGGGCGATCTGAATGATCTCAGCGCGCTCCTGCCTGCGCCAGGCGAATCGGCGGCTGTATCCGAGCGCGACGCGGCGTATACCTCGAAGGACGACGTGAGCGCGTATCTGCTTTTGTACGGCGCGCTGCCCCCAAACTACATCACAAAGGCGGAAGCCCGCGCGCTGGGCTGGCCGGGCGGCGATTTGTGGGCGTACGCCGAGGGCATGAGCATTGGCGGCGATCGATTCGGCAACCGCGAGGGTCTGCTGCCCGAGGACGACGTGTATTACGAGTGCGATATCGACTATCACGGCGGCGCGCGCGGGGCGAAGCGGCTGATTTACTGTCAGGACATCGAGCATATCTACTACACGAGCGACCACTACGCGAGCTTTGAGACGGTTTATCCGTAAGGAGGGCGGCGACATGATCGTGCTGGATGGCCGCGCCCTGACGACGCGCGCCGAGGCCTACGCTTATTTGCGCGAAAAGCTGGCGCTGCCCGCGTTCTTCGGCGACAATCTGGACGCGCTTTACGACGCGCTGACCGACTGGCCGGACGCGCAGGACGTTGCGCTGGCCTATTATGACGAAAAAAACGCCCTTCACCGCGCGCTTTACGGCGTTCTTCGGGACGCGGCGGCGGAACGGGGCTTTGCGGCTTACAGACTGTGAAAAAAGATGCGCTCGAGGGGAGAGTGATTTCCCTCGGGCGCTTTTTGCGGGAAAGGCGATTGACAAATGCCTGAAAATGCAAAATAGAAGCCATTCCCTTCATATTCGCCTTGCAGGGGATGTGATTTTGCAGACGATTGGGTTATTCTTGTCCCGAAGAGGCGAAGGAGGGTTCGAAAATGGATCAAATCACAATAGGGAAGTTCATTGCAAAAAAGCGCAGGGAACAGAATTTGACTCAGGAGCAGCTGGCCGAACGCCTGGGAATTTCAAACAAGACCGTTTCAAAGTGGGAAACCGGAGTTTCCCATAGTTAAGGATACTTTCA
>CAKUAV010000166.1 GCA_934636425.1 uncultured Clostridia bacterium
GTCCTGTTTGTCGCAAGACAAACAGCAGGCGTGAACCGCGGCAAAACGCAGCAATAGAGCCGCAAACAATGTCATAAATCGACAGCAAACCGCCCCGCCAGAACCGCAACGCCGGACATGCGCCGAAGCCAACTGCCCCAACAGAACCGCATCGCCGTACACGCGCATCCCACCGCGCCCCAATTCCGCATTCCGCATTGCCTCCGCCGTTCCCCCGCGCGCACCCACGCCTGTGCCGGTCTATATCCGGCCAGACGCAACATTTCGTCGGCGCACAATTCACTATCCTGCAATTAATGATAACGCATCGTCGCGATAGCGCGGAATAACGCCTTCAAGCGGAAGCCGCATCGCCGCAATAGCGCAAACAAACGCCTTCAAGCGCAAATCGCCCCTCCCATATGCAAAAAACCGGAGCTGCCCCAAACAGGAACAGCTCCGGTTATATCTTATCAGTTGAAGGCGCTCTTCATGCGGTCGAAGAAGGATTTCTTCTTCTCGTATTCGCGGCCGGTCGTGCTTTCGTCGAACTGGCGCAGAATGTCCTTCTGCTTCTCGTTCAGCTTGCGCGGCACCTCGACCTCCATTGTCACATACAGATCGCCCTTCGCGCCGCCGTGGACGTTCGGTATGCCCGCGCCCTTTATGCGGAACACCGTGCCCGGCTGCGTGCCCTCGGGCACAGTGTACTTGACCGGCGCGTCCAGCGTCGGCACGTCGATCTCGCTGCCCAGCGCCGCCTGCACAAAGCTGATCGGCACGTCGCAGTACAGATCGTTGTCCTTGCGTCGGAAGTATTTGTGCGGCCGCACCGTCACAAACACCTGCAGATCGCCCGCGGGGCCGCCGTGCTCGCCCGGCTCGCCCTGGCCGCGCATGGTGATGATCTGGCCGTTGTCTATGCCCGCCGGCACCTTCAGCGTGATGCGCTTTGTCGTGCGCACCTTGCCGCGTCCCGAGCACTTGGGGCAGGGCTCCTTGATGATCTTGCCCTCGCCGTGGCAGTCCGGGCAGACCCGCGAGACGCGCATTGCGCCCAGCATGGTCTGCTGCGTCATGACGACCTGGCCGCTGCCGTGGCACTTCGGGCAGGTGATCGGACTGGTGCCGGCCTTTGCGCCCGTGCCGCCGCAGGTGGGACAGGTTTCGTCGCGCACGACGTTCATGTCCTTGGTGCAGCCCTTGGCCGCCTCCTCGAATGTGAGCGTCAGATCATAGCGCAGATCGCTGCCCTGCATCGGCCCCTGACGGCGCGCGCCACCCGACGACGCACCGCCGCCGAAGAACTCGCTGAATATGTCGCCGAAGCCGCTCGCGTCAAAGCCGCCAAAGCCTCCGAAGCCGCTGCCGCCGTAGCCGCCGCCGGCCGTCGGATCCTCGTGGCCGAACTGATCGTAGCGGGCGCGCTTCTGGTCGTCCGAGAGCACCTCATAGGCCTCGTTGACCTCCTTGAACTTGGCCTCGGCTTCCTTGTCGCCCGGGTTGACGTCGGGGTGCAGCTTTTTGGCGAGCTGGCGATAGGCCTTTTTGATTTCCTCGGCGGTGGCCGTCTTGGAGACGCCCAGCACCTCATAATAATCGCGTTTCGTTGCCAAAGTTTTTCCACCTCATCCGCTCTGCACGCCAAATCGGAAAGCTCCGAGCGTCTTTCTCCGCACGAACCCTCCCGATATGCGCGCCGCTTATTCGTCTTGTCATTCCCCGGACGCGGCTGCTGCGCCGCGCCCGGAGAGCGGATTGAATCGATTAGTTGTCATGCACCTCGTAGTCCGCGTCGACATGGCCGTCGCTGTTCGCGCCGCCCTGCGCACCCGCGTCGCCGCCCTGAGCGCCGGCCTGCTGCTGCGCCGCCGCATACACCTTGCCGAAGATCTCGTAGGTGCTCTGCGTGAAGCTGTCCATGGCGGTCTTGATCTCGTCGGGGTTGTTGCCCTCGCGAACCTTCTTGAACGCGGCCAGCTCGTCATTGAGCTTCGCCTTGTCGGCGGCGTCCAGCTTGTCGTCCAGCTCCTTCATGGTCTTTTCGGTCTGATAGATCAGCTGGTCGGCCTTGTTGACCGTCTCGACCTTTTCCTTGTTGGCCTTGTCCTCGGCGGCGAAGCGCTCGGCCTCGTCCATGGCCTTCTTGATCTCTTCCTCGCTCAGATTGCCGGAGGAGGTGATTGTGATGGCCTGCTCGTTGCCGGTGCCCAGATCCTTGGCCGAAACGTGCACGATGCCGTTGGTATCGATGTCGAACTTGACCTCGATCTGCGGCACGCCGCGCGGCGCGGGCGCAATGCCGGTCAGCTGGAAGCGGCCCAGCGTCTTGTTGTAAGCGGCCATCTCGCGCTCGCCCTGCAGCACGTGCACCTCAACGGAGGTCTGACCGTCGGCAGCGGTGGAGAAGATCTGGCTCTTGCTGGTCGGGATGGTGGTGTTGCGGTCGATCAGGCGCGTGAACACGCCGCCCATGGTCTCGATGCCCAGCGACAGGGGCGTGACGTCCAGCAGAACGACATCCTTGACCTCGCCGCCCAGCACGCCGCCCTGAATGGCCGCGCCGATGGCGACGCACTCGTCGGGGTTGATGCCCTTGAAGGGCTCCTTGCCGGTGATGCGCTTCACAGCATCCTGCACGGCGGGGATACGGGTGGAGCCGCCCACCAGAATGACCTTGTCGATCTGATTCGCAGTCAGGCCGGCGTCCTTGAGCGCCTGATTCATCGGGCCGACGGTCTTTTCAACCAGATCGGCGGTCAGCTCGTCGAACTTCGCGCGGGTCAGCGTGACGTCCAAATGCTTGGGGCCGGTCGCGTCGGCGGTGATGAAGGGCAGGTTGATGTTGCTGGACATGACGCCGGACAGCTCGATCTTGGCCTTCTCGGCGGCTTCCTTCAGGCGCTGCATGGCCATGCGGTCCTTGCGCAGATCGATGCCGTTCTCGCGCTGGAACTCAGTGGCGATGTAGTCCATGACGCGCGCGTCGAAATCGTCGCCGCCCAGACGGTTGTTGCCCGCGGTGGCCAGCACTTCGAACACGCCGTCGCCGACCTCCATCAGCGACACATCGAACGTGCCGCCGCCCAGGTCGTAGACCAGAATCTTGTGAGAATCGCCCTTATCCAGACCATAGGCCAGAGCGGCCGCGGTCGGCTCGTTGATGATGCGCTTTACGTCCAGTCCGGCGATGCGGCCGGCGTCCTTGGTGGCCTGGCGCTGCGCGTCGGAGAAGTAGGCGGGCACGGTGATGACGGCCTCGGTGACCTTCTCGCCCAGATAGGCCTCGGCGTCGGTCTTGAGCTTCTGCAGGATCATCGCGCTGATCTCCTGAGGCGTGTAGTCCTTGCCGTCGATGTGAACCTTATAGTCGGAGCCCATCTCGCGCTTGATCGAGATGACGGTGCGGTCGGGGTTGGCCACAGCCTGACGCTTGGCGACCTGACCCACCAGGCGCTCGCCGTTCTTGGCGAAAGCGACCACGGAAGGAGTCGTGCGCGCGCCCTCGGCGTTCGCGATTACAACAGGCTCGCCGCCTTCCATAACAGCCACGCAGGAATTCGTCGTACCAAGGTCAATACCAATAATCTTGCTCATAAAAATTTCCTCCTGATATATCTCCAAATTGTGTTGATTCTCAATTTTGCCCTTTTCGGGAGCCGCCGCACAAACCGCGCGGCGCGTTCCCTTCAATCCTCCGCCGCGATTTTCACCATGGCGTAGCGGATCATGCGGTCTTTGACGCGATAGCCCTTCTGGAACACTTCCAGCACCGTGCCCGGCTCGCCCTCCTGGACGCGCATCACGGCGTTGTGTATGTCCGGATCGAACTTCTCGCCCAGCGCCGGTACCTCCTCAAGCCCCATCTTGCCCATCGCGTCCAGCATCTGGCGCAGCGTCATCTGAACGCCGCTGACCAGCGGGTCGGTGTCCGATTCCGCCGCCGCGATCGCCCGCTCGAGATTGTCGAGCACGGGGAGCATCGCGGTGAGGGTCTCGCGCACGCCGTCGTCATAGGCCTCTGTGCGCACGGCGCTGTTGCGCCGCTTGAAATTCTGGTAGTCGGCCTGAGCGCGCTGAGCCAGCGCGAGATATTCGTCGCGCTTCTTCTCCGCGTCCTCAAGCGCTGCGCGCAGCGTCCTGAGCTCATCGTCCGCCGCGGAGGCTTCCGACTGCTCGTCGGGCGGCAACTCCGCCTCCTGAGTTTCGGCCTCGGCGTTCGCCTGCTCGGCCTCGACCGCTTCGGCTTCCTGCTCGGGAGCCTGTTCCTTCTTTATATCCTCTGACAATGGGCACACCTCTATTCCTTCTCGCCGGAGAGCATATCGCTGATTGCCCGGCCCATGTAGTTCATCACGGAGACGACGCGCGCGTAGTTCATGCGCGTCGGCCCTATGATGCCCATCGTGCCGGCGGTGTTGTTGCCGACGCGGTAGGTCGCCGTAATGACCGAGCAGTCCGAAAACTCCGGCATCATATTCTCCGGACCGATCCGAACCGTGAATTCCACGCCGTTGTTTCTGAGCAGCGGCGCGAGCTTGTCGCGCGATTCCAGCACCGCGAGGAAGTTTCTGGCCTTCTCGACGTCGCTGTACTCGGGATAATGCAGCAGATTCGACCGCCCGCCCACGACATAGGGCACATTGGCGTCGCCGCCCAGCTGCGTGTCGAGCGCGCCCAGCACATTGCCCATCAGCTGACGATGCTCGCCCAGATCGCTGAACAATTCGCTCAGCTTATCCCTGGCGTCATTGAGCCGGCAGCCCGAAAGCCGCTCGGTCAGCATCTTGGAGAGCCGGTAGAGCTGATCGCCCTCCGCGCCGTCCGGCACGGGAATGACCCTCTCCTTGACCAGCCCCGCGCTGGTGACGATCACCATCAGCGCGCTGTCCTCCGTCACCGGAACCAGCTGTATGCGCTTTATGGTCAGATCCTGCGCTGTGGGCGCGGAAACCACCGCCGTGTAATGCGTCACATCCGAGAGCGTCTGCGCGGCCTGGCGGATAACCTCCTCCATCTGCGCTGTGCGCCTGTTCAGATGATCCTGTATCCGGGCGGCGTCCTCCTTGCTCAGATCCACGGTCTTCATCAGACGGTCGACGTACAGCCGGTAGGCCTTCGCCGAGGGAATTCGCCCCGCCGACGTGTGCGGCTGGTCGAGATACCCCAGCTCCTCGAGGTCGCTCATCTCATTGCGGATGGTGGCCGGCGAGAAGCCCACGCCCGATTTGCGCGATATGGTTCGGGAACCCACCGGAACGGCCGTCATGATGTAGTCGTCGATGATCGCCTGCAGTATCATGAATTTGCGGTCATCCATCTTCATACTTCATCAGCCTCCCTTCCGGTTGTTAGCACTCTCACTTGTCGAGTGCTAACCGATGCTCATATAATAGCCCGATTCCCCCTGTTTGTCAATAGGTCAGACAAAGAAAAATTGTAAACAATTTATGAACCGGCAGTGCCGGCTCCACACCGCTTCGCGCACGCAACCCGGCAGGCTGAGCCTGCATGCAGACCGCTTCGCGCACGCAACCCGACTCTTCAGCGCTTGGGAGCGCTTCGAGTCTGGACGATTGATGTAATAGGCAGCATCGATATACAGCCCGACCTGCCCGACCATAAATTGGAGTCGGGCAGGTCTCTCCGTGTACCGGGGTAACGGCACAGCGTAAATGCTGAATCGCCGTGAACGGCATTGTCTTTGCGCAACGGTACGGCGTGAATGAGCCATTCATCATCAAAAGCGCGGCCTTCTCCGCCTGATTGGCTGGAGAAAGCCGCGCTTCTACATATTTATATTCCCTATATGCCGTGCGTTACGCCCAGATAAGGTGCATGAATTCGGGCAGCACTTCATCGATGATCTTCACGAAACGGATAAACATCTCAACCGCACAGGGGCCAAGATTTCCTCCCTTCATGGGCAGGTCATATTCCATATTGACATCGCCATCGTCATCGAGCACGAATTTGACATAGCGGAATTTGCGGTTTTTCGCATTGATGAGCTTCAGCGCATCCTCAATTTTTTCGTCCGGAATGTGTGCCAGCGAGAAAACGCGCACCGCATAGTCGTTGTCATTGTCTCTGGAGATGTACTTGACCAACACGACCGTACCCGCCTTTGACTTAAACGACGCTTCCACATAGCTGTAGCCCTCATCCTGATCGTCCGTCAGCTGGTACTTGATGTTTGCCCGGTCAAATTCCTGACTGATCGCCACTGTTGCCTGATACACAGCATTCCCTCCATATCGTAATTTATTTTACGGATATATACTATCATGTGTACAGC
>CAKUAV010000167.1 GCA_934636425.1 uncultured Clostridia bacterium
CCTGCATAGGCTGCCTGAGCTGCCAGAGCGCCTGCCCCGCCGGCGCGCTCTCCTTCACCGAAAAGGGGCTGTCCATCGACCGCAGCGCCTGCCGCGCCTGCCTGAGCTGCTGCGAGGCCTGTCCCTCGGAGGCGCTCTCGCCCGAGGCGCAGCGCTATACCATGGACGCGCTTATGCGCGAGGTGCTGCACGACAGGGCCTACTACGAGCAGTTCGGCGGCGGCGTGACCTGCTCGGGCGGCGAGCCGCTTTTGCAGTACGAATTCCTCGCCGAGTTTTTCGATCGGCTGCACGCCGCGAACATCACAACGGCGTTGGACACCTGCGGCTGCGCGCCCCAGAATAACCTCGAAGCCCTGCTGCCGGTGACCGACTATCTGCTCTACGACATGAAGATTTTCGATCCCGAGCAGCACCGCGCCTTCACCGGTCAGGACAACGCGCTGATACTGAGCAATCTGCTCCACGCGGCGGACTCCATGCGCCATCGCGGCTATCCGAAGAAGCTGTGGATCCGCACGCCGCTCATATGGGACGCGACCGCCACCCCCGAAAACATCCGCGCCATAGGCCGCTTCATCGGCGAAAATCTCATAGACGTGCTGGAGCGCTGGGAAATGTGCGCCTTCAACGGCGCGTGCGTCACGAAATACGACAGGCTCGGCCTTCGCTGGGACTACGCCGGGCGCGGCACAATGAGCCGCACGCAGATCGAGCCGCTGCGTCTCGCCGCGCTGGAAAGCGTGGACGGAGAGAAGCTGGTCATCAGCGGCATGATTCGGGAAAAGTAGCGCCCGCGGCCATACTGTTTGTTTTCTCCCATTGACGGGCGGCTTTCTCCATTGCGGAGACGAGCCGCCCGTGCTATAGTTAGTGTGTGTTTCTAAAAGAAGGTGCCGCAGGCTCAAGCGGATTTTTTGGCAAAAGCGCGGCGCCCGAATTTCTGGGCTTCAAACGCCGTATTTCCCGATGGGGCTTGACATTCCGAAGGATTTCCATCCACCTCAGGGCAAAAGTCCGCCGGCCCAACGCCGCTGGATCGGGAATCTGAGGCGCGAAAACGGCGGTCGGGGAAATTGCAGAAACGCACTCTGATACGATATGACGCTTATTTAAGGAGGAAATCAGCATGAATAACAGGCCGGTGATCGCCATTGTGCCGCTGGGTCATTATATTTACTTTCGCCAGTTCGAGGGGCTGTATGATGAGCTGTGCAGAAAGGCCGACGCGTTCAGGGCGTATTTCGACGACTCCGCCGATGTGTTTGTGACCGAGTATGTGGACGATGTGGACAAGGCGTTTTCCGTCGTGCGCGATGTGAAACGGCGCGATGTGGACGGCGTGTTCCTGCTCCTGACCACATATCTGCCCTCGTCGCTGTGCGCGCCGTTCGCCAACTACATCGACGCGCCGCAGATCCTCGTGGGGCTTCAGCCGCTCGATCATCTCGACTATGGCCGCTGCACCACCTATATGCAGCTGGTCAACGACGACATCTGCGCCATGCCGGAAATCGCGGGGGTCTATGCCCGGCTGGGCAGGCCGGTTCCGCCCTGCCTTGTGGCGGCCGCCTCTCAGGAGGGCGAAATTCGCCGCGAGGTGCAGGCCTGGCAGCGGGCGATCGCGGCGCGCGCGGCGTTCAAATATGCGATATTCGGCTATCTGGGGCACACCTACGAGGGCATGTACGACATGCACACCGACCCGACCGCCTTTTCGGCGGCGTTCAAATCGCACGTCAAAATGCTCGAAATGTGCGAGCTGAAAAAATGGGCGGATCAGGCGAGCGACGCTGAAATCGCCCGCAAAATCGCCGTCATCAGGGACACATTCTCCATACAGACCCCCTCGGTCGATCCGCTGACCGACTATGTGACCGACGAGGATCTGCGCCTGTCCGCCCGCATGGCCTGCGCGCTGGACACGATGATCGAGAAAAACAATCTGATCGCGCTGGCCTACTTCTACAAGGGCGAGGACGGCAACGAATACGAGCGCATGGCCGCGGCGCTGATCGTGGGCAACACGCTGCTCACCTCCGCGGGGGTTCCGCTGGCCGGCGAGGCCGATCTCAAGACGGCGGCGGCCATGCTGATCATGAACCGGCTGGGCGGCGGCGGCTCGTTCGCCGAGCTGCATCCCTTCGACATTGCGGGCAACTGCGTGCTGGTCGGCCACGACGGCCCGCACAACATCGCCATCAGCGAGGGCAGGCCCGTGCTGCGCAAGCTCAAAAAGTATCACGGCAAGTCGGGCAGCGGCATCGGCGTGGAATTCAGCCTGAAGGCCGGGCCGGTGACGCTTTTAAGCATCAACTGTCAGCACAACGGGCGCTTCAAGCTGGTCGCGGCGGCGGGCACGTCGGTCAGGGGCGAAATTCCGCAGACCGGCAACACCAACACGCGCGTAACGTTCGACATGCCGGTGACGCGCTTCATCAGCCGCTGGTGCGAGGCCGCGCCGACGCATCATCTGGCGCTGGGCACGGGCAACCATATCGAGGAGATTCGCCGCTTCGCCCGCATCATGGACGTCGATCTGGAGGTCATCGAATAATTATAAAGCGAACATCCCCGCGCCGCCGCTCTTTTGAGGACGGTTCGGGGATGATTTTTGTGCGCTTGCAGTGCGCGGTTCAATGCGAAGCCGAACCGCACAGCTTCGCGGCGCTGATACGGCGAAAACGGACTCAAAAAGTGCGCAGAGAAGCCTTTTCGGGACACGCGCTCTATCCTTCAACCGCCTCGATGAGTATCAGCTCGCTCGACAGCGCCGAGGGGATGAACGCCTTCACGCCCCGCATCAGCGCCGCGCCGGTCAGCACATCGCTCGCGCCGTCGTTGTCGTATGTCACGCGATATTTCCTGCCGCGGTTCAGCCCGCGCGCGCGGAGATCAATTTCGCCGCCTGTCCAGCCGGTGAGCGTGAATATGCCGATCACGCCGCGCTTCTGATCGGGCGAGACCAGCTCCAGCGCCGTATAGCCCGCCGCGCGCGCCGCCCTGCAATCCGGCGTGGGATGATAGACGCGCGCCTCGTTCAGGAACGGACGGATGAAGGACTTGTACAGTCCAACGCTGCGCGATACGAAATCGAACACGTCCGGGTTCATCTCCGCCGTCGCCGGGCCGAACACATTGAGCGTCATGTGGCCGAGCATCGCCCCGCGCACATGCTGGTCGAGCGACGCGTATTTATGGCAGCCCATGCCGGCCACCAGCCGGTCGACGCGATCGGGCGGCAGCGCCATGGTCATGCCGTTCGTGATCTCGATCGAGCGCGGGGCGACCTGTTTGTCGGACACCCATGTGTGATTGAACGCGCGCATCATGCCCCAGTCGGTGCGGCCGCCGCCCCCGGCGCAGTTTTCAAAGATCACATTCGGGAAGCGCGTCTTCAGGCGGCGGTACAGTTCGTAAAAGCCCTCGATCTGGCGCATGGAGCGGCACTCGCGCCGTCCGTCGCGCAGTCCGACGTGAAAATACTCCTGAGACAGCACGTTGTAATCCACGCGGTAGAGATCGAGATGATACGTCTCAATGACGCGCGCGGCCTGCGCCTCCGCCCAGTCGACCACATCGGGATTGGAAAAGTCCAGATAGCCCTCGGACGCTTTGCCGTCCATATGCCGCGTGAACCACGCGCTATGCGCGCTGAAGGCGCGGCTGCCCCGCCCCATGCGCTCGACCTCCATCCAAAGGCCGAACTTCATGCCCAGCTTTCGGCAATGGCGCTCGATTTCATCAAGGCCGTTCGGATAGCGCGCGGGATCAGGGATCCAGTCGCCCGCATCGCAGAACCAGTCGCTCTCTTTGTGCGGCGGGCAATACCAGCCCGCGTCCACGATGAACACCTCCGCGCCGGCGCGCGCCATCTGCTCCATGAACTGCTTCGTCGTCTCGACGCTCATGTCGTGCTCCGCGCCCATGCCCGCGCCCACAAGGCAGGCGTTCTGCGTGCCGGGCAGCGTGAACACGCTCGCGCGCGCATGGTCGAACATCGCGTTGACCGCGTCGTCGTGGTCGCCGTGAACGCAGGCGATGTGCACCGCGGGGGTGGTCAGCGTCTCGCCCGCCGAGAGCACGATCAGCGGACGGGGCGAATCGATCTGCGCCGCCCAGCCGAGCGCCGCAGAGTCGCTTTCGCGGTGCGCCTGATAGTCGAAGGCGAAGCGATAGCCGCCGCTGTAGGCCAGCTGCGCGATGAACGTTATGCCCTTTATCGTGTTTTCGAGTATGAACATCGGGTGCCGGAAGCGGTCGCGCCGGTAGCGCCCGGCAAATTCGTGAATATCCGGTTCGAGCGCGTGCCAGGAGAAATCGCCCTCCTTGCCCCAGCCGTCCGCGTCGAAATACCCCAGCCTGTAATAGGATTCAACCGGCCTGCCCGTCATGCCGCGCGCGGCGATCTCGCCCTCCATGATCTCCAGACCGCCGCCCATGACGGCCAGACGGCTGACCGCCGCGGCGCGCTCGCCCGCATTTTCAATCTCCAGCCAGCGGGTTATCGCCGCCGTGCCGTCCAGAAGCGTGTGGACGCGTATGCGGATCGCCTTGTCCCGGCAATAGAGCGATATGATCGCGTGCGTGCCCTTTTCCTCCTCGCGCTGCTCAAAGCCCTCGAGCGTCAGGCCGCGGTCGCAGCACTCGCCGTCTATATCCAGTGAAAACGCCTGCGGCTCGGCAAAGCGGCTCGTGTCCAGCCGCGTGGGGAAATTCGTCAGCACATTGAGCGGATAGCCCGCCGCATTCCAGCCCCGCGCGGCCAGCATGCCGTCAAAAAAGGACTCCTCATAGACCGTCAGGTGCGTGCGATAGCAGAATACGGTTTCCTCGCCCGGCTGATAATAAACGCCGTGATAGCCCTGATCCATAGCTGCGCGTCTCCTTTATGTTAAAATTACAGCTTTATTATAACAGCCATTTTCCGCTTGTCAAGCCGTTTTTTCTCCCGCGCTTCTTTGCGGCTCTTTATATTTCTCACTTTGTTTTTACTTGACATTCATCCGAAATCGGACTATAATGGCATTTGTCCGATTTCGGACATAGGAGGCGACGCCATGTTGGACACAACCGAAACCATGCGCGCATTTAACCGCATCATCCTCGAAAACAACGAGCTGTACCGCGATGCGGCGCGCGCCCTCAATCTCTCCGAGAATCCGTTCTGGATACTCTATTCCCTGCGCGACTGCGGCGGCGCGATCACCCAGAGCGAGCTTGTCCGCCGCATGGGGACCTCCAAACAGACGGTCAACTCGGCGCTCAAGGCGCTGCTGCGGGACGACCTGATCGTCCTCGAAGAGGGGCATCGCGCCAAGCCGGTCTCGCTGACCGAAAAGGGAGAAGCGCTGTGCGCCGCGTCGGTCGACATTGTGCGCGCGCAGGAGGAAAGCGCGCTCCTGTCGCTGACCCCCGAGGAACAGGCTCAGATGATCGCGCTCTTCGACCGGTGGACGCAGGCTCTGCGCGCCCGTCTGGCCGAAAATGGCCTGGCTCATGCGCAATCCGCACGAAAGGAATGAACAAACACCCCATGAACATCCAGCTGTCCGACCATTTCAACTATCGCCGGCTGTTCCGCTTCACACTGCCCTCAATCGTGATGATGATATTCACATCGATCTACGGCGTGGTGGACGGCCTGTTCGTCTCAAACTTCGTGGGCAAAACGCCCTTCGCCGCCATCAATCTGGTCATGCCGTTCATCATGATCCTGGGCGGCGTGGGCTTCATGATCGGCACGGGCGGCAGCGCGCTCGTCTCGAAAACCATGGGGCAGAACGAGCCCGAGAACGCCAGGCGCATATTCTCCATGATGATCGAGCTGACGCTGCTCGCCGGCGCGGCGCTCTCCGCGCTGGGCATTGTATTCATCGAGCCGATCGCCCGTCTCTTCGGCGCGAGCGAGGCCATGCTGCCCGACTGCGTGCTCTACGGCCGCATTGTGCTCGCCTTCAACGCCGCGTTTATGCTGCAAAACGTGTTTCAGGCGTTCCTGGTCACCGCCGAGCGGCCGCACATGGGGCTTTACGTCACCGTGGCGGCGGGCGTGACCAACATGGCGCTGGACGCGCTGTTCATCGCCGTGTTCAAATGGGGCGTGGCGGGCGCGGCCATCGCCACCGGTCTGAGCCAGTGCGTGGGCGGCCTGATCCCGCTGATCTATTTCATCCGCCCCAACAAAAGCCCTCTGCGCCTGAAGCTCGCCGCCCTTC
>CAKUAV010000168.1 GCA_934636425.1 uncultured Clostridia bacterium
TTACGGTTGCCCTGCACACCCGAATCTGTCAGCCAACAGTAAAAATTAGAATTACTTCCTTATCACTGTTAAGCCAATGATTTCAAGGCTTTTCGTGTGGTCGAGGTGACAGGATTTGAACCTGCGACCTTTTGGTCCCGAACCAAACGCGCTACCAAACTGCGCTACACCTCGATGAGTGGAGCCAATGAAGGGACTCGAACCCTTGACCTGCGGTTTACGAAACCGCTGCTCTGCCAGCTGAGCTACATTGGCATCACCAACAGTTAGAGATTATACCACCTTTTGATGCGTTTGTCCAGAGAAGAATGGCCTTTTACGCTAAAATAACATTGTCACCCGGCGCGCGAGGCGTCGTCATGCGCAGCGTCCCCGGCGGCTGCGTCCGGCTCGGCGTGAGCTTCATGGAAGGCCTCGGTGCTGTCGCCGCGGTAAAAGACGGTCGCCGTCTTAAAGACCAGCTTGATGTCTTCCCACAGGCTGTAGTTTTCGATGTACATCAAATCGAGCAGCATCTTGTCGCGGGGCAGCGTGTTGTATTTGCCGGCGATCTGCGCATAGCCCGTCAGGCCGGCCTTCACGCGCAGGCGATAGGAGAACTCGGGCAGCGCGCGCGTGTAGTCGCGCACATTGGAGAGCATCTCCGGACGAGGCCCGACGACGCTCATTTCACCCTTGAGTATGTTCACGAACTGCGGCAGCTCGTCCAGCCGATAGCGGCGCAGAAACGCGCCCACCTTCGTGATGCGCCGGTCGTCGTCCGTGGCCGATTTGTCGTGCTGCGCGTCGGGGCGCATCGTGCGGAATTTGTAGATTTCAAAGATTGCGCCGCCCCGCGTGGCGCGCTGCTGGCGGAATATGATCGGTCCGCCGTCCTCGATGCGGATGGCCAGGGCGCAGGCCAGCATGATCGGGCTGGCGACGATGAGCGCGCAGGCGGAGAAGATAATGTCCATCGCGCGCTTGGCGATGCGCTGCTCGAGCGTAAGCCCCGCCTTGTCGACGGCCATGAACGGCGCGTCGCTGATTATGTCGTGCGCCGCGCCCAGCGCGATGACGTCGCCCAGCTCCATGCCGTAATGCACGGGCTTGCCGATCTTGTAGCAGTGCTCGATCAGATGAAGCCGCTCCTCGCAGGGCAGATCGTAGAGAAAGACGTGGTCGTAGGCCTCGATCGCGCATTCGAGATCGCGCTGCGCGGCGCTCAGCACGGCCGTGATCAGATAGCGCTTTTTGTAGCCGGCCAGCCGGGCGAGCATATAGGCGCGGTCAGAGGCGTCGCCGGTGACGATGCAGCACTTGCGCGGCGGCGTCATGCGGTAATAGAGGAACTTCGCCGAGCGCGTAAAGAGCATGATCCAGATCAGCTGCAGAAAAAGCGCTATGACCAGACAGCCCAGATCGCCCGATTCGGGCATGAGACTCGAGCGGTTCGCCACGTTGAAGTTCATGATGAGCAGCTCGAAATACGCGCCGACGTCGGCGATGATGCAGGATATGAGCGTCGAATAGATGATGTGCCGGCTCTGCTCATGCTGCAAGTCGAAGCTGCGGTAGAGCTGTGTAAAGATCGCCAGCAGCGCGACGAAGCCGGTGAACGTGATGGCCATGGTTCGGCTCGGCCGTATGATCTGCGGGTTGTTGATGGCCATGAGCAGCAAAAAGGTCAGTGTCAGCAGCGTGAAGAGGCACAGCTTCATGACGATCAGATAGAATCCGCATCGCGTTTCCCTTTTCATGGACGCTCCTTCCGGCGCGCGCCGCGCAGCCATTCAATCGTTTTGTCGGTTACGCCCAGCGAATGGGCGAGTCGCTTTATGAAATAGCGCTTCAGTGACGCGCCGTACAGTTCAGGGTCGCTCGTCCGGAGCGCCGCCATGAACGCGCGCGCGTTTTGAAGGCCGCGCCGGCGGTCGCGGTCATAGATCAGGTGTATGGTCAGGTGCGTGTTGATGAGCAGCAGGCAGCGCCGCGTGACGTAATCGCGCGCGCCCGCGGGGACGTCGTCCTCGCGGCGAAAACGCAGGCATTCGATCAGCACGCGCCGGTGCTGATCGCTGCGCCGGACATAGTTGGCCGGGGCGACCGACTGCGCCGCGTTGCCCACCAGATAGTGATAGACGTAAAGCGGCAGAAACTCGATCGTTTCCGCGCGGCTGGTGACCTTGAGTATATACTCAAAATCGACGTAAAACGTGTGCTCGAGCAGGCGGACGTTCAGCGCGCGCAAAAGCGGCAGGCGCACTGAGAGCGTGTGCAGCATATAGTATTCGGTCATGCCGTCGCCGCGATAATCGGCGAAATTCAGCGCTCTGTTAAAAGGAAGCTCCTGCGGCAGCGGGAAGCGCGTTTCGGCGCCGGTTTCGAGATTGTTCTCGAATTTCTGATCGACCACGATGTCGGCCTTCGCCTTTTCCAGCGCGTTAAGGAGCGCGGGGAGCGAGGATGCGTCCAGCCAGTCGTCCGCGTCGACAATGCGCAGATAATCGCCTCGCGCCGCGTCGATTCCGGCGTTGACCGCCGAGCCGTGGCCGCCGTTTTCCTTGTCGATGACGCGCACGATATCCGGCTCGCGCCGAGCCCAGGCATGAGCCATTTCGCCCGTTTTGTCAATCGATCCGTCGTTGACGACGAGAACCTCGAGCCGTCCGCGCGCGGCGGGTATGCAGAGGCTGTTCAGGCATTTGTCCAGATATCGTTCGGCATTATAGCTGGGGACGACCACCGAGAGCACCACGCGCGCCACGCCCTTCATATTTATCATATATTGCTATCATAACACATCCGGGTATAAAACACAAGCGCGGGAATGTGGAAAAGAGAGGGAAGCGCGCATTCCGCTCTTGCTCCCCGCCCGCCGATATGATATGATAAATGCGTCCAACAAACAGGGGGAGGATTGCTGAATATGAGAAAGCTGCCCGCACGGCAGGTGCATCTGGATTTTCATACGTCGCCGCATATTCCCGGCGTGGGGAGCCGGTTTGACAGGGCGCAGTTTCAGGCCGCGCTGAAGGAAGGCAACGTCAACTCGATCACCGTGTTCGCCAAGTGCCATCACGGCTATTGCTACTATCCCACGCGCGTGGGGACGCAGCATCCCACGATGCAGCCCGGCTTCGATCTCACCGGCGCGATGATCGAGGCCGCCCATGAGATCGGCGTGGCCGCGCCCGTCTATATCACCGCGGGCTGGTCGGCGCTGGACGCGGAAAGGCATCCGGAATGGTGTATGCTGGATAAAAACGGCGTGAAGCGCGACAACGGCTCCGATCCGAACGCCGGCCCCGACGATCCGCGCCCCGCCTGCACATGGGATCATTTGTGCCTGAGCGGCGATTACGCGCGGCATATCTATGACATTACGCGCGAGGTGTGCGACCGCTACGCCGATCTGGACGGCCTGTTTTACGACATCGTGTTCCTCAACAGGGCCTGCTACTGCCCGAACTGCCTGGCCGGCATGCGGGCGGAGGGACTGAATCCGGAGAACGAGCGCGACGCGCAGGAATACTATCGCCGCTCGCACCTGCGCTTTATGGCCGAGTGCCGGCGCATACTGCGCGAAAAGCACCCCGAGGCCACGATATTCTTCAACGGCGGCGCGGAGATCTATCGCCCGGAATATCTGGACGGCCAGTCGCATTTCGAGATGGAGGATCTGCCCACCACATGGGGCGGCTACAACAAAATGCCGCCGCGCGCCAGCTTCATGAGCCGCTATCCCAAGGAATATCTGGGCATGACCGGCAAGTTCCACACCAGCTGGGGCGAGTTTGGCGGCTATAAGAACCCGGACGCGCTCAAATACGAAGTGCTCACCATGGCGATGTACGGCGCGAAGTGCAGCGTGGGCGATCAGATGCCGCCCGACGGCAAAATGGACATGGAGACCTACCGCATCATCGGCCATGCCTACCGCGCGCTCGAGGCGATCGAGCCGTGGGCGTATCCGGCAAGCTCGACGGCGACGCTGGGCGTGTATCTGTGCGGGCGCGAAGAGAGCGACGAGGGCCTTCACAATATGCTGCTCGAGAGCCATATCGACTTTGACGTGGTCATGCCCGGCGACGACCTCGGCCGCTTCAGGGCGCTGATTCTGCCCGACTGCGTTCAGCTGACGGCGGAGGAAGCCGCGCGCGTCAATGCGTTCATCGCGCAGGGCGGCGCGGTGCTGTTCACCGGCACGAGCGCGGTTGAAAACGGGCGCTTCCAGATCGATCCGGGCGCGGAATATGTCGGCGCGGCGCAGTATCGTCAGGATTACTTCATGGCGGGCGGCGCGATTCGCCTGCCCTTCGGCAACGCGCCGTTTCTGTGCTACCGCGCGGGAGAGAGAACGCGCGTGACCGACGGAGACGTGCTGGCCGAGGTGTACGAGCCATGGTTCGACCGCACATGGGCGCGCTACTGCTCGCATCAGAACACGCCCTACCGCGATAAGAGCGCGGCTCATCCGGCGGCGGTGCGCAAGGGAAATGTGATCTACATGGCGCATCCGCTGTGCGCGATGTACAAAAGGGACGGCGCGCAGCTGTTCCGCGAGGCGCTCATCCGCGCGCTTTCGCTCGTTTATGAGCCGACCTGCCGCGTGAGTCTGCCCAGCCAGGGACGCTCGCGGCTGACGTATCAGCAGGCGGAGAGCCGCTATGTGTTCCACGCCGCCTATGCCAGCCCGATTCAGCGCGGCCGCGCCTCGGTGATCGAGGATGTTGTGCCGATCTATCAGGTGCGCGTCGAGATTGATCTGCCGAAGGCCGCGACGCGCGTGCAGCTCGTGCCGGCGCGGGAGGAAATTCCCTTCGAGCAGAAGGCCGGGCGGCTGACATTCGTCATTCCGTGCGTGAATGGGCATCAGGCGGTCGAGATCGACGTGGAACAGTGAGGAGGAGAAGCTCCATGGCAAAACTGATCGGCCCGGCCATCAACATCGACGGCACGGTTCGCCTTGAAGCGCCGCTTGACGAGCGCGAGCTGACGCGGCAGGCCATGATCGTGCGCGCGGGCGGCTTCGAGTGCGTCGATGTGTCGCTGGGCAATCTGTTCTACGACGACGATCTGACGTGGTTTAACGCCTTTCACGCGGCGCTGAAGAACGCCGGACTGCGCGCCGTGCAGTGCCACGCGCCGGTATGGGGGAATATCGTCCGTACAGGCGACGGCGTCGATTATCGCCTTTCCGAACGCGATGCGGCGGCGCAGGCGCGCCTGTTCGATCGGCTGGGCAGGCTGGGCGTGCCGGTTGTGATTTTCCATCCGCACACGCTCTATCCGGAAAAGTGGCCGGATGAGCTGCTCGAGGCGCATCATGAACTCAATGCGTCGGTCTTTGCGGCGATGAGCGAGCCTGCGCGCGAAAACGGTGTGAAAATCGCCATTGAGACGATGGCCACGCTGGGCGATTACCGCGCCTATTGCGCCGATTTTGCCGAACTGCGCGCGCTGATTGAGCGGCTGGATCCCGCTCTGTTTGGCGTCTGCGTCGATACGGGCCATGTGTTCATCGAGGGGCATACGCCCGACGCGGCGGTGCGCGCCTTTGCCGATCGCCTGCTGGCCTTCCACATTCAGGACAACGACGGCAGGGTCGATCAGCACAATCTGCCGCCGTTCGGCGCAATCGACTGGAACGCCTTTGCCGACGCGGTGCGGGAGAGCGGATTTCATGGCGCGTTTACCTATGAGGTCATGGGCGGCAAGGTGCGCGCGCTGAGCGATGCGCTTCAGACGGCCTATTATACATTCGCGCGCTGCTTCGCCGGCGAGCTGATGGCGCGCATTGAGCAATAGCAATATACAAAAAAACAATGGCCGGAAGCGCGTTCCGATGGATGGTATGCGCTTTCGGCCGTTTTGTTTTCAATATGGGGGCGGAAACTGGCGCGGCGGCTGAAGAGGGAGAGCGGCGATTTCAGGCGCTTTTTGTCATTGGGCGATGCATTGAGCGGGGCGGGGAGGCGGCTCGCATGCGCCGGCCAAAAGCTGAAAATGAGCGCAGCTCCTGTGAAGGGCTGCGCTCAGACTGTCGAAAAACCCTTGGAGAGCTCGAGAGGGCCGGAGCTCT
>CAKUAV010000169.1 GCA_934636425.1 uncultured Clostridia bacterium
ACCATGGGCAGCTCGAGATTGCTGATTCTGAGTATGCGCGGCTTCTTTTCGAGCGTTTCGGCCGCCGCGCGCGCCAGACGCACGCCGTCGCGGTAGAAATCCGCGCCGACATAGAAGAGAAAGTCAAAATTCGCCGTCTCGTTAAAGCAGACGACGCCGGTCTGCTCGGCCGCCTCGCTCAGGCGGCGCTGCACATGGGCGCTGACCGGCGGCGTGACAATCAGCGCGTCGGGCTTGAGATCGAGCGCGTAGTCCAGACAGTAGAGAAAGTCGTTCTCCTCAGACAGCCGCGAAAACAGGCTGCTGACCAGCTTGAGCTGCGGGTGCTCCTGAGCCGATTTCTTCATGCCGCGCGCCGCCTCCGCCCAGAAATAGGCCGGCGTTTCGGGCATCACCGCCGCCACGAGAAAGCGTCCGTCATGCCGGGCGACGCGCTTTTTCTGCGCCGGCACATAATCGAGCGCCCTGGCGGCCTCGAGCACGCTCTGCTTTGTGTCGCTGCTGACCGAGCCGCAGTTGTTCAGCGCCTTCGATACGGTTGAGCGGGACAGACCGGTCGCGCGGGATATTTCCTCCAGTCCGCCCCTGCGATCGTCCATGCCGCCGCCTCCCCTCGTTTGTCGCGTCCCTGTATTTCATTCATATTATGGCATATTTTGCGCATTTTGTCAACCGATTCCCTTTTCGGGCGCAAAACAGGCCGCATTGCGCGCGTCAATTCCCTATTTTCCCGTTCGATGCGCGCGCTTCCCGGAGGCGTGCCGGACAAAGAGCGTCACGATGGCGATGGCCAGCGCGATGCAGCCTGCGATCAGCATGGTCTCCACGCCGATGGCCACCGCCGCCGCATAGTCCTTCTGCACGAGCGCCAGCATTGTGCGGTAAAGCCCCGCGCCGGGCACGAGCGGCACCACGCCGATCAGCGCATAGATGATCGCCGGCGCCTTCTGACGGCGCGCCAGCATCTCGGCCAGCAGATCGACCGCCAGCGCGCCCACGAAATTCGCGCCGACAGCCGTTCCCGTGAGCGCCATGACGGCCATATAGACCGCCTCGCCGACCATGCTGACCAGCGACGCGGGCACAAGGCAGCGCCTGGGCGTGTTGAACAGCACGGCAAAGCACAGACTCGCGCCAAAGCTGCCCGCCAGCGCCTTGATTACAGCGACCATGTCACACTTCCTCCCAGCTGAATGTACGCCCACATCGCCACGCCCGCGCCCGCCGCCAGCACGATCGCGCGCATGACCGCGTCGCTGATGCGCGCGCCGCCCGAGACCATATCGCCGTGCATGGAATCCCGTATGCCGTTCGTGAAGGCCAGTCCGGGCAAAAGCGGCATCATGATCGACCAGACGATCAGGCTGATGTTGCCCCGCCCCACGACGGAGACGGCGAGTATCGTCAGCGCCGCCGCCATGAAGCCGCCCACAAGGCAGCTCAGCGGCAGTCCTTCCTGATCGGGCAGACGGCTGATCGTCAGCTGCACCAGCGCGCCGATGATCCCCGCCACGACAAACTCGATCAGCCCGCCGCCGAACATCACGGCAAAGCCGGCCGCCGTGCCGCCCGCCGCCGCCACGCTCCGCACGAGCGACGGCTTGGGACGCTCGCTGATCTCCTTAAGCTGGCGGCACGCCTCCTCGAGCGTCATGTCGTGCGCCGCCAGACGGCGCGATATGGCGTTGACCTGCTCGAGCTTGAGCAGATCGGTCGTCCGCTCGCTCACGCGCACGATGGAGGAGGCGTTGTTCTCCCCGTCGCTGAGCGTCATTGTGAGGCCGGTCGGAAAGGCGATGATGTCCATATTGTAGCCGAACGCATTGCCGATGCGCACGGCCGTCTCCTCCGCGCGGTAGGTTTCGCCGCCCTTGGCCAGTATCAGGCCCGAGGCAAGGCGCACCACCGCGATAACCTGCTGCATATCCCCGTTCATTGCGTCATCTCCCCTTTTGTATTATACATTTCTTTTGCGCTTCGTCAAGAAAAAATCATGAAACGTACTAAGAAAGAGCTTCTTTAAAGGAATCGCTCTTTCTTTTCCCGATGAAATGCGCTATACTGTATGCAATAATCGGGCGCGCCGCTCTGGGCCTGCCCGCGCGAGGTTTTATGCCATGCAGGATCTGTTTGCTCAAAACGCCCGCGACCACGCGCCGCTCGCCGACCGGATGCGGCCGCGCACGCTGGACGAATTCATCGGTCAGAAGCACATCGTCGGCGAGGGACGGCTGCTGCGCCGCGCCATAGAGGCCGACCGGCTGACCAGCTCCATATTCTTCGGCCCGCCGGGCACCGGCAAGACCACGCTGGCCACGATCATCGCCCATTCCACATCGGCGGCCTTCGTGCGCATGAACGCCGTCACCAGCGGCGTGGGCGAGGTGCGCGAGGCGCTCAGGGACGCGGAAAGCCGGCTGCGGCTCTACGGGCAGACCACCTATCTTCTGCTCGACGAGTGCCACCGCTGGTCGAAATCGCAGTCCGACTCCATACTCCCCGCCATCGAGCAGGGCATTGTGCGCTTCATCGGCTCGACCACCGAAAACCCCATGATCGCCATGACCCCCGCCATCGTGAGCCGCTGCCGGCTGTTCCAGTTCGAGCCGCTGACGCAGAGCGACGTCGAGGAGGCCGTCATGCGCGCGATCGGAGACGAGGAGCGCGGCTACGGCAGACAGCGCGTCTCGATCGATGCGGATGCGCTTCATTACATCGCCCAGTCGGCGGGCGGCGACGTGCGCAGCGCCCTCAACGCGCTCGAGCTGGCCGTGCTCACAACGCGCGTGGGCGCGGACGGCGGCGTCCATATCACCGCCGACGTGGCCGAGGAGTCCATACAGAAGCGCGTCATAAAGTGCGACGATTCGCTGTATTACGACATGCTCAGCGCATTCTGCAAATCGCTGCGCGGCTCGGACAGCGACGCGGCGCTGGCGTGGTTCGCGCGGCTCAACTATGCCGGCGTGGATCCGCGCATCATCGCGCGGCGCGTCATCGCCCATGCCAGCGAGGACGTGGGGCTGGCCAACCCGACCGCCATGCTGCAGGCCGTCGCTGCGGCGCAGTCGGTGGAGCTGATCGGCATGCCGGAGGCGCGGCTGTCGCTGGCGCAGGCCATCATCGCCGTGTGCGAAAGCCCGAAGTCGAACAGCGTGGTCATGGCGGTCGATCGGGCGTTCGCCGACGCGGAAAAGGGCGGCTTTCAGCCCGTGCCGCAGCACCTGCGCGACACGCACTACGCCGGACACGAGAAAATCGGCTCGGGCGAGGGCTACAAATATCCCCACGACTACCCCGGGCATTACGTCGCCCAGCAGTACGCGCCCCTTGAGGCGCGCGGCTTCCCCTACTATGTGCCCAGCGATCAGGGGCAGGAGGAGAAGCTGCGCCTGCGCCGGAAGGAACGCGGCTTTAAGGACGAGCCGTAGAGCGCGGAGATTTCCCCATGAGCAAAGCCGCCCGCCCTCGCGGCGCGACGCTTCTTTAATCGTCCGAATTTTTATCGATTTCACCTGTGAGGGCATAAAGTCCGCTCATTCCGGCCGCGGATATCGGATTCGCCGCCGCGCGGGCGTTCTGCCTGACAATCTAAACTGACGGGAGCGTGTCATAATTTTGGAAAAAGTCAAAAAACAGCGCGTCGACGTGGCGCTCTTTGAGCGTGGACTGGCCGAGAGCCGCGAAAAGGCGCGCACGCTCATAATGGCCGGCGTGGTCTATATCGCCGAGGAAAAGGTCTTAAAGCCCTCCGAGCTGGTCGCGCCGGACGCGCCGCTCACCGTGCGCGGCGCGGCGCACCCCTATGTCTCGCGCGGCGGGCTGAAGCTCGAAAAGGCGCTCCGTGTGTTTGACTGTGACCCGACCGGCGCGGTCGCGATGGATCTGGGCGCGTCGACCGGCGGCTTTACCGACGTGCTGCTCAAAAACGGCGCGTCGCACGTCTACTCGATCGACGTGGGCTTTGGCCAGCTGGACTGGCGCATACGAAACGACGCGCGCGTCACCGTCATGGAGCGCACAAACGCGCGCTCGATCACGGCGGATATGTTCGATCCCCTGCCCACGCTGGGCGTGATGGACGTGTCGTTCATATCGATCAGGCTGATTCTGCCCGCCGCGTTCACGATACTGGGCGAGGGCGGCCGCTTCATATCGCTCATCAAGCCGCAGTTCGAGGCCGGGCGCGAAAACGTCGGCAAAAAGGGCGTTGTGAGCGACCCCGCCGTGCATCGCCAGGTGGTCGAGTCGATCGTCGATTTCGTGCCGACGCTGGGCTGGAAGGCGCGCGCGGTCGACTTTTCGCCGATCACCGGCCCGGAGGGCAACATCGAGTTTCTGGTCGATCTGCTGCCCGAAAGCCGCGTCGAGGGCGGCGTGACGCGCGAGGACATTGCGCGCGTCGTCGAGGAAGTGCACATCGCGCACAAAAAGTAAATCGATCATACAATGAGGGTGGTTCGCGCCGGGCGAGCCGCTCTCTTTTTGCACTCAAAGCGCTGCGCCCGCGCGTCATTCGCCGTTGCTTCAAGGCGCGCGTTCTGACAAGCGAAAGCGGCGCGACCCATTGCAAAGCGCGCCCGAATTTTCGAAGCGCGCCATTCGTTTCTCACCCCCCGGGCATTGGCCTTAAACGGCGAAGCCCCCGCTGAAAGGCCGGCTGCTCCACGCGGCCTTTTCGCCAAGCCGGACGCCGTGCGAAAATCGTCCGCCGATCAGCCTGTGCGCCCCGCCTTTCCATCCATTGCTTTTTGCGCTCAAAGCGCTGCGCCTGCGCGTCATTCGCCGTTGCTTCAAGGCGCGCATTCCGACAGGCGAAAGCGGCGCGACCCATCGCAAAGCGCGCCCGAATTTTCGAGCCGCATTCCCCTATTGACCCTGACCAGTGAAAGATTGCAAAGCCACCCACCTCGCTCCCGCCTAAAGCCCTTTACCCCTCGATGCACCCTTTTCACCAAGCCAGCCGGCGCGCGAATCCTCCCAGCAATCAGCCTATACGCCCCACCGCCCCCCTTCCAGCCATTGCCATTGACGCAGACACTCCTTTAGCGCTACAATAGGTCTCGAAATATATTTCAATTTTATTACAAAGGAGTTGTTTTTCGCCATGAACATCCGAAAGCTGGGAGGAACGATGCTGCTCGTTGCCCTGCTGGGAGCCTATGCCGCTTCCGGCGAATGCGCCGCCCGCAACGCCGGGAACGCGTCCGGCCGCAGCCCGATGGGAACAACACTGCAAAGCGCCGCCCGCATCGGCATCCCCGAAGGAAGCCGTCCGGCGCGCAGCTTTCAGTATGGAGCAGAACAGACTTCGGTCTTTTCTGTATTTCAGTGTCAGGAACAGACCGAAGTCTCTTGCGTCCTGTCATTTTCCGCACTGCCAGCCGGTTTGGAATCACCGTCGCAGACCGAAGTCGCCTTTGTCGCCATGTCGGCTTCTGGCGGGTCGCGCTCTGCCGATTTTGAGACTCCGGTCGCTTCTGCGCGCATCGTCTCGCGCAGCGCTCTGGCGGCGCAGCTGATCGCCGAGGTGAACGCCGAGCGGGCGCAGCGCGGCCTGACGCCCCTGAGCGAGGACAGCGATCTCAGCGCCGCCGCCCGCATTCGCGCGCGCGAAATCGCGTCGGTCTTCAGCCACACGCGCCCCGACGGCTCGTCGTGCTTCACAGTGTCCGAAAAGGCCTATGGCGAGAACATCGCCCGCGGACACGGCAGCGTCGACAGGGTCATGGCCGCGTGGATGTCCTCGGCGGGACACCGCGCCAACATACTGCGCGCCTCCTACGGCTCGATCGGCGTGTGCTGCCTGCAAATCGACGGCGTTTACTGCTGGGTTCAGCTGTTCGGCAAATAGAACGCGCATGTCGCGTCAGCTTGTCAGGAGCCTTTGGGGGCAAGCTGGCGAACGGGAATGCATGCTCCCCGCCGGTTTTGCTCTGGAAAATGCTTTCCGACGCGGCGACCGTCCCGCGCCCGCACTGCGCGCCGCCGGGCGCGGTTAAGAGATCGGGAGCGCTCCGGTTCTCTCGAGCTCTTCAAGGG
>CAKUAV010000170.1 GCA_934636425.1 uncultured Clostridia bacterium
GGGGTCATGCCCTTCTTGATGGCGTCCATCATCTTGCCCAGAGACAGGAACTGATAGCCGCAGACCTGATCGTCCTTATCCAGAGCGATCTTGAGCACATAGCCCTCGGTCATCTCCAGATAGCGGGTACCCTTCGCCTTCGTGCCGTACATCGTGCCGACCATCGAGCGCAGACCCTTGCCCAGATCCTCCAGACCGGCGCCGATGCGCAGGCCGTCGTCGGAGAACGCGGACTGAGTGCGGCCGTACACGATCTGCAGGAACAGCTCGCGCATGGCGGTGTTGATGGCGTCGCACACCAGGTCGGTGTTGAGCGCCTCCAGAATGGTCTTGCCGGGCAGAATCTCACTGGCCATGGCGGCGGAGTGCGTCATGCCGGAACATCCGATCGTCTCGACCAGCGCCTCTTCGATCACGCCGTTCTTGACGTTCAGGCTCAGCTTGCAGGCGCCCTGCTGCGGCGCGCACCAGCCGATGCCGTGGGTGTAGCCGGAAATATCCTTAATTTCTTTGGCCTGAATCCACTTGCCTTCTTCAGGAATGGGCGCGGGGCCATGGTTAGGGCCCTTGGCGACGCATACCATGTCCTCAACTTCGCGAGTATACTGCATATGTCTTTCCTCCTTAACAGGTTTATACAAGTGTATTATATCACATTTTGCGCCGTTTTTCGCAGCCTCATGCGACATTTAACACAACGAAATCCGTCCCGCGGCGCGCTCACTTCAAGTCCAGCGCGCGCTCGTGCCAGCCGCGGTTGTCGGTGAACTCGGCGTGAACGCCATCCGAAGCGACGGTCAGCGCCGTGCCGATGAAGCGGTGCGGATCGGGCGCATCCTTGAAGAAGAACGGCTGAGAGCCGACCAGAACCGGGAACGACGCGCCGTAGCGCAGTTTTTCGTCGCCGGGCATGAATGTGTACAGCTTGTGTTCATGGCCGCAGAGCATCAGATCCAGCCCCATTTTGTTCAGTTCTTGCGTCCATTCGGCGTAGATTTCGCGCTCGATGTCGAATTTATCGCCGCTGTTCGCCATGAGATCGGTCATGAACGGCACATGGCATATGGCGAAGCGCCGCTCGACGCCCGGCGCGTTGTACTCGCGGTCGGCGTTTTCGACAATGCGGCGCAGGAACTCGGTCTGGCGCTGGCGGAAGCGATGGCAGCTGACAATGCCGCCGTATTCCTCGCTCGTGTCGAGCTTGTCCTCGCCGCAGTCGAGCGCAACGCCCCAGAGCTTGCCCAGCCGGAATGTGAAATAGGTGTTGCCCGCGTCCGTGCCGATGTAGTCGGTGAACTCGACGGCGTATTTGCCGCGCGTGTCGTGATTGCCGCGCACATAGATCACGGGGCGCGCGCCGTTCGCAATGCCGCCTGTCATGTCGAACACGGAGAGTATGTCGTGCTCGGTCTTGCTCTCGGCGGGTATGTCGCCGTTCATGATGAGCAGATCGAGCGCATCGCCGAAGAAGCGGCCGGTTTCGACGGCCTCCTGCGCGTGGGAATGCGCGTCGGCGACGTGATAGATGTGAACGGGACGGCTCCAGTCGACCGGCTGGAAGGCGTAGGTCTGGCGTTCGGCCTCGCCCAGCTCCGGCCAGTAGGGCTTGCGCTCAGGCAGTGCGCGGAAGCAGACCGTATACTGCTTCGCCGCGTCCAGCTTGTCCATGGGCACGACGGCGCGATGGATGAGCGTCTCGCTGCGCAGAAGGCCGTTTTTCTCATCGGGATAGACCTCGCCGCCCACTTCGACCCACGCGATTCCGTGTTCCGTGGTATTGAAGAGGATCTGATAGTCGTGGCCCACGACATAGACGCAGGCTTTTTTGTCGAACATTGTTCAAACCTCCCTTTGTATAATTTGGAATTGAAACGCCGCGTAAAGCGCACGCGGCTTCCCCGCGCACAGCGCACCCACGCCGCAAACCACATGAAGAGAGTCCAGAGAGGCCGCAGTGCGGCTGCCACATTCGACTCTTTGGCGCAGTCTGGGGCGGCCGCAGCCCCAGCGTACTCCCTGCGGTATCATATCGAATGCGCAATCACTGCGCCAGAGGAACACGACAGGTTTGCGACTCGATTGCGGCGTATGGCATCGGCTTTACAGGTCACGGCGCAATGATATGGCTTCTGTTCAATGCTTGTCCTCCCCCCAGGAGGCTTTCCGGTCGCCTCCTGGACTTCTTCGGGGTCTCCGTCGAGATCGCCCCAAGAAACGCACAAGCCCAAAGTGAACCCATAAAGTCCGATAACCGCAGAACATCGGAGAACGCACTAATGGCGATCTCGACCCGCGCGGAACAGAAACGGAGGATTGCGCAAGCCGTCCTGTTTGTCGCCATGCGGCAAACAGCAGGCGTGAACCGAGGGCAAAACGCCGCGACAGGAACGTATCACCGGGCGCGTATCGAAGGCAAACGCCGCAACAGACCTGAAATGGCAGGCGTATACCGAAGACAACCGCCGCAACAGAAACACATCGCCGGACGTATACTGAGGGCAAGCGCCGCGACAGAAACGCGAGGGCAGGCGTATACCGAAGGCAACTGCCGCAACAGAAACGCATCGCCGGGCGCATGCCGAGGACAACCGCCGCGACAGAAACGCGAGGGCAGGCGTATACCGAAGGCAACCGCCGCGACAGAAACGCGAGGACAGGCGTATACCGAAGGCAACCACCGCGACAGGAACGTATCACCGGGCGCATGCTGAGGACAACCACCGCGACAGGAACGTATCACCGGGCGCGCACATCCCCCGCGCCCCAATTCCGCATTCCGCATTCCGAATTGTCCCCGCCGCCCAGCCCCCGCGCGCACGAACGCCTGTGCCGGAGCTAAAACCGGCAGGCACTTTCGCCGCGCCGGCCGATAATATACTGACATATGATAATCCGCAAGCGCATTAAGTGGAAGCCGCAGCGTTCCTATATAAGAAGAAACGCGCTCAGGCCTGCTGGCGGAGCGGCATATTGCGCTTCGCCTTGCGATACGCCCAAATGAAGCAGGCGATGTGTACCAGCGCGGTGACCGCCCACGAAATCGGATAGGAAATGTAGAGCGTCTCGAGCGTCTTGTGCTCGGCGAAAATCGTGTAGATCCAGCCCAGACGCACGCCGCACACGCCGATCATCGACACCAGCATGGGGGCGATGGAATAGCCCAGGCCGCGCATCATGCCCACCATCGTGTCCATAATGCCGCAGATGAAATACGGCGCGCAGACATAGGCCAGACGCTTTGTCGAATAGGCGATAACCTCCGGATCGGTCGAATAGATGCTCGACAGCGGCATACCCAGCAGCCACACGCCCACGCCGCTCACAACGCCCGCGATCGTGACCATGCCCACGCAGGCGTAGAGCGTCTTTTTGACGCGGTCGAGCTTGCCCGCGCCCATGTTCTGACCGGTGAAATTGAGCGCCGCCTGATAGAACGAGTTCATAATGACGTAGACGAAGCCCTCGAGGTTGCCCGCCGCCGAGTTGCCCGCCACCGCCACCGAGCCGAAATAGTTGATCGACGACTGTATGATGACGTTCGAAATCGAAAAAACCGAGCCCTGCACGCCCGCCGGCAGGCCGATGCGCAGCATCTCCTTCATCGTGCCGCCGTCGATTTTCAGCTTTTTCAGATGCAGCCTGATAGACGACTCGCTCCTGACCAGGCACAGCGTCACCAGCGCCGCCGAAATCAGCTGCGACACCACCGTAGGCACCGCCACGCCCGCAACGCCCATCTTCAGCCCAATGACGCACACCAGGTTCATCAGCACGTTCACAACGCCCGCAATCAGCAGAAAATACAGCGGCCGCCGCGTATCGCCCACGGCGCGCAGCACCGACGCGCCGAAGTTATACAGCGCGATCACCGGAAAGCCCGCGAAATATATGCGCATGTACAGCTCCGCGCCGTCGATCACGTCCTCCGGCGTGCCCATTATCTCCAGCATCGGCCGGCAGATGCCAATGCCCAGCACGCCGATCAGCACGCCGCCCACGACGCTGATCGCAATCGACGTGTGCACGGCGCTGCTCACGCGCTCCGGGTCGTTCGCGCCGTAATAGCGCGCCACCAGCACGCTCGTGCCGATCGACAAACCCATCAGCACGTTTATGATCAGATTGATCAGCGCGCCCGTCGAGCCGACCGCCGCCATGGCCTCCTTGCCCGCAAACCGGCCGACCACCACGATGTCCGCCGCGTTGAAGAGCAGCTGCAGCACGCTGGTGAGTATCAGCGGTATTGTGAAGCGAATGATCTTGCCCACAAGCGGGCCGTTGCACATATCGATTTCGTACTTTCCGGATTTGTTCATGGAATCGCCTTTCCTGTCAGTTTATTGGCGTGCGCCGCAGCCGGAAGAGATGCCCTCCGCTGTCGACGGCATTCCCGTCCAGAATGCGCAGACTCATCCCCGAACGCACACAGAGCTATTATATCATACATTTCTCCGTCAGGCCGTTATTTCTTATTAACCGATCTGTTATATCATTTTGACAAATGGGCAGGGCGAAGCGTCCACGCCGTGGGCGGCGAGCACGAATGGCGGTTTGCGCCGGCATGAGCGGATGCGCGGGCGCTGCTGTCGCGGCGGGAGGCGGCGCGGCGAGCATGAATGGTGAATTACAGCGACATGAGCGGGCACGGTCGCTGCTGTCGCGGCAGGCTGGCAGCGCGGCGAGTATGAATGGCGAATTGCAGCGGCATGAGCGGAGGCGTAGGCGCTGCTGTCGCGGCGGACTGGCGGCGCGGCGAGTATGAAGGCGGTTTGCGCCAGCATGAGCGGGAGTATGATCGCTGCTGTCGCGGCGGGCTGGCGGCGCGTTTGGCTAAAAAAAGACCGAAGGCAGAGCGCCTCCGATCTTTGGTGAAATTACTTTGCGAACGTCCAGGTGACAGACGTGCCTTCGAAATCCCAGTTCCAGTCGTCCTCGTCGAAATAGCTGAGCTTGCCGGTGACGTCTTCCAGATCGGCGACGTCCTTCAGCTCGGCGGCTTCCTCCGCATCGTAGAAATCAATCTCTGTGCGCGCCTTCTTGGACGCGCTGACGCTCGCCGTGCCGCCGCTCACGTCCCAGCCGTTGATGGAGACGTTGTCCATGCTGATGAGCAGATTGCGGTCGGTGTGGTTGACGATGATGATCGGCAGCACGAGAGAGCCGTACTCGATGCTGGGCGCGCCGTTGAGCGTGATGGTGACGTTCTCGTCCTCATAGAGCACCTCACCGTCCGCCAGCGGCGGCATCAGCTCGGCCAGCGCATTGCGCGCCTGATCGATGAGGGCGATCAGTTCCTCGGCGGTCTTGTTGGAAAGATCGATCGTGTCCGCGCCTTCAGCCAGCGCCGCCGTCATGCTCAGCGCCATGATGAGCGCCAGAAACAGAGCCGCAAATTTCTTCATAGGAAACAGTCCCCCTTTTTATATTTTGACTTCCTCTATTATACGACAGCGCGCGCGGTTTGTAAACACCATTTGCGCTTTAATCGGCCGAGCACTGTTTTCCCGCGACGGGCGCGGCAGTGCGGATTCGCCGATTCATCCGCTTTACGCGTGCATCGGTCGGCGCGCGTTTCCTCGGTCGATGAGCACGGTGAGTACGCCAATCCGCTCCCCCGCGACGGGCGCGGCAGTGCGGATTCGCCGATTCATCCGCTTTACGCGTGCATCGGTCGGCGCGCGTTTCCCCGGTCGATAAGCGCGGTGAGTACGCCAATCCGCTCCCCCACATCGCTCGCGGCAGTGTGGATTCGCTGGTTCATCTTCTTGCGCGCGCATCGGTCGGCGCGCGTTTCCCCGGTCGATGAGCATGGCGAGAAGCGCAAGCAGGGCGCGGCGCGTGATTCGCCGGTTTCCCCCTCTTCCCACATCGCTCGCAGCGAGTACAGATTCGCCGGTTCATCCGCTTTACGCGCATCGGTCGGCGCGCGTTTCCTTGGTCGATGAGCATGGCGAGCATGCCAATCCGCTCCCCCGCGCCGGG
>CAKUAV010000171.1 GCA_934636425.1 uncultured Clostridia bacterium
CAGGCGTGAACCGAGGGCAAACACCGCAACAGAACTGCGAAGACAGGCGTGAACGAAGGCAAAACACCGCAACAGAACCGCGAAGTCAGGCATGAACGAAGGCAAACCGCCCCGCCAGAAACGGAAGGCCGGGCGTGAACGAAGGCAAACCGCCCCGCCAGAAACGGAAGGCCGGGCGTGAACGAAGGCAAACGCGGCGATAGAGCCGCGAAGTCAGGCGTGAACGAAGGCAAAACACCGCAATAGAACCGCAAGCAACGGCACGAACGACGGCAAACCACCCCGCAGCAGAACCGCAATGCCCGGCGCGCGTCGAGGGAATCTCCGCGACGGGAACGCATCGCAAAACGCGCACCGACGCCAAACCGCCGCAATGCCCAAAGCAAGCCCCGACAGAAAACTTCATCGCCGCATGTCCCTCCGTCGGGCGCAGCGCAGGAAATGCCGCCCGCGCACAGCTCCGACGCGCCGAAGCAGCCGCATTATAGCGCCCGTTCAGCGCTCTTTGCGCCGCCGTGCGCGGACTTGAACGCGCTCGCGCATCATTCCTCCGGCGGCGGGCAAACTGAAGACATCACGCCGTAAAGGAGGGATTTTGAATGGCATCGATCGAATGCGCCGGCTGCGGAAAGCGCATTGAGACGCGCCGCGCCGTCCCCTGCGCCGAGTGCGCCGCGCCGCTCTGCCCCGACTGCGAGCGCGACGGCCGCGGTCTGTGCGCCGTCTGCCGCGAAAACGACTGAATGCGCCCCGCCGAAACACGCAAAAAACGCCCCGCCGATGCGCAATTTCGGCGTGAGCGTTTCAGTATGCAAATGAGATGAGGAAAGCGGGTCACCGGAGCGCCGATTGGAAGTCATTGCGGCTCGCGCAAATCGCGAAAACCCGCGCAGCCTGTGCATAGGCGCTTTTTCCCGCAAGCGCCCGGCAAGCCGCCGAACGCCGTGCGCCGCGCTCAACGCTTATCTGAGCGCATTCGGCTTCCCCGCGCGCAGCTCAGGAGCCGCCACACGCGCCGCCACGGCAGAATCCGCCGCGAGCGCCCGGCAAGCCGCCGAACGACGTGCGCCGTATCGGCCTTCCGCCTGCGAAGGGGGCGCGGCGTTATTCGGCGACGCCGTAGATGAACGCGTGCAGCGCCTGCGCGTTGGCCTCAAAGTCGGGCTGCATGACCCAGAGCCCGTTTTCCGGCATCTTGCCGCTGGTGTACGTGCCCTCGACCGGCAGGCGCATCTCCTCGATCGCGTCCACATCGGCCGCAATGCCCGCGCGCGCCAGCGTGATGATGTCCACCAGCGACAGATCGGTCTCCACATAGTTCAGGCAGGTGGCGATCAGCTTTGTCAGATCGCCGAATGACAGCGTCTGCGCCTTGCGCGCAATGGCCAGCAGCACGCGGCGCTGGCGGGCGGTGCGCTCATAGTCGTTGTCGATGGCGCGCAGCCGGGCGTAGGCCAGCGCCTGCTCGCCGGTCAGCGTCACCGTGCCGAACGATTCCGGCGGCGTGATGAGCTCGGCGTCGGTGGCGTTGCGCGATTTCCTGAGCGCGTAAAACTCCTGCTCGGTGATGTCCATCTCAAGGCCGCCGATCAGGTCGATCACCTCTTCGATCGCCTGCATGTCGATGAGCACATAGTCCTCAATATTCATATTGAAGTCCTCATTGAGCGTGCGCATGGTCAGCGTCGGGCCGCCGAACACCGTGCAGGCATTGATCTTCTGCGGCGCGCGGCCGTACATGGGCGTCCAGATGTCGCGCATGACCGAGGTCAGCTTGACCTGCCCGCTGCGCACGTTGAGCGAGAGTATGATCATCGCGTCGGTGCGGCTGTAGCCCTTGCCGGTGCGCGAGTCGGAGCCGGCCAGCAGTATGTTCACCCAGTCGGGATCCAGGCCGGGCGTTATGGCCAGCTCGTCCTGCGATACGCTCACCTTGGGCTCGCTTTGAAGCGCCGCTTCGTACTCGGCGTCCTCGTCGGGCACGTCGTCCGCGGCCTCTTCGGCCAGCGCCATGGGCGCAATCAGCAGCGAAAGCGCGATCATGAGCGCAGTCAGGCGCGTCAGCAATCGATTCATGATTGAAAGTCCTCCTGTTTTCTTGAGTGTCTCTTATATTTCACCGCAATGCGGCGCTTTTCGAGCCGAAAGCGCTCGATATGCGCCGCGCGTCCACTCTCTATGCTGGAGCAATTCCGCGCCCCGGCAGACGCGGCGATACGCGCCGCACATATGCTCTCTATGCTGGAGCAATCCCGTGCCCCGGCAGACGCGGCGATATGCGCCGCACATCCACTCTCTATGCTGGAGCAATTCCGCGCCTTGGCAGACGCGGCGATATGCGCCGCACATTCACTCTCTATGCTGGAGCAGCCTATCGCCCCGGCAGACGCTCCCGAAGCCTTTAAGCGCCTGTCCGGCGCGCTGACGCACATTCTGTTCGGACATGGCAGAAAAGGGCGCGAACCGCTCGAGACCGGCTTCGCAGGCCTGCTCGATATTGCGCGATACGCCGCGGTATAGACGGGCCGCTGTCCACAAAGCCGGCCATGCCGCAGCTGTAAAAGAGCGCGCTCGGGTTCTCCCGCGCGCCGCACGCGATGTTCTCGCCCGCCGGATATTCGTAAATGGGCAGCGATTGGGCGCTCTCTTCCGCGCCCCGACGCGCCCGAAAAGCGCTCTGCCATCTCCACAGCCCCGCCGGGAGAGGGCGCGATAAAGGCGAAGGACAGCGCATGTTTTGCGGCTCAAGTCGCTCTCTTCCGCGCGCTGGAACGAATCGCGGCGGCGGACACGAACGCATTCGCTCCGACCAAATCCGAAAAGCGCTCTGTCATCTCCACAGCCCCGCCGGGAGAGGGCGCGATAAAGGCGAAGGACAGCGCATGTTTTGCGGCTCAAATCGCTCTCTTCCGCGCGCCGAGCCGCGGCGGCGGGCACGAACGCATTCGCCCCGGCCGAATCCGAAAAGCGCTCTGCCATCTCGATGGCCTTGCCGGGAGAGGGCGCGATAAAGGCGAAGGACAGCGCATATTTTGCGGCTCAATTCCGCGCGCCGGAACGAATCGCGGCGGCGGGCACGAACGCATTCGCTCCGACCAAATCCGAAAAGCGCTCTGCCATCTCCACAGCCCCGCCGGGAGAGGGCGCGATAAAGGCGAAGGACAGCGCATGTTTTGCGGCTCAAGTCGCTCTCTTCCGCGCGCTGGAACGAATCGCGGCGGCGGACACGAACGCATTCGCTCCGACCAAATCCGAAAAGCGCTCTGCCATCTCGATGGCCTCGCCGGGAGAGGGCGCGATAAAGGCGAAGGACAGCGCATGTTTTGCGGCTCAATTCCGCGCGCCGGAACGAATCGCGGCGAATGCGCGTCAAATTGACGGTAGACAAATCGCGCCTTTTATTATACACTTTAGACACGCGGTGCTGTCGGTTTGTTTCGATATGTTTAGTTAATTATGCGAAAAATCCGCGTCCGACGAAAGGAGATACATTCATGATGAAACGATTGACTGCCCTTTTCCTCGCGCTCACGCTGCTGCTGAGCGCCGCCGCGCTGGCCGAATCGGTCGAGGCGGTTGAAACGCCCGCGCCCGCCGACGAGCAGCCGCTCTCCGGCTATATCGTCATGCTCTACTCATCCGGCACGATGGGCGACGCGGCCGGTCAGGTCTTCGAGCGCGCCGCCTGGGCGAAGAAGCGCTTTGAGGAGCTCGGCGCGTCGGTCGCGCTGATCGACGCGGGCGGCACGATCGCCGGCTCGCCCTTTGCCGAGGACACGCGCGGCGAGGCGATCGCAAGGCTGCTCGCCGCCGCGGGCTATGACGCGTTCGTCCCCAGCGCGGCCGATCTGACTTACGGCGGCGAGCGCATGGGCGAGCTGGCCGCGCTCTGCCCCGACGTGCAGCTGCTCTATGGCGCGGCGCTCACGGCGCTGATCGAGCGCGACGGCGCGCGCTTCGGCATTGTAGCCGTGGGCGCGGGCACGGACGACGAGCGCGCCTCGGCGGCGACGGCCGCGGCGGAATCGCTGAGGGCGCAGGGCTGCGACGTTGTGATCGCCGCGCTCTATGACGGCGCAGAGTTGACCGACACGCTGGCGCAGAGCGGCGCGATCGACGTTGTGATCGACGGCGCGCGCTCGATATCCTCAGACGACGGCAAGACCGGCGCGCTGGTCGTGGGCGCTCTGGGCGCTCTGGGCTGCGCCGCGATCGACCCCGAGGGCCGCTGCGCCGCCATGCTGATGACCGACGAGTGGTTTGGCAGCGGAGACGTCGACGAGACCGTCGCCGCGCTGAAGGCCGAGCTGCTGGCCGCCTATCAGGCCGCGCATCCCACCGACGCGCCCACCGACGCGCCCACCGACGCGCCCACCGACAAGCCGACCGACGCGCCCACCGATGCGCCGACCGATGCGCCGACCGACGCGCCCACCGACAAGCCCGCGGCGTAGTTTTTTCGCGTGCGGTTTGCGGGCGAGCTTTCCGGCGTCGCGCTGACGCGGCACAGTGCGGCTTTTGCCTGGCAATTATGTTGTCCCGCGCTGACGCGGCACAGTGCGGCTTCCGCCTGGCAATTATGTTGTCCCGCGCTGACGCGGCACAGTGCGGCTTTTGCCTGGCAATTATGTTGTCCCGCGCTGACGCGAAGAAGCGATATTCCGCTTCACAGCTTAGTGAATTGTGCGCCGGCGCGGCCATTGTGCTGGCCGGTTTTAGCTCCGGCACAGGCGATTGTGCGCGCGGGGGTCTTACGGCGGAGCGTGAGCGATTTTCACGCTCCGCTTTGCGTTTGTCCGCAATATCGGGGCGGCTTTCGTGCGGCTCAGCGCGCTTCCTCCGAAACGCGCGCAGGCGATTGAGCGGCTTCGCGGCGGTTTGCGCTTGGCGAATGTCTGGCTTTGCGGTTCTGGCGGGGAGGCTGGCCTTCGGTTTATGACAGGCGGTTGCGGTTCTGGCGCGGTGTTTGTCCTCGGCTCATCCTGCCTTTACGGTTCTGGCGGGGCGGTTTGGCCTTCGTTCACGCCTGACTTCGCGGTTCTGTTGCGGTGATTTGCCTTCGTTCACGCCCGGCCTTCCGTTTCTGGCGGGGCGTTTTGCCTTCGTTCACGCCTGCCTTTGCGGTTCTGGCGGGGCGGCTGGCCTCAGTTCATGCCTGCCTTTGCGACGTTGGCGGGGCGGTTGGCCTCGGTTCATGTCTGGCTTTGCGGTGCTGGCGAGGCGGTTGGCCTCGGCTCATCCTGCCTTTGCGGTTCTGGCGGGGCGGCTGGCCTTCGGCTCATCCTGCCTTTACGGTTCTGGCGGGGCGTTTTGCCTTCGTTCACGCCTGACTTCGCAGTTCTGTTGCGGTGTTTTGCCTTCGTTCACGCCTGTCTTTTTTCCTTTGTCAGGAAAAAAGAGACGGCTTGCGATGCCTTGCGTTCCTATTCCGCCGGGTCGAGATCGCCACTCGTGCGTTCTCGCGGCGTTGGCGCGGTTATCTGCCTTTGCGGGTTCACTTCGGGTTTGTGCGTTTATTTGTGGCGATCTCGACGGGGTTACAGGGGTGCGGGGACGCGGGAACGGGGAACGGGGCTGGCGGAGCGGCTTTTGTGCGCTTTTGCGCAAGCACATTGGCCTTGCTGTGCTTTCCGCGGGGAGTACGTTGGGGCTCCGCGCCCCAGACTGCGCCAAAGAGTCGAATGTGGAAGCGGCACTGCCGCCTCTCTGGACTCTCTTCAAGGGCTGGCCGAGCGGCAGAATGCGCTTTGCCTTGGTTCGCGTTCGGTCTTTGCGTTCCTGTTGCGGCGCTTTTCCTCGGTGCGTGTTCGACGGTGCGTTCCTGTCGTGGCGCTTCGCCCTCGGTTCACGCCTGCTGTTTGCCGCATGGCGACAAACAGGACGGCTTGCGGTATCTTGCGTTCCTATTCCGCCGGGTCGAGATCGCCACTCGTGCGTTCTCGCGGCGTTGGCGCGGTTATCTGCCTTTGCG
>CAKUAV010000172.1 GCA_934636425.1 uncultured Clostridia bacterium
ACTTCATGGTATCCTTGGTCGCGGGGTCAAGATCATAGCCGCTGGTCTCGATGTCGTCGGCCAGTCTGCGCAGCAGGATGGGACGGACGGAATCCAGGAATTCATCGGAGGTGATCGCGCCGGTGGTCAGCTGATCGAAATAGCCCTTGTAGGTGCCGGAATCCTCGGACAGATAGCGCTCGCGGCCAATCAGCACGGCGAAGTCGCCCTTCTCGCTGCACTCGGTGATGAAGCCGGCCAGCTTGTCGTTGATCTCCTGGGGCAGCTCGACGCCCTTGATGCCCACGGGGCCCTGCACGAACTGTCCGGCGTTCAGCGTGGTCTCGAACATCTCGGCGCAGCCTTCGGGATTGTAGACGAACTCATAGAAGTCCAGAACGCGGGCGGTGTGATCCTCGTCGCCGGTCAGTATGATGCCCATGCAGTTGCCGCCGGCATACAGGGAGCGCAGCTTCTCGGAGGCCCAGCCTTCGGGCTTGGCTGCATAGTTCGGGAAGGCGATCGTGATCCACTCGAACGCGGAATCGCCCAGATCGATCATGTCCTTGTTCAGCACGCCGACGTTCCAGGAGCCGGACACCAGGAAGGCGCCCTCGCCCATCTCAAAGCTGGTCAGCACTTCCGTGGAGGAAGAATCCATGTAGTTGGCGTTGAAGTAGGGGGCGTACTTGGCGTACTCGGCCCAGACGGAGCGAATGACGGGGGTGTCGAACTGCGTATCGGTCTCATACATGGCGATGCGCTCGCCGCTGAACACCACGTCGCGGTCGCAGGTCAGATCATCAGGGTTGTAAGCGAAGGTGGCGTTGGCGGCCATGGTGGCCTCGTCGTAAGCGCCGTCCTCGGGGCGGACGATCAGCTCGGCGGTCAGATCGCGCAGCGCGGCGTCGGCCAGCACGGCGATGAACCAGGTGCCTTCGGGGGTGGCGAGTATGGGCGTGTCAATGCCGTCGGCCTTGAGCACTTCGCAGCAGTGCAGCCACTCTTCCATGGTCGTGGGCACCTCGAGCTTATGCTCGGCCAGCATATCGGTGTTGACCATCATGGCCACGCCGACGTGGTCGAACGGCAGGGCGTACATACCGTTTTCGTTGGTGTAGGTCTTGATGTCGGCTTCCTCAAAGCAGTCGCGCACGGGCTTGCCGGTGTAGGGATTGATTTCGTCCAGAATCTGGCTGAAATCATAGCACTGACCCTTCTCCTGCATGGAGCGGATGTTGCCGAAGTTGATGTGGGTGATGTCGGAAGCGTCGGACAGATCGTCGGACGCAAACCAGGTGGTGAACTTCTGGCTCAGCGCGTCGTTGTTGGCGATGACGTCGATCGTGACGGTGGTCTCGGGGTGCAGCTCCATGTACTTCTTGGCGGCGTTGTTCCAGCCCTCGGTGTAGTAGTTGTTCATGACGGAGAGGATGATCTCGTCATTCTTCGTCGTATCCCACTTTGCGGTTTCCTCAGCGAAAGCGCAGGCGCCAAACGCGCCGAGCAGCAGGATGACGGACAGCAGGACAGCCAGGATCTTCTTCATAAACAGATTCCCCTTTCCAATTATTTTGAGAGGCTCGAATATGGCCTCCTCTCAACAAAAATGACATGCGCGCGTTACCGGCCCGGCGCGATGGTCTCGCCGCTTACAAAATCGACGTGCACAGTGAGCGGCTCCACGCCGCAGCCGGCGATTTTGCCGATGAGCGCATTCATCAGAAAGCGCCCGACTTCAAAGCCGTGTATGTCCATCGTGGCCAGCGTGGGCGTTGTGGACTGAAGGATCTTCAGCCGGTCGCAGCCGACAACCGAAACATCCTCGGGCACGCGCAGCCCGTGATTGTGAAGCGCGCGGATCGCTCCCAGCGCCATCAGGTCGTTGAGCGCGTAGACCGCCGTAAAGGCCGCGCCGCGCTCCAGGAGCGCATTCGCCGCGCGCATTCCCTCGGCCTCGTCCGTGTGAGCGCTGACCAGCCCGTCCACGACCAGCTCGTCTCTGACCGGCAGGCCGTGATCTGAGAGCGCCTCCCGCCAGGCCGCATAGCGCCAGTGATCGGGCGTTGAGAGCGGAACGCCGCTCAGAAAGGCGATCTCGCTGCGCCCCGCCGCTTTCAGCGCGCCGACCATGTCGTCGAAGGCGCGGCGATAGACGAATGTGATCGCCATGTCGTGGCTGACGACCGGCAGCGACGGCGGCAAAAGCGATTCGATCTGCTCGTTGATCGTGGGCAGCGCCAGTATCGCGCCGTCCAGCCAGCGGCTCGCCAGATCGAGCACGTCGCGCTTGTTGGAAAAATCGATGGAAATGACCGAGACGATGTAGCCGTTTTTCGAGGCGGCCTCCTGAGCGCCCGAAAGCACCTCGCAGTAATGCGGGTTGCTCAGGTTGTCGACCAATATCGCCACATGGCGCGTCTCCCGGGTGGACAGCCCGCGCGCCAGCAGATTGGGGCGGTAGTCCAGCTCGTGAACGGCCTGCATGACCCGTTCCCGCACC
Source organism: uncultured Clostridia bacterium (assembly GCA_934636425.1). Taxonomy (GTDB): domain Bacteria; phylum Bacillota; class Clostridia; order Christensenellales; family Aristaeellaceae; genus Firm-10. Next base: position 2,483 of record CAKUAV010000172.1, read on the forward strand.
TCGGGCGTGACGTTTTTCGTGTTGTTCATGACGTAGGATACCGTTGCGACCGATACGCCCGCATACTGCGCCACGTCCCGCCGAGTCGCCATGAGACCGCTCTCCTTTCGACTCGGTTACCCGAGTAACTGTAGACAGTATAGCATGACCTCCGGCAAAAGTCAATACATTCTTACAACGCGTTGTAAATTTATTTTTCACCAAATTCAAATAAAATCAATGTATGACGAACATCCTTGCGATCAAATCCAGATCACATCCGAAAAAGGGCGGTTGGCAGGCTTCTCCGCGTATTTGCCGTCGGCGCGCACCGCCGATATTCTCCGGATTCGCCCGCCGTACTCACCGAATGAAAGCTGAAATCTCACCGGGACTGAGCCCGCTTTCAGAGCCGGATTTGCAGCGGCTCAGCGGCGACAGCTCAGCGAATTTCGCCCGAGAGACAGCCGAAAACACGCCGCGCCGTCCGGACAATTCCATAAACATGCTCTGACGCTGCGCTGAAAAAAGCAGAGCCGCGCCGTGTCCGTCCGCGCCGGAGGGCCGCTCTGCGTGCAAACAAAATCGCCGAAAAATATGTATGCGCCTGCTCGCGCAAATAGCCGCCGCCCTCAGGGGCTTCCGTTCACCTTCCCACCGCCGCGCGCCTGCCCGCGCCGAAAGACTTTTTCATATGAACGCCACACGCGCGCCTTTCACGCTCATTTCTGCGCGTAATCGAACTCTTCTCCGATGGCCGCGCTGCGCCCTCCCTGCCGCGCTCCTTTCCGGCTCTTCACGCAAAATTGAGGCGCCGCCCATTTCGGGCGGCACAGCTTCCACTTAAATATCAGCTCTGCCGCGCATCGCCATCTCGAAACGAGCAAAGCTCTGAAATTTGCCCACGCAAATAGCATATTCAGGTGAACGGCGCTCGCGCCTTTCACGCTCGGCTCTGCGCGTAATCGAAATCCTCCCGATGGCCGCGCTGCGCCCTCCCTTTGCCGCGCTCTTTTCCGGCTCTTCACACAAAATTGAGGCAACGCCCCTTTCGAGCGGCACAGCTTCCACTTAAATATCAGCTCTGCCGCGCATCGCCCTCTCGAAACGGTCAAAGCTCTGAAATTTGCCCGCGCAGAAAGACCTCTTCATATGAATATGCGCACGCACCTTTCATGCTCAGCTCTGCGCGCAATCGAAATCCTCCCGATGGCCGCGCTGCGTCCTCCCTGCCGCGCTCCTTTCCGGCTCTTCACGCAAAATTGAGGCACGCCCATTTCGAGCGGCACAGCTTCCACTTAAATATCAGCTCTGCCGCGCATCGCCATCTCGAAACGATCAAATGATTGTCCCGCGGCTTTGCGTGGCGGACGTTTCCGTTCATCCTCCGCCGCAAACCGCCCCCTGTTCATTTGACTTTTGGACAAACGCGCCAAATGGGCAAATTTTGAACAAATCCGCTGAAATGATCAAAAAAACGGCAATTGAGCCGCTGTGTTCAAGATTTGGGCATGGCGACTCCGCTGTTTATTGTGCTTTGTCGCGGGGCAATCTATAATGTGAATCACAGAGCAGGGGAAAAGAACCCTGACGCACCGACATCAAGGAGGCATTGAATATGTATTATTCCAGCGGCAATTATGAAGCGTTCGCCCGTCCCCGCAAGCCCGAGGGCGTTGATCAGAAGTCTGCCTACATCGTCGGCAGCGGCCTGGCCGCGCTGAGCGCCGCCTGCTATCTCGTCCGCGACGGACAGATGAAGGGCGATCGCATCCACATTCTCGAAAAGGGCGCGCTGGCCGGCGGCGCGTGCGACGGCTGGAAGTTCGAAAACGTCGGCTACGTCATGCGCGGCGGCCGCGAGATGGACAACCACTTCGAGGTCATGTGGGATCTGTTCCACTCCATCCCCTCGATCGAGACCGAGGGCGTGAGCGTACTGGACGAGTACTACTGGCTCAACAAGGCCGACCCCAACTATTCGCTCTGCCGCGCGACGGTCAATCGCGGCGAGGACGCGCACACCGACGGCAAGTTCGACATCTCCGACAAGGGCGCTATGGAGATCATGAAGCTGTTCTTCACCCCCAACGAGGATCTTCAGGACAAGCGCATCACCGATATATTCGACGACGAGGTGTTCAAGAGCAACTTCTGGCTGTACTGGCGCACGATGTTCGCCTTTGAAAACTGGCACAGCGCTCTGGAAATGAAGCTCTATCTCCAGCGCTACATCCACCACATCGGCGGCCTGCCCGATTTCAAGGCGCTGCGCTTCACCAAATACAATCAGTATGAGTCCATGATACTGCCCATGGTCAAATACCTCGAGAAGGCCGGCGTGCAGTTCCACTTCGGCGTGAAGGTGGTCAACGTGCTGTTCGACCACAAGGGCGACAAGAAGATCGCCACCTCGATCGAGACCGAGCAGAACGGCGAAAAGGTCTCCATCGGCCTGACCGAGAACGACCTCGTGTTCATCACCAACGGCGGCTGCGTGGAAAATTCCTCGATGGGCAGCCAGAACACGCCCGCGCCCTACAACACGGAAATCAAAGAGGGCGGCGGCTGGGATATGTGGCGCAAGATCGCCGCGCAGGATCCCGCCTTCGGCCATCCGGACAAGTTCTGCCATGATCCCGAGCAGACCAACTGGATGAGCGCCACCGTCGAGACGCTCGATCAGCGCATCATCCCCTACATCAAGGCCATCTGCAAGCGCGATCCGTTCACCGGCGGCGTTGTGACCGGCGGCATCGTGACCGTCAAGGACTCCTCCTGGCTGATGAGCTGGACGATCAATCGCCAGCCTCAGTTCAGGGAGCAGCCCAAGGATCACTGCCTGGTGTGGGTGTACGCGCTGTTCACCGACAAGCCCGGCGACTATGTCAAAAAGCCCATGCGCGAGTGCACCGGCAAGGAAATCTGCATGGAGTGGCTGTATCACATAGGCGTTCCGGAGGATCAGATCGAGGAGCTGGCCGAGAAGAGCGCCAACACCGTGCCGGTCATGATGCCCTACATTGACGCGTTCTTCATGCCCCGCGCCTATGGCGACCGCCCGAAGGTCGTGCCCGACGGCGCTGTGAACTTCGCCTTCATCGGCCAGTTCGCCGAGACCCCGCGCGACACAATATTCACCACCGAATATTCGATGCGCACCGGCATGGAGGCCGTCTATACGCTGCTCAACGTCGACCGCGGCGTGCCCGAGGTCTGGGGCAGCGTGTACGACATCCGCGATCTGCTCAACGCCACCGTGCAGCTGCGCGACGGCAAGAAGGTCACCGAGATGGAGGCCGGCCTCATGGAGAAGCTCGCCTTCAAGGCGGTCATGGGCAAGATCAGCGGCACCGACGTCGAAAAGCTGCTGAAGGAGTACAAGGTCATCTGACGTTTTCCGGCCTCGCACGGCGTTTCCAAAGCGTCATTCCGCGACCGGCAAATCCATTCATAGGACAGGGGGACGAACGCAGCCGTGTTCG
>CAKUAV010000173.1 GCA_934636425.1 uncultured Clostridia bacterium
ACGTTGGGGGCTGCGCGCCCCCAAACCTGCGCCAAAGAGTCTTCGACTCTCTGGACTCTCTTCACGCTGCGGCGGGGCTGTGTTGGTGCGTGTTCGCGGCGCTTGTGCGTCTTTGCGCAAGCACATTGGCCTTGCTGTGCTTTCCGCGGGGAGTACGTTGGGGCTCCGCGCCCCAAACCTGCGCCAAAGAGTCTTCGACTCTCTGGACTCTCTTCACGCTGCGGCGGGGTTGTGTTGGTGCGAATACGCGGCGCTTGTGCGTCTTTGCGCAATCACATTGGCCTTGCAGGCCTTTCCGCCGGGAGTACGCTGGGGCTGCGCGCCCCAGACTGCGCCAAAGAGTCTTCGACTCTCTGGACTCTCTTCACGCTGCGGCGGGGCTGTGTTGGTGCGTATTCGCCGCGCCGTCACCCGGGTACAAACGGAGACCCGCCGAACTCCAATTTATGGTTCGGCGGGTCGTGCTGTATATCGATGATACCTGTTCGCTCAAGCGTCCAGACTCGAGCCGCCCTCAAGCGGCGCGGAGTCGGGTTGACACGCGCGGAGCGGAGTGGCCGTCGGCACTGCCGACTCAGCGGCCCATGAAGCGGTCGTAGCGAGCCTGATAGACGGCGATGACCTCGTCAAGGCCGTAGGCGCGCAGCTCGTCCAGATAGCTGTCCAGCTTGTCCATGTCCTTGTTGCCGTTGATCAGCTCGACGAACAGATCGGTCATGGCCATGTCCAGATCGGCGGTGTACATATCCAGCGTCTCGACTTCCTCGTCGGTGGGCAGCGCCAGATAGGTCGCGGTGTTGGTCTGGTACATGACGGCGTCCTTCTGCTCCATCTGCTCCCAGGCGGCAATCTGCAGATCGCGCTTCTTGCCGGTCGGGTCGGACTCGTCGCACTTGGCGAGCACATCCTTGCCGTAGGCGCTGGCCATCAGGTCGTCCGCCGTGGCGAACGTGCCAACCTTCTCGCCGTTGAAGGTGTAGAATGTCTTGGCCATGTCCAGGCAGGGCAGGTTGGCGCGGTCCATGTAGAAGCGGCCGCCGCCGAAGCCCTTGGCGATCACTTCGTCGGCCGTCCAGCCGGTGGTCAGGCTGACCTTGTTGCCGTTTTCGTCGACGTCAAAGTCGTTGCCCTTGAGGCCTTCGCGGTTCCAGCTCCAGTAATCCTCGGTGAAGAAGAAGTCCAGCAGCTTGGCCGCCGCCTCGACGTTCACGCTGTTCATGAAGGCGTAGTAGCCGGTGTAGACGGACAGATTGTAGTCGCCGCGGCTGGTGGGACGGATGCCCTCGACGCCCTGCAGCATCAGCGGGCGATAGTCGCAGTTCTCGTCGCCGGTCAGATCGTCGCGGTTGATCATCGAGGCGGTCTGATAGTACATCGCGCCGATGTTGTTCTGGGAGATGACGGAGGAGGTGTCGGTGGTGTAGAGCGAGCCGTTGTCGGCCAGCGACATGACGCCCGCGTCGACCATCTTCTTGATGAACGCGACGTAATCCTTGAAGCCGTCCTGATAGAACACGGTGGTGATCTTGTCGGTGTTCGGGTCGAGGCCGATCGTGTTCATGACCAGGCCGAACCAGCCGGCGATGCCGCTGTGGCGCAGCAGGGACAGATCGCTCGCGAAGAGCGCCTTCTCGTCGTTAATGCCGTTGCCGTTGGCGTCCTTCTCGCGGAAGGCGACCAGCGTGTCGACGAACTCGTCGATCGTCGTGGGCATGGGCAGCTCCAGCTTGTCCAGCCAGTCCTGACGGATGCCGACGGAGTAGGAGCCCATCCAGTCGTTGATGTTGTACACGCCGGTGTTCACGCCCTGCAGCACCCAGAATGTGCCGTCGGCGGTGGTGCCGGCGCTGCGCAGCGTGGCGTATTCGCCGTCGGGCGCGAGATAGCCCTTCGCCGTGCCGTCGCTGTGCTCGAGGATCGCGTCCACGCTGGTCAGCATGCCGCGCTTGATCAGGTTGTTCAGCGTCACGCTGTCGATCTCAAGGAACATCATGTCCGCCAGATCGACGCCGGTCGCCAGGCGCGTGGTGATCATCGTGGAGTACTGGTCGGCCTCGACGTAGTCCAGCTTGAGGTCGATGCCCATCGCGCGGGTCTTTTCCATCAGCCAGTCATAGGCCGCGGAATCCTTGAAGTAGCCCATGCGGGCGCCGCCCTGGTTGTAGCCCAGCACGGTTACGGTGGTCAGCTCCTCCTCGGCGACGGCGCTCAGGCCGGTCGGGATGAGCAGCATCAGGGCCAGAATCAGAGCGAGTACGGGTTTCATGTGTCTCATGGGTGAACCTCCTTGATATAAGTGTGGGAATATCGCGTGAGCGCGCCCCGTGGGCGGCTCGGGACAACGGACGGTCATTCCTTCAGCGAGCCCAGCATGACGCCCTTGACGAAGTAGTTCTGGAAGAACGGATAGGCGATCAGCATGGGCAGCGAGGAGACGATGATGATCGTGTACTTGAGCTGGTTGTTGGAGATCTGCTGCTCCTGAGCCATGCGCAGCGCGTCCGCGTCGGTGAAGGCGGTGTTGGCCAGCTGCTCGGTCTGCTCGACCAGTATGCGGCGCAGATACAGCTGCAGCGGCTGCCATGTGCGGTCGGTGATGTAGATCGAGGCGTGGTACCAGCTGTTCCACACGCCGATGATCGTGTAGAGCGCGATGACGGCGAGTATCGGCTTGGAGGTGGGCAGGAACACGTTCCACAGTATGCGGAAGCTGTTCGCGCCGTCGATCTTGGCCGACTCGCGCAGCGATTCGGGAATCGTGCGGAAATAGGAGCGCACCAGTATGATGTACCATATGGCGTAGGAGCCGGGCAGTATCAGCGCCAGCGGGGAGTTGTACAGCCCCAGCTTGGTCATCAGTATGAACTCCGGAATGATGCCGCCCGATACGTACATCGGTATGAGCAGGTACATCGTCACGAAGCGGCGGCCGTAGAGCTTGGGCACGGTGAGCGGATAGGCCGCCAGCACCGATGTGGCCAGCGTGAGCACGGCGCGGGTGGTGCAGTAGAATATGGTGTTCTTATAGCTCTGCCAGAGCTGAGAGTCGCTCAGTATGCGCTTGTAGCCGTCCAGGAAGAAGCCCTTGGGCCACCAGTAGACGCGCATTGTGAGCGCCTCGCGCGGGCTGGAGAGCGAGAGCACCAGCACATAGTACATCGGATAGATCGTGATGAACGCGATCAGCGCGGCAAAGATGTAGATCAGCGCCGTGCTGATCAGGCTGCGATCCTTGATGCGGTTCTTTTTCGGAACGACGACGGTTGATTTCATGACGGCTCTCCTCCCTTACCACAGTCCGCTGCCGGTGAGCTTGTTGCTGACCTTGTTGGCCGCGGTGGTCAGCAGGAAGGCGATCAGCGACATGAACAGATTGACGGCGGTGGTGTAGCTGAACTTGCCGCCCTGAATGCCCAGACGGTAGACGTATGTGCCGATGACGTCGGCGGTCTTCTGGGTGGAGGTGTTGTAGAGCAGCAGTATCATGTCGGTGTTGGAGCTGAGTATCGAGCCGACCGACATGATCAGCTTTATGGCGATGACCGCCTTGAGGCCGGGCAGCGTGATGTGCCAGATCTGCTGCATGTGGTTGGCGCCGTCGATGCGCGCCGCCTCATACAGCGACGGGTCGATCGAGGAGAGCGTCGAGAAATACAGTATGCTGCCGAAGCCGAAATCCTTCCAGATCGTCGTGACGGTGTATATCGCGGGGAAGGCCTTCGGGTCGGTCATGTACTCGTATGGCTGCTTGCCAAAGAGCGCGAGCAGGTTGTTGATCAGGCCGTTCACATCCAGAAAGGATATGACCATGCCGGCCACGACGACCGACGAGACGAAATAGGGCATATAGCTGCACGTCTGCACGACCTTCTTAAAGCGCATGTGCGTCACTTCGTTCAAAAAGAGCGCGAATATGATCGGCACCCAGAAGGCGAAGAGAATCTGCAATACGCTCAGGCGCAGTGTGTTGGTGATCAGCCGCCCGAAGAAGGGGCTGTTGAGAAATTGACGGATGTGCTTCAATCCCACCCAGTTGGCCGGATCGAAGAATGGACTGCCGGGCTGATAGTTCTGGAAGGCGATGATCACGCCCCACAGCGGCACGTAGCTGAACACGAATATCAGCGCCAGCACGGGCAGCATCATCAGCCAGACCTCAATGTTTTCCTTGACAATGTCGCGGCGATATTTCGGCCGCCGACGCGCGGGGACGCCTGAGCTCTGAGCCATGTTGAGTCTCCTTTGCAAAAAAATGGATACAGCGCGCCGATTCTTTTTTGTATACAAACATAGAAAACAGACGCCCTGCTCGCAACAAGTCGTCTATATTCTACCACTATGTAAGACAATTGTCAACCAATTTTGAACAAACAGTGAACGCGCGCCCCATGTTATGGATAACATTGCGGCCGCACTGTGAAGCGGCGGCGCGCCCGCCCCGAAAAGTCGAGCGCGATGCGCATAAAGCGCGCCGCGTTTCGCGTGGAAAAACAGCCCTTGGCGGGCGGTGCGGGGGGCTGATGATTGAACTGCGGCTTGCCCTCTATTATGTGCCGTTATGTGCCGCGCCGCCGGGGCGCTCTCGTTGGCGGCGCGGCTGCCGCCTGGCGCGGGTCTGGCCGAGCGCCGCGCACGCTATTAAATAGGAAGCCGGTCGCGAGGCGCGCGGAAGGCCCCTGCTCACGGGAAGGCCGTTCACGATTCGGTTCGTTCGCCAGAATGCGCGAAAAACCCGCCCCTGAAGGAAGGATCGGGAGAGGGAAGCAGCGCCGCCGCAGTCCGTCGCGCTGCCGGGCAAAATCGCTTTGCATTCGCGGCAATGCGGGCGGAGGAGAGGACGCGGGAGCTGGCAGAGCGCTTTCGAGACTTTTGCGCTCGGGGTTGTCTGGCTTGCGGCTCTGTCGGGGCGCTGGGTTGGTGCGCGGCGATGCGCTTTCTGTCGCCGCGCATGGGCTTCGGTTTGAGTCTGAGCTTGCGGTTCTGTCGGGGCGGCTTGTTCTCAGTGCGCGTTTGATGATGCGGTTCTGGCGCGGAGATTCCCTCGACGCGCGTCGGGCATTGCGGCGCTTTGCCGTCGGTTCACGCCTGTCTTTTTTCCTTTGTCAGGAAAAAAGAGACGGCTTGCGGGATGTTGCGTTTCTATTCCGCCGGGTCGAGATCGCCACTCGTGCGTTCTCGCGGCGCTCTTCGGTTATCTGCCTTTGTGGGTTCACTTCGGGTTTGTGCGTTTCTCTATGGCGATCTCGATGGGTTACCGGAGAACGGGGAACGGGGGAGCGGGGCTGGCGGCGCGGCCTTTGTGCGCTTTTGCGTGGGCGCATTGGCTTTGCAATGCTTTCCGCTGGGAGTACGCTGGGGCTAAATGTGGAAGCCGCACTGCGGCCTCTCTGGACTCTCTTCATGGGGCTGGTCGAGTGGTTAAGTGCGCTTTACGCGGTGTTTGCCCTCGGTTCACGCCTGTCTTTTTTCCTCTGTCAGGAAAAAAGAGACGGCTTGCGATATCTTGCGTTTCTATTCCGCCGGGTCGAGATCGCCTTCGCGCGTTCTCGCGGCGCTCTTCGGTTATCTGCCTTTGTGGGTTCACTTCGGGTTTGTGCGTTTCTTGCAGGCGATCCCGACGGGGTTGCCGGGGACGCGAGGAACGAGAGAACGGGGCTGGCGGCGCGGCTTTTGTGCGCTTTTGCGCAATCGCATTGGCTTTGAGGCGTTTTCCGCGGGGAGTACGCTGGGGCTGCGCGCCCCAGACTGCGCCAAAGAGTCAAAAGTGGAAGCCGCACTGCGGCCTCTCTGGACTCTCTTCATGGGGCTGGTCGAGTGGCTAAGTGCGCTTTACGCGGCGTTTTGCCTTCGGTTCACGCCTGTCTTTTTTCCTTTGTCAGGAAAAAAGAGACGGCTTGCGGGATGTTGCGTTTCTATTCCGCCGG
>CAKUAV010000174.1 GCA_934636425.1 uncultured Clostridia bacterium
GCGGCACGGCGACGGACGGAAGCAGCCTGATCAATGACCTGAGCTTCCTCATACTGGACGTGTACGACGAGCTGGGGCTGTACGACCCGAAAATCCAGATCAAGCTCGATCACAACACGCCCAAAGCGTTCGTAAAGCGCGTGCTGGAGATGATCCGCGGCGGCCATTCGAGCTTCAATTTCGTCTGCGAAAAGGGCATGACGCGCGCCATGCTGCGGGAGGGCTATACGCCGGAGGAAGCGCGGCGGGCGATCGTCAAGGGCTGCTATGAGTACACCGCGCGCGGCGACGGCGCAGACGCGGCCAACGTTCACGTCAACATTCCCAAGGCGGTCGAGCTGGCGCTGCACGACGGCTGGGATCAGTTCAGCGGCTTCCAGTCCGGCCCGCACACCGGCCGCGCCGAGGACATGACCACGTTCGAGCAGTTCTATGAGGCGTTCTTCACGCAGGCGCAGGCGATCTACGAGCGCGGCTTTGCCATCGTCGCCGCCTATGAGAGCCGCGTGGGCGAGATCAACCCCACGCCCATGTTCTCCGCGACCATTCAGAGCAGTCTGGACAGGGCGTTCGACGCGTATGCCGGCGGCATTAAATACCGCGAAGCGCACATACTGCTCTGCTGTCCCGCCACGGCGGCCGATTCTCTGGCCATGATCAAAAAGCACGTCTACGACGGCGGCGAAATGACGCTCGCACAGCTGCGCGACATACTCGACCGCAACTGGCAGGGCGAGGAAATACTGCGCCGGCGCATGCTCAACGACCGCGACAAGTGGGGCAACAACCGCGATCTGCCCGATCGTCTCTTCAAGGACTTCACCGAGCGGCTGGCGCGGCTGTGCAGCGCGCGCAAAAACGCCTGCGGCGGCCCCTGCTTTGCCGGGCTGCACTGCGCGCTGCAATTCGTCGACATGGGGCGCAAGACCGCCGCCACGCCGGACGGGCGGCTCGCCGGCGAGGAATTCTCGAAAAACGCGTCGCCCACGCAGGGCATGGCGCGGGAGGGCGCGACGGCCATGATCTCCAGCCTTGCAAAGCTCGATTCGAGTCTGTTCCGCGGCGATTTCCCGCTGGACGCGGCGCTCTCTCCCAACGCCGTGCGGGGCGAGGCGGGGCTTGAGGCCATGTACGCGCTTTTAATGACCTACGCCGACAGCTGCGGCCACGCCATACACTTCAACGTCCTCTCGCCCGACACGCTGCGCGACGCTCAGGCGCACCCCGAAAAGCACCGCGATCTGCAGATCCGCGTCTGCGGCTGGAACGTGCTCTGGAACAATCTCTCGCCCGCCGAGCAGGAATTCTACATCCGTCAGGCCGAAGCGGCGCAGTGAGGCGCGGATGATCGCCGCGATAACACAGCCGTCATGACGCGGGCGCTTCCCCCATCGCGCCGCCGAAGCCGCATCGAAAGGCATAACGGTCGCCGCGACAGCGCAGCCGTCATGACGGGCACTTCCCCTTATCGCGCCGCCAAAGCTGCAATGCCCCGACGGGTTGCCGCGACAGCGCAGCCGTCATGACGGGCACTTCCCCTTATCGCGCCGCCAAAGCTGCAATGCCCCGACGGGTTGCCGCGACAGCGCAACCGTCATGCGCAAGCGTTCCCCCAATCGCGCTGCCGAAGCCGCAATGAAAGCCCGTATGATCGCCGCGATAACGCAGCCGTCATGACGAGCGCTTCCCCCCAATCGCGCCGTCCAAGCCGCAATGAAAACCCGTATGATCGCCGCGATAACGCAGCCGTCACGGCAAGTGTTCCCCCAATCGCGCCGCCGAAGCCGCGTCGAAAGCTCATATGATCGCCGCGATAACGCAGCCGTCATGACACGCGGGCGCTTCCCCCTCATCGCGCCGCCGAAGCTGCAATGAAAGCCGTATGATCGCCGCGATAACGCAGCCGTCACGGCGCGGACATCCCCCCATCGCACACGGGCGTTTCGCCTGCCCGTTTCACGACATCATGTATAAGGAGAGAACCGATATGAACGACACTCTGCCCACCGGGCTTTTGATGGACGTCAAGCGCTTTGCCGTGCACGACGGGCCGGGCGTTCGCACGACGCTGTTTCTCAAGGGCTGCCCGCTGCGCTGCCTGTGGTGCCACAATCCCGAGGGCATCAGCCCGCGCCCCGAGACGGCGTATTATGCGCACAAGTGCATGAACTGCGGCGAATGCGCGCGCGTCTGTCCGAGCGGCGCTCAGCGCATGGACGCAGGCGGACGCCACGTATTCGAGCGCGAAATGTGCGTCGCCTGCGGCGCGTGCGAAGGCGCGTGTCTGGGCGAGGCGATGAAGCTGTTCGGGCGCACTGTCACCGTCGGCGAGGCCGAGGCCATCGCGCTGGAGGATCGCGCGTTTTACGCGCATTCGGGCGGCGGCGTGACCGTGTCCGGCGGCGAGCCGCTTTTGCAGGCCGATTTCGTGCGGGCGCTTTTCGCGCGCCTGAAGGATCAGGGCGTTCACACCGCCGTCGACACCTGCGGCAACGTGCCGTGGACAGCGTTCGAGAAGGCGCTGCCGGTTGCCGATATGTTCCTCTTCGACGTCAAGCACATCGATTCGGCCGCGCACAGAGCGCTCACCGGCGCGGGCAACGAGCGCATTCTCGACAACCTGCGCCGCCTCTCGGACGCGGGCGCGCGCATAGAGATCCGCATGCCGCTGGTGCCGGGGGCGAACGACGGCATGGACACGCTGGAGCGCATCGGCGCGCTGCTGGGCGGCCTGAACGTCGAGACAATGCGCGTGCTGCCCTATCACGCGCTCGCCCGCTCGAAGTACGCGGCGCTGGGAAAACCCGACACCATGCCGGACGTGCCTTCGCCAGACGACGGACAAATCGCCCGCGCCGTGAGTATACTGCGCGCGCACGGCGTGAACGCCGTCTCGGGGCGTGAATAGCGCCGGGCAGCGCCGCGAATGTCTGTTATGCTCGAACAGTTTTCAATTGTCCGCAGGATTCAACGGCTATAGAAGCAGCGCCTGTATTCGGTGCGCGCCGCGCGCGGCGGCAGATCATCCCGAACAAATCTCGCATCGGAAACGCGCGCCAGAGCATGTCTGAAAAAGCGCCTTCTTATCTTCTGCGGATTTTCTCACAGCTCGAATGAGCCTTGAGCTTCCGGGAGATTCATTCCCGGGCGTTTTCAGGCATGCGCTGAACAAATCCCATTCAGGAGGTCGTCGATATGGAAAAAATCTGGGAAGAACTTTGCAAAGCAGCCATGGCCGTCATGCGGCCGCGCGAGATCTCGCGTCTCATGGAGGCGGGCGGCGTGGCGGCGGCGGTCGAGTCCGCGTCCGGCAGAATCTATACAGGCGTGTGCGTCGACACAGCCTGCACGCTGGGCGTGTGCGCAGAGCGAAACGCGCTGTTCAGCATGATCACGAACGGTGAGGACGCGATTCGCCGCGTCATTGCGCTCGACCGCAGCGGCAGAGCCCTTCCGCCCTGCGGCGCGTGCCGGGAGTTCATGGCGCAGCTCATGCCGGACGGCTATCGCGCCATTGAGGTCATGATGGACTGCGCGCAGAATCGCGTCGTGACGCTGGGAGATCTGACCCCGCAATGGTGGATATAGCGCCAAGAGCCGCCATGCCGACAAATGCGATGATTTCCTCCGACCGCCAAAGCGCAGCAATCGCCCCGCCGCATATCAACACGGCGAGGCGATTGTCTTTTTTCGGATTTGCGGTTTCGCGCGGGGTTTTGCCGGCGGCGCGCCCTGATTTCGGCTCATCGCAGGCGCATTCAGCCTCCGCTTTCACCGCTCACTCTCGCCCCCTGCGCTGCGCCTTCAGCCGCTTTCTCAGCGCCAGCTTTTGCCGGCGGCGCGCCCTGATTTCGGCTCATCGCAGGCGCATTTCAGCCTCCGCTTTCACCGCTCACTCTCGCCCCCTGCGCTGCGCCTTCAGCCGCTTTCTCAGCGCCAGCTTTTGCCGGCGGCGCGCCAGCTCGGCGGTGGCGTGCGACTCATGGCCGACGCTCAGCCAGCTGCGCACGCGCTTTTCGTCGATTTCGCCGCGCTCGAGCGCCGCGCGCACGGCGCAGCCCGGCTCGCAGGTGTGGCTGCAATCGCGGAATCGGCACCGCCCCGCCAGCGCGGTCAGATCGGCGAATGTCTCGCGCACGCCCTCGTCCGCATCCCACACGCCCATTTCACGCATTCCGGGCGTATCGATCAGGAACGCGCCGCCGGGCAGCTCGAGCAGCTGGCGGCAGGTCGTCGTGTGGCGGCCGCGGTCGTCGTCCTCGCGGATCGCGCCGGTGTCCATGGCTTTTTCGCCCAGAAGCGCGTTGGTGAGCGTCGATTTGCCCACGCCCGACGAGCCGAGCAGCGCTACCGTCATGCCCGGCTGAAGATACGGCATGAGCGCGTCCAGCCCCTGTCCCGTGGCCGCGCTGACCACGCAGACCGGCAGATCGGCCTTCAGCGCGCGCACGGCCTTAATATACGGCGCGGGATCGGGGCAGAGATCGGCCTTTGTGAGCACGACCACCGGCTGCGCGCCGCTCTCAAGGATCAGCGCGAGATAGCGCTCTATGCGGCGCGGCTCGAATTCGCGGTTCAGCGACGTGACGATGAACACGCTCTCGAAATTTGCCGCCACCGCCTGCACGCCGCGCCTGCCAAAGCTGTCGCCGCGCCGGAAGAGCGTTTTGCGCGGCCTGAGCGCCGTGATGAGCGCGTCGCCCTGCGGATTGGACGCGATCTCCACCCAGTCGCCCACGGTGGGATAGAGCGCGCCGCTCTCGCGCCAGGCCGCCGCCTTGAGCCGGCCATAGATCGCGCGCCCGTCCAGCGAGAGCGCGTATCGCTCGCGGTGCACGGCGGTCACGCGCGCGCGGCGGGTCGTATTGTTCTGAGTATTCTGTTCACAGTTTATATCGTTATAATTCAATGCTTTATCCTCCTGATCGTCTGTGCGCGCCGCCGAGCCGCCCGGAGCGACGCAGTGCGTGCATGCTCTCTGCGGCGGATTTTCGGCGGAGCGCGGTGCTTTTTCGTCCGGCGCTGCGGACAAACGCGGCGGTCATGCTGTATAAACCAGCTCGTCTCTCCGCGCGCCCTGCGCTTTGCAAAACGCCTGCGCGGCTTTACTCATGACGTGACCGGCGACCGCCCGACGATTCAAAAGGACACACAAAAAGCGGAACACACCCATTCGGTATGCTCCGCTGAAAAGGACGCTCAGCCGCCGCATAAGCCGCCCCTCTTCCGCGCAGAATGGCGCAGAACGCAATGGGCGCGCAGAATCGGCGCGTCTTATCAATATCGGACAAAGCGAAAGGTCTGTTCTCGGCCATGCGCAGTCAAAGCCCGCCTCATATCAGGGCGCGCCCTATGCGATCCGGCCGCGTGTGCAGCTGTCAGGCGGTCGTTCCCTCAAAATCAACAGTCATCATGCCCAACCCCTTTCGTTTCAAATATGCTTTTATTATAATCGCCTGCGCGCCGGCTGTCAATGGCAAAACCGAAAAAAGCGTCCAAAGCGCGTCCTCCGCCGCCAGCCGCGCATCGGAACGAGAACGTTCGACGGCGCTTTGCCCCGGCCGCAGCGCAGGAAAAGCCGAAATCGCGGCTCGGGAATTTTTCGGACGCGCTCCGTTTATCGCGCGCCGCAAGACAAAACCGAGCGCCTGCTTTTGCATTCCATGAACTTCCGCCCGCTAAAAAGCAGCGTGACGGGAGCAGCGCTCTTTGACGAAACGTTCGAAACAGCGCCTTAAGCCGCCGCGCTGTTCGTGAGCGCTGACGGTCAATCGGTTTTTTCGGCAGTCCGGCGCGTATGCTTTTGCATCCCATGAACTTCCGCCCGCTAAAAAGCGGCGCGACAGGAGCAGCGCTCTTTGACGAAACGTTCGAAACAGCGCCTTAAGCCGCCGCGCTGTTCGTGAGCGCTGACGGTCAATC
>CAKUAV010000175.1 GCA_934636425.1 uncultured Clostridia bacterium
GTGTGCGCGCCCGAGGATATGCTGAAGACGCTCATGGCGAAGCTGGAGAAGTGATTATGAAAAAGGTTTTCCTGCTGGGCGATTCCATTCGCCTTGATTACTGCGGCTTTGTGAAGAATATGCTGAAGGACGAGGCCGAGGTGTGCTATTCGCCGGACAACGGCCGCTTCACCGACTACACATATGTGTCTCTGCCCGGCTGGAAGACTCTTGCGGGCGATCCGAACGAGGTGAGCGTCGTTCACTGGAACAACGGCCACTGGGACTGCGCGCATTTTGGCCGCGCAGACGAGTCGCTCTACACTGTGGAGGAGTATGCGCGTCGTCTCAGGCGCGTTTACGGCCGGATTCGCAGCTGCTTTCCCAATGCCCGCGTGATATTCGCCACGACCACCGGCGTGTGCGAGGCGCGCGTGAGCGAGATGGACAACCCGCGCACCAGTGCGGAGATCGCCGCGTACAACCGCGCGGCCGAGGCGGTCATGGCGGAACTGAACGTTCCCGTCAACGATCTGGCGGCGGTTGCGGCAGCTTTCCCGGACGCATATTTTCGGGACGGTCTGGTGCATTACGGCGAGGAGGGCTCGCGTCTGCTGGCGCAGGCCGTGGCCGACCGCATCCGCGAGATGCTGTAAGTCGAAGCGTGTCTCGAAAAGTTCTCAAGCTGCAATTTCGGCCTTTTTTCGCCGTTCCTCAAGCTGAAATCGCCCGGCCCAGCGCTGCTGAACCCGCGCGTTTGCCTTGAGACCGAGCATCAATTCCCGCGGGGGATTCGAGCGCCGCGCCGAAAAAATCCTTCGAATTTGCAGCGTTCCCATTTCGAAATGCGCTGTGACGTTCTGTGATCGCGGGTGAGGCGATGCTTCATCCGCGATTTTTATCGGATTTATTGCATAACGAAGAAGCGCTCCAGAGCAACGCCGCAAGAAACCGGCGCGTCCTGCTTTTTGCGGGGTTGCTTTGGAACAGAGCAAGCTGCAAATCTGCTGCCGATCTATTGAGTAAAAAAACGCGATACGCATGATGCGGAGGGATATGATATGCCGTTTGGTTTCCCCTTTTCAAATGTTCAGGAAATGTATGACAGCCAGAAAGGCCCCTATAAGCTGCCGCCGCAGGGCGATGTGGCCGTGCTGACGCGCCCTGTGCAGGGCAGGGGCTTTACGCTCAAGAACGCCATGGTGATACAGCCCATGGAGGGCTGTGACGCCGATCACACCGGCGCGCCGACCGACTGGACGAAGCGCCGCTACTGTTGCTTTGCCGCGGGCGGCGCGGGCCTGATCTGGATGGAGGCCGTGGCGGTCACGCCCGAGGCGCGCGCCAATCCCTGCCAGCTGATGATCACCGAGGACAATATTGAGTCCTTCCGCCGGCTGCTCGCCGATACGCGCAGAGCGGCGGCCGACGCGGGTCTGGAAGCCCCAAAGATCATCGCGCAGCTGACCCATTCCGGCCGCTGGAGCCGCCCTGTGGACGTGAAAACGCCCATCCGCAGCTGGTATAACGAGACGCTTGACCGCCATCAGAATCTGCCGGAGGACTATCCGATCATATCCGACGAGGAGCTGGAAAAGCTGCCCGCCAAGTTCGCCCATTCCACAAAGCTGGCCATGGCGGCGGGCTTTGACGGCGTGGATGTGAAGGCCTGCCATCTCTATCTGATGAGCGAGATGCTGGGCGGCTTTGATCGTCCCGCGCCCTATGGCGGCAGCTATGAAAACCGCACGAAGATCTATTTCGAGTGCGTGAAGGCCGCCGCGTCCGAGATTGGAAACGGCATACTGGCCGCGCGCGTCAATCTCTATGACGGCGAGGCGGGCAAGTGGGGCGTGGGCGAAGAGCAGAGCCTGGCGCTCGACGAGCCGCTGCGCCTTGTGCGCGATCTGGCGGCGATGGATGTGACGCTCATCAACATCACGATGGGCACGCCCTATTTTAACCCGCACGTCAATCGTCCCTATGCCCGCGGCGGCTATGAGCAGCCCGAAAATCCGATCGACGGCGTGGCGCGTCTGCTGTACGGCTGCAAGCGCGCTCAGGCCGAGGTGCCGGACGTGGTGTGCGTGGCCACTGGCATGAGCTATTTGCGCCAGTTTGGCCCGGCGATCGCGGCGGGACTGATCGAGGAGGGCGGCGCGAAGTGCGTCGGCTGGGGGCGCGGGGCGTTCGCCTATCCCGATTTTGCGAGGGACATCATTGAAAACGGCGCGATGACGCCCGGCAAATGCTGCGTCACCTGCGGCGTGTGCACCAAGATCATGCGCCAGCCCACCGGCCGCCCCGGCTGCCCTGTGCGCGATACGGCGTGGTATTATCCGGAATTTCAGCGTGTGCTGGGAGGGAAAAAGCAATGAGCAAAATCGCATTGGTGACCGGCGGCTCGCGCGGCATTGGACGCGGTGTGGCCGAATATCTGCATGAGCACGGCTTCGAAGTGGCGATCACATCGCGCCATGAGGCCGATGAGGACGCGCAGAAGAAATTTCTGTGCATCGTGGCCGACAACTCAAGCGCCGCTCAGCGCGCCCACGCGGTCGACGCCGTGCTGGAAAAGTACGGCCGCATCGACGTGCTGGTCAACAACGCGGGCATCGCGCCCCGCGTGCGCGCCGATCTGCTCGACATGGGCGAGGATTCCATGCGCGAGCTGCTGGACGTCAATCTGGTCGGCCCGTTCTTCCTGACCCAGCTCGTGGCGAAGAAGATGATCGAGCAGGGCAGCGGCACGATCGTCAACATCACATCCATGTCCAGTGACGTTGTGTCCACAAACCGCGGCGAATACTGCGTCTCCAAGGCGGGGCTGTCGATGATGACAAAGCTCTTCGCCGTGCGTCTGGCCGAGTACGGCATACCGGTCTACGAGATCCGGCCCGGCATCATCGCCACCGACATGACCAGCAAGGTCAAGGACAAATATGACGCGCTGATCGCGGGCGGCATCACGCCCATCAAGCGCTGGGGCTATCCCGAGGACATTGCCAAGGCGGTCTATGCGCTCAGTCTGGATCTGCTGCCCTTCTCGACCGGCGAGATCATCAATGTGGATGGCGGCTTCCATCTGCAGCGCCTGTAAAGGAGCGAGCCTATGCGGATACTTCACTGCAATACGCTGGTCATCGGCGCGGGCGCGGCGGGACTCAACGCGGCGGACGAGCTGAAAAAAGCCGGCGTGGACGTGTTGCTGATCGCCGACGACTTTGCCGCCGGCACCAGCCGAAACGCGGGCAGCGACAAGCAGACCTACTATAAGCTCAGCCTGTGCGGATCGGGCGCGGAATCGGTCGAAGCCATGGCGCAGTCGTTTTATGCGGGCGGCGGGATGCACGGCGATCACGCCTACGCCATGGCGGCAAATTCCGCGCGCTCGTTCATGAAGCTGGCGCTTCTGGGCGTGCCGTTCCCCTGCAACGAGTGGGGCGAGTTCGTCGGCTATCAGACTGACCACGACACCACGCAGCGCGCCACCTCCGCCGGGCCGCTCACCAGCAAGATGATGGTCGAGCGCCTGAGCGAATCGGTGGCGGCGCGCGGCGTTCGGCGCGAGGATGGCCTGAAGCTGCTCTCCATACTGACCGACGGCAAAAATCGCGTCTGCGGCGCGCTGTTTCATGGTGAAAATGGCTTTACGGCGGTCAACGCGCGCTTTGTGATCCTCTGCACCGGCGGCGCGGCGACGGCCTATGAGCGCGTGGTGTTCCCCGTGCAGCAGCAGGGCGCGAGCGGCGCGGCCATCCATGCGGGCGCGGCGTGCAATAACCTGTGCTACTGGCAGTACGGCCTGGCCTCGCTCAATGTGCGCTGGAATGTCTCCGGCAGCTATCAGCAGGCCATTCCGCGCTATACCGATGGGAAAAATGAGTTTTTGCAGCCCTTCTTCCGCGATCGGGGCGATATGCTCGATTCGGTGTTTTTGAAGGGCTATCAGTGGCCGTTCGATGCGCGCAAGCTGGGCGGCTCCTCCCGCGTGGATATGGCCGTGGCGGCGCTTAACGCCCGCGGCGGACACGCGTATATGGACTTTACGCAGGAGGTGGACGGCGGCGCATTCGACGCTCTGGGCGGCGAAGCGCGCGCCTATCTCGAAAACTGCGGCGCGGCGCAGCGTACGCCCATCGAGCGGCTGGCCGCCATCAATCAGAAGGCGATTGATTTTTACGCCTCGCACGGCATTGATCTGCACAAGGAGCCGCTCGAGGTGGCCGTGTGCGCGCAGCATTCCAACGGCGGACTGCTGATCGACGCATGGTGGCGCACGAGCGTTCAAGGGCTGTACGCCGCGGGCGAGTGCGCGGGCGCGTTCGGAATGTACCGCCCGGGCGGCAGCGCGCTCAACGAGACGCAGGTCGGCTCGCTGCGCGCGGCCATGCACATCATCCATCACGGCGGACTGGAAAAGAACGAGAGCGAGGAAGCCTTCCTGAACGCGGCGCAGGGCGACATTGCGCGCGAGACGGCGTATTTCTCCCGCACGGCGAGCGACGCAAGGGCGGCGAAGGTGCTCTCTCAGGTGCGCGCCGATATGGACGCCTATGCCGGCGCGATGCGCGATCTGGACAAGATGCGCGAAATGCTCGCCCGCGTGCAGGCGTATCTGGACGAGGGCATCGCCGGTTCCACGCCTGAGGAAACCGCCGAGCTGCGCGATACGCTGCTGGTTCAGCGTGCGACGCTCTCGGCCATGCTCTGTCAGGCGCAGTTTTCGGGCGAGGCGGGGCACGGCTTCGTGCGGCGCAGCGTGGCAAAGGATGCGCCCGATGCGAGGAACTTCGCCTTTGAAACGCGCGGCATGGAAACGCGCGCCGTCGCGCTTCGGCCGCTTCCGCAGGGCGGCGGCTGGTTCGAGACGGTGTGGCGGCGTTATCTAAACGACGAGGTGTACGGCTGATGCGCGCGGCGAAGGCTGTGCTGTCTGTCGTTGTGATCGCGCTGGCCGTCGCGCTGATCGCCGGGCTGCTCATGCTGTTTCAGAAGCTGCTGATTTCCGGCGCGAACATGGCGGAGCAGTGGGGCGATGCGTCGACCGCCGATCAGGGCGCGTCCGCGCCGGACGACGCGATCGAGACGTTCGCGCCCGCCGAGCCGAAGAGCACCGTGCCGCCCGGCGACGATCCCTCATGGAGCGAGCCGATGGACTCTGTGCCGGTCGATCAGAATGCCGAGGAGCTGGCCGGCGGGACATGACGGACAGGGCGTTTTACAATATGAATGCAGCTTTGCTTGCAGATGAGATCCGCTCAAAGCTGCGCTTTATGAAAAAGATCGGGTGCGCTTCCATGGCCGAAAGGCCGTGTGCTGCGCGCCCGATAAGTTTACCGCTCAATCCATTCCATTTCGTTTTCTATATCCCGGAAACGGTGGCCGGCAATGATGGGATCATTTAAGAAATGGTTCATACACTCGTCAGCGGTTGGCGCAGTGGTCTGATAAACGGTTTTAGAACGCGTTCACATTGTTGACAATAAATGAATATCTGGTATAATGGAGCCATGCAGATTACGCAGGAGCAGTACGAGAAGATAGCAAAGCATCTTCCAAAACAGCGCGGAAATGTCAGCATGAGCAATCTTCAGCCGATCAATGCGATGCTGCATGTCGCGGAGAACGGCTGCGAGTGGAGAGCGCTGCCGAAAACCTATGAAAATTGGCATACATCTGCGTTCGCATGAACAGATGGAGCAAGAACGGAGTGCTCAGCCGAGTGTTTGCCGCATCTTATAAAGATCTTGGCAATGGCTGACAGCAAGATTGGAATTATTGCAGTTTGTTGATGAGAAAAGGAAAATGGGGCTGTTTGATAAGCTTCTCGGACGCTCCGGGAATATCAAATCCGGTAACGAGTTATCTGTGCAGCCGGCTGAAGGCTCAAGCGCGCCGTCCATCATTTCGCGGGCCATCGCCGAACGCGAATAC
>CAKUAV010000176.1 GCA_934636425.1 uncultured Clostridia bacterium
CAGCCCGCACTCCTTGCCGGTTAACGTCAGCTCCAGCTCGCGGGACACCAGCTCCGCGTCGTCAAAGAACAGCTCGTAAAAATCGCCGACTCGGAAAAGCAGCAGCGCATCGGGGTTCTGATCTTTTATCTGCAAATACTGCTGCATCATGGACGATATGGCCATGGTATTCCTCCGTTGTATCAATCAGGGACTTTTGTGAGATCAATGGCAGCCGGAGCAGGTCGAGCAGGAGCCGGTGCAGCCGCCCTCCGATTCGGGTTCTTCGGTCTGGCCGGTGATGATGAAGCGCAGCACCTGATTGACCTGATCGATCAGGCGGGAGAAATCCGCGCGCGCTTTGCTCAGCGCCGCGATGTCGTCGATCTCCTGAATCTGCGCCTGCAGATCGGCCATGGCCTGAGAATGCTCAGCGATGGCCGCAGCGTCGGGTTTGGAAACGCGCGTCAGCTCGTCCAGCTGATTTTTGTGCTCGATGTAGCTGGTCATCAGCGCTGCCGCTTCGGTGTTCTTCATGGCGACGTCCTCCGCCGCCTTCATGGTCTTGTATTCATCGCTCTGCATGAGCGCGTCGCCCAGCTCCTGAGTTTTTTCAAAAACGGCATTCATGATTGATTTTCCTCCTGAATGTTCTTATTACAGCATTTCCCCGCGCAGCGTGTTTTTGCCGGCGGAGGTGATTTTGACCGGTACGATGCGGCCGATCAGCGATTTGTCGCCCGCGAAATTGACCATATGGCCGCGCTCGGTCTTGCCGCCGACGCACTGAGCGTCGCGCGCGCTGACCTCCTCCACCAGCACGGGCTTGATCCTGCCGATCTGGCGCGTGCAGAGCTCGGTGGTGATGCGCTGCTGGTGCTCAATGAGCCGCTGTATGCGCAGGCTCTTTTCCTCCATGGGCGTGTCGTCCGGCATATCGGCGGCGCGGGTGCCGGGGCGCGGCGAGTATATGAACGTGTAGGCCGCGTCGTAGCGCACCTCGTCGACCAGCGAGACGGTGTCCTCAAACTCTTCCAGCGTTTCGCCCGGGAAGCCCACGATGATGTCGCTCGTCAGGCCGATCTCCGGGCAGACGGCGCGCAGAGCGCGCACTTTGTCCAGATACTGCTCGCGGGTATATCGGCGGTTCATCTGGGAAAGTATGCGGTCATTGCCGGCCTGCACGGGCAGATGGAGCTGCTTGCAGAGATGATGCAGCTCGCCGAAGCAGGCGATCAGCTCGTCGGAAATGTCCTTGGGATGCGACGTCATAAAGCGCACGCGCGGAATATCCAGCTGATCGAGCCGGTAGAGCAGCTCCGCGAAGTGCGCGCCGCCGCCCATATAGGAGTTGACGTTCTGCCCCAGCAGCATGATCTCCTGAACGCCGCTGTCGGCCAGCGCTTTGGCTTCCTCGACGATCTTCTCCATATCGCGGCTGCGCTCCCGCCCGCGCACATAGGGCACGATGCAGTAGGAGCAGAAGTTGTTGCAGCCGTACATGATGTTGATGTAGGCCGAAAAATCATTGCGCCGATGCACGGGCAGCCCTTCGCAGATGCCGCCGTCCTCCTGCGTGATTTCAATGACGCGCTGCTTTTCGCAGATGACCTTGTAGAGCAGCTCGGGCAGTCTGTACATATTGTGCGTGCCGAAGGCAAAGTCGACGAAGGGGTACATTTTGCGCACCTTTTCCCCCATGCCCTCTTCCTGCATCATGCAGCCGCCCACGCCGATGATCATATCGGGCTTGAGCGCCTTGAGCTCCTTGAGCCATATGACGTTGCCCAGCGCCTTGTTCTCGGCGTTTTCGCGCACACAGCAGGTGTTGTAGAGCACGAGATCGGCCTGTTCGCGGCTTTCGGCGGGCGTCATGCCCATCTGATCCAGCATGCCCGCGATGGTCTCGGAATCGTGCGCGTTCATCTGGCAGCCCAGCGTGACGATGCAATAGCGCATCTCGCGATTCAGCGCGTCGCGAATGGCGCTGATATAGCCCCTTTGAACGGCCATTTCCTCATCGGAAACGACAATATCCTTTCTATCCTTCATGACGGTTACAGCAGTTCCTTTCTCTGTGTTGCGCTAAACGAACGCCGGCAGCTGTCGCGTCTTGGGCGGCAGCTCGTGTTCGCCGGCGGGTTCTATGTCGTAATGCTCGGCGGCGCAGCCCGGATCGGCGTGAACAAAGACCTTCGCGCCGCATTCCGTGCCGATGAGCAGCAGCTGCCCCGCCACGCCCGTAGAGGCTGTGATCAGCCAGCAGGGCGCGCTGGCCTCCGCCGTGAGCCGCTTGAGCTCGTGCAGAACGCGCCGGGCGATCGTCTCGTCGGTGGGCACCATGCCGCTGCCCGAGCACATCGGACAGGGGCGCTTTAACTGCGTGTGAATGGGCTGATGCACCTTTTTGCGCGTCATTTCAACCAGCCCAAGGCCGGTGAGGCCGACCAGATTGGTCTTTGTGCGGTCGCGCTTTAATTCCTGCCGAAGCAGTGCGAGCAGGCTTTCGCGGTGCTCCTCCGTGTCCATGTCGATAAAGTCCACGATGATGATGCCGCCCACGTCTCTCAGGCGCATCTGCCGCACGATTTCATGCACGGCTTCGCAGTTGATTTTGTACACGGTGTCGGAGAGATCCTTTGAGCCGACGAATTTACCGGTGTTGACGTCGATCACGGTGAGCGCTTCCGCGTGATCGATTATGAGATAGCCGCCGCTCTTGAGCCAGACGCGGCGCGCATAGGCCTTGTCGATCAGCGCATCGATGCGGTATATATCAAACAGCGGCTTTCTTTCGGTGTACAGCTCGATGCGGCCGCACAGCTCCGGCGAGAGCATTTCGGCCGTCTCACGGGCGCTTTTGTATTGTTCCTCGTTGTCGATCACCAGCCGGTTCACCAGCGGCGAGAGCATATCGCGCACGCTGCGGTAGACGAGGCTTTCGTCGCGATGGACGAGCGCGGGCGCCTTGAGATGCGCGGCGCGCGTCTGTATGGACTGCCACAGCCGGAGAAGATAATCGACGTCCTGACGAATCTCCTCCTGCGAGGCCTCGGCTGCGGCCGTGCGGACGATCAGCCCCATGCCCTCGGGGCGGCACTGCTCCGCCATGGCGCGCAGATGGGCGCGCGCGTCCTCGTCCTCGATGCGCCGCGATACGCCGATATAGCCCACCGTGGGCAGCAGCACGACCAGACGGCCCGGCAGCGTGATGTGGCTGGATATGCGCGGCCCCTTTGTGCCGCCCGGCTCCTTGATGACCTGTACCAGCACCTCCTGCCCCATGTGCAGCATTTTGCCGATGGACTGGCTGGAGAGCTGGCGCTCCACCTTTTCCGAATCGCCGCCGAAATCAGACTTGTCGATCTGAATATCTCCGGCGTGCAGAAAGGCGTTTTTGTCCAGCCCAACGTCCACGAAGGCCGCCTGCATGCCGGGCAGTATATTGGCCACGCGCCCCAGATAGATGTTGCCCGCCAGCTTTTCCTGTCCCCGGCGCTCGACATAGTATTCGGACAGCTCGCCGTCCTCCAGTACGGCCAGGCGAGTCTGCCCGCAGTTTGTTTCGATCAGAATATCCTTCATCATGGCTCCCATTAAAGCTCCATCAGATCGACAATTTCTCCGCTCTCACGCCTTGTCAGCAGCGCCGTGCGGAGAATTGCGCATTCATAGTCGACCGCGCCGCAGCGCGAAGCCAGCACGCCGACCAGCGTGTCGGGCTTGAGCGTATCTTCGGGGGTCAGCATGAGGCGCGCCAGAAGCGCATTGCCCTCCGCCGTCAGCGAAATTGTCTGCGGACGGATGTTGACTTCCTTTTCGCCGGATTTTGTCTTGCGCACGCCTATGACCGTTTCCTCGGCCAGATAAGCGTCGACCGCGCCGACGATCTTTTCAGCGTCCGCGCCCTTAAGCTCTATGCGATAGTCGGCCATGACCAGATTGGCCATCAGCGCCGGATGCCGATCCTCGACCAGACGGCAGGAATAGACCGGCATCTCGGGCGGCAGCGCAGAGCGCATCTGCTCGAGTGCGTGATCGAGATCGACGCTTTCCGTGAGCTTTACGTCCATCAGCTCGGCCGTGCTGGCCCAGCCCATCGCCAGCGCCGATGCAAACGACATCTGCGGATGCGGATTAAAGCCCTGAGAATAGGAAACGGGCAGATCGGTGCGGCGCAGTGCGCGCATCATAAAGCGCTGCAGATCCAGATGTGATATGTAGCGCAGCCGTCCCAGCTTGCCAAAGCGATAGATGATCCTCATACGCACGCCCCCTTATAGCGCTTTACGCCGCAGCCGACGCAGCCCTTGCGGCAGTCGTGCGTCAGCTCGCCGCGCTGCGCCTTGTCCCATTCGCGCAGCAGAAATTCCTTCGACACGCCCGCGTCGATGTGATCCCACGGCAGACACTCGTCCAGCCCCTTCTGGCGATTGGCGAAGAACGCCGGATCAACGCCCGCCTCTTCAAACGCCCTGAGCCACAGATCGAAGCGGAACTGATCGCTCCAGCCGTCAAAGCGACAGTCCAGCCGGAAGGCGCGCTCCAGCACGTCGGCCATGCGGCGGTCGCCCAGCGCGAACGTGGCCTCGAGCATGCTCAGATCGGGCGCGTGATACTTGAAGTCGACGCCCTTGAGCTTGGCGATGGCCTGCCTGATCAGCTGCTGGCGGCGCACAACGTCCTCCTCGGTGATCTGGCCGCACCACTGGAAGGGCGTGAACGGCTTGGGTACGAACACGGACGCGCTGACGGTGATGTGCAGGCCGGGCGCGCGCTGCCCCTTGGGGATGCTGAAGTACACCTGCCGCACCTTTTCGGCCAGATCGACGATGCCCATCGCGTCTTCGTCGGTTTCGGTGGGCAGGCCGAGCATGAAGTACAGCTTGACCGACGACCAGCCGTTTTCAAACGCCTCGCGCACGGAGCGCATGAGATCCTCTTCTGTCACGCCCTTGTTGATCACGTCGCGCAGGCGCTGCGTGCCGGCCTCGGGCGCGAGGGTCAATCCGGTCTTGTGGACCTTCTGCGTCTCCTTGAGCGTGTCGGTGAGGAAGTTGTCGATGCGCTGCGAGGGCAGCGATATGGACACGCGCTTTTCATAGAAGCGCTGAACCATTTCCTTCGCCAGCTCGGGCAGACAGGAATAATCGCCGCTGGAGAGACTCATGAGAGAGATTTCGTCATAGCCGGTGGCGTTGACCAGCTTTTCGGCCAGCTCGAGCAGGCGGTCCATCGAGCGCTCGCGCACGGGGCGATAGACCATGCCGGCCTGACAGAAGCGGCAGCCGCGCGTGCAGCCGCGGAAAATCTCGAGCATGATGCGGTTATGCACAACCTCGCCGTAGGGCACAATGAGCTGCTCGGGATAGTCGGCGGCGGTGAGATCGTTCACCATGGCCTTGAAGCACACCTCGGGCGCGCCGGTGCCGGGCTTGGGCGTGACCGACCTGAGCGTGCCGTCCTCGTTGTAGATGACGTCATAGAACGAGGGAATGTAAATGCCCTCTATGCCCACGATCATTTTGAGGAATTCCTCGCGGGGCGCGCCGCTCTTTTTCCACTTTTTGTATACGTCGATGTACTCGTGCGTATTGCGCTCGCCGTCGCCCAGCGCGAAGAAATCGACGAACGGCGCGAGCGGCTCGGGATTGTAGGCGCACGGGCCGCCGCACACGACGAACGGGCCGTCCGTACGATCGGCGGCGCGCAGCGGGATGCCGGCCAGATCGAGCGCGGCCAGTATGTTGGAATAGCTCATCTCATACTGGAGCGTGATGCCCAGTATGTCAAAGTCTCTGACCGGCGTGCGGGATTCGATCGAAAACAGCGGGATGTCGTTTGCGCGCATCTGCTCCTCCATGTCGATCCAGGGAGAAAACACGCGCTCGCACCAGGCGTCGTCGCGCTTGTTGATTGTGTGATAG
>CAKUAV010000177.1 GCA_934636425.1 uncultured Clostridia bacterium
CCGCTCCGCACTCTGAAATGCTCCGTTTCAGAGTGCACCCGTTTTTGCACCCCCTGCCGTTTTCATTTCAGAGTGCAGGCGAAGGCGACCATTCTGAAACGAAAAAAGTGAAAATGATCCTGCACTTTGAAACGTTTCCAAAAATGAAAAAGCCCGAAAAGACCAACAAATAAGGACTTTTCAAGCAAAAAAGAGGACGCAGACATTGTATCAATATCTGCGTCCTTTGTTGGCGGAGAGTTAGGGATTTGAACCCTAGATACGCTATCAACGTATACACGATTTCCAGTCGTGCGCCTTAGACCACTCAGCCAACTCTCCATGCCGGTGTCATCAACAAGGGATATTCTACTACAAAGCGCGCCGCTTGTCAATACCTTTTTTCGCTTTTGAAGACTTTTTCCGCTTTTTGATTGCCTTTTCACGTTTTTTGCGCTTCTGCGCAGGGCGCGCCGTTTGATGAACGACACTGCGGTGAAAAGCCCCCGCCGCGCACTTTCCCGCCGCTTCCGAAGTTCCCCGGTTCAGCGCCGCTTACCTGCGCTCTCCATATCCGAATCGCGCCTGACGCTCCGAAAGAGTCCCTTCCTTAATGAATCCACAAAAGCCCCGCCGCGCGCACTTTCCCGCCGTTTCCGAAGTTCCCCGGTTCAGCGCCGCTTATCTGCGCTCTCCATATCCGAATCGCGCCTGACGCTCCGAAAGAGTCCCTTCCTTAATGAATCCGCAAAAGCCCCGCCGCCCTCCGATCTGTCGGTGCCGGCAAGCCGGAGGCGGCGAGAAAAAAACGCAAGGCGCTTTACAAATCGCGCTTTTGAACGGCCAGCCGCTCCATGCGGACGAAATATGCGTCGATGCGCGAATCGCGCTCCCCGCCGCCAGTCAGCGCGCTGCGTCCGGCGGCGAAAGCGGCCCGGCCTCCCCCGCCTGCGCCCCGTCCGGGTATTCGTCGAACAGCCCGGCACGCTCCGCTTCATCCTTGACGGCGGTCACGCCCTCGCGCAGCAGGCGGCGCACGTGGTTCTCGCTCACAGGACGCGACGCGCTCAGCATCATGCACATCGTCTCAATGCGCGCGCCCTGCAGCGCGTACAGCTGCAATGCCCGCGCCACGGTGTGATCGTGCCGCAGCGCGTTGAACGACTTGCCCTGCTTTGTATTCAGCCCCTCCAGCGCCGCCCGCAGACAGCCGTACCAGCGCAGCCGACGCGCAGCCGCTTCCTCCATTTCGATCGCATCGAGCGCGCGCGCCTGCGTCGGCCGCGAGACGCGGTTCGTCCGCCCGCCGCCGATTTTGTCAAGCGGCGCGCTCACCGCACCGCCGCTGCCGTACGCCCGCTCGTAATCGGCCAGCGCCCGCGCTCCCTGAAGCCGCAGCCGCCTCAGCGCGTCCTTCGTAATTCTCAGCTTTTCTCCGTCGGTCATCATGCGCTCTCGCTCCTCTCCATTTTTCCCTCTCTGAGCGCAGACAGCACAGCGCCGCCCGGCTCGCCTTCCCTCAGCATGGCTTCCAGCGCCCGGCAGACCGCGACCGCAAGCGCCCCGCGCCGCGCCTGCGCCGTCTCAGAGCGCCCGGCGCGCGACACGTCGTCGCATATCTGCGTCATGCGCGACGGCATATCGTCCGCGCAGCCGCTGCGCCGGCGCTGGGCAGTCGCCTCGTCCGCCAGCAGAAACAGCATGTCCTCGGCGGTCTCCTGCTCGCACTGTGTCAGCGACAGCATTCGCTTCATCGTCTCGCCTCCTTGTCGCGTTTTTGCGATTACGCTTTGCATTATACAGAACTTTTGTTCTTTTGTCAAGGGGATGGCTCGCACCTCTGCGATTTTTTATGGAAAGCCCGCTTTGACAGTTCGCCGTCTGGTTAAATCGAACAATCTTTCTTTAGCGGATGCTGAATCCGCGCCGCGGGGGGCATTTCTACCTTCGGTAGAGTTGGCGGCCTTGCGGTTTTGGCCGGAATAAGATAAAATTGCGATGAGAGGTGATGGCTGATGGGCGATTTCGAATTTGGAAATTATCTCTGCGCGCTCCGCGAGAGAAAGGGGCTGACTCAAAAGGAGCTCTCCGACCGGCTCGGCGTGAGCGATAAGGCCGTCTCAAAGTGGGAAAACGGCCGTTCAAGGCCGAAGAGTCAAATCATATTGCGGCTTGCGGCGCTTTACGGCGTCTCGGCGGACGACCTGCTCTCGGGCGGACGGCGGATCGGCCCTTCAGACGCCGCGCTCGTTTCGCCGCCCGAAAGCGCGCCCGAAAGGATTGTGTCCCGACAGAGGAGGAGTGAAAACATGAATCTGATTCCCGAAACCTCGAGCGCCTGCTATGACTATATGTGTACATTCGCCAATCAGCGCCTGCCCGCGCAGGAGCTGGGCATCACCGGCGAAGGCGCATCGGAGCTGCGCGATTCGCTGACCGACGAGACGCTGTTCGGCAAGCGGAACTACTATCACCCGTTCGAGGGAGCCGATCGCGCCGCGCTCTATCTGATGGTCGACGACGGCTGGGACGTGCCGATGGGCACAGTCAATCGCGCCGGCGCGCCCAATCTTTTCGGCTGGTGCGACCCGGATCCCGAGAAATTCCCCAATTACGGCAAAACGCCCGCCGAACGGCTGAAAACGCTCTGCGAAAAGACGAAGGCGCTCGGCTACGCGGGACTCGGCCTCTGGATCTCGCCGCAGATGCGCTTCGAGGACGCAAACGCGCCGGCCTCGCTCGAGGAATCGCGCAAATACTGGGCGGAACGGGCGCGCTGGTGCCACGAGGCGGGCGTCAGCTATTGGAAGATCGACTGGGGCGTGCGCTGCATCGAGGCGGACTATCGCCGCATGCTGACCGAGGTCGCGCGCGAATTTGCGCCGGGGCTGATCGTCGAGCACGCCGTCTGTCAGCCGCCGTTCTCGCAGATGGGCGACGTCGAGCGCAGAAGAGCGCTCACAAAGGCGCTGCTGCCCTATTCGGATGTGTTCAGGCTCTACGACGTGATACCGCCCTTCCTGGATTCCTCGATGCTGGCGCGGCTCGACGAGGCGCTTTCGGCAGGCGCGGCGGCTCAATACGGCGCGAAGGGCATACTCAACGCGGAGGTCTGCCCCGAAATCTGCGCGGCGATGGGCTGCGCGGCGGGCGTCATGAGTGCCCCGCCCACAGGCGGCATGATGAGAGCCTGCCTGAGATGGCACCGCATTGCGCCGCCATACAGCATATTCGGCAGCGCCTACAGGAAAAGCGGCGACTGCCTGACCGACGATTTCTACTTTGAACGCGATCCGGCCGACTGGGTTCACGTGAAGGGGCAGACGCTCACCGAGAGCGCCCCGGCGATTATGGCGCGGGACTGCGCGCTGCCCATCGTAAAGAGCGGCGCGCTGAGGCCGTTCGTCTGCGCCTCGCGCAATCCGTCGGGCGCGCACTGCATCGCGTCGATAAAGCGGACGATCGACCCGAACAGCGATATCGTCGCGCTTGCGGACGTGACGTTCAGCGTCGGCGCGGCCTGCGAGCCGGTCGGGATATTCGGCCTTTTCAGGAGCCTTACGCTCGTATACAGCGAAGAAATCGCCGAAAAGCGCATCCTTTTTCAGGAATTGCTCGAGGATTCGGCGAGGGACATTACCGCCGACTGCCTGATCGACGGCCGGCGCCTTGTCATCGACGGGCGGCTTTTCAGGAACGGCACGCCGGCGTTCGTCGTCAGGCTCATCGACGAATAGCGAATAGTCCTCGCCTTTGCGCGCATTCCCCACCCGCGCCCCAATGCGGCGCGGGGGTCCGCGGACGGCTCTCAGGCCTTCCCGGTTCAATGCTTCTCCGGGCCGTTCTGAAGCGAGCGCCATTTTTTCGTTGACAGCCGCATCATGTGATGGTATAATAACGAAAAAAATGAGCGGGGAAGTGAGCAGCGTGATACCGAAGGGCTTTATACTCTACGCCAGCGAGACCGGCGCGCATCTGAATGCCGACGTGCACATGGGCGGCGGAGACGACGACACCGAAATACTGCAGGCGGCGCTCGACCGGGCGCTCGAGTGGGGACATCTGCACCTGATCCTCGACGGCGCGGCGCGCGTCCGCGGGCTGAAGATCCATTCCAACACGACCATAGAGTGTCCGGACGCGGACTGCGGCCTGTTCATGAGCGACGATATCCCCGGGCCTGTGCTGCGCACGGCGCATTACAGCCTGCGCGGCGGCGAGCGGACGCAGCGCAACATCGCCCTGATCGGCGGCACATACAACCACAACAACGCGCATCACCGCCATCGCGCGGCGGTGACGGAGGAGTATGGCGACTGGCACAGCGTCGTGCTGCACGCGCATCCGGGCTATGAGCGCCCCAACATCGCCATCGAGCTGACCTGCGTCGAGAACGTGACCGTCAGGGACGTTGCCATACAGGACAACTCCGCCTGGGCGATGCTCGTCTGCAACTTCAAGAACGTCAACATCGAAAACGTGCATCTCGACCTGCGCAATCACTATCCGTCGCACAATCAGGACGGCCTGCACTTCTGGGGGCCGGGTCAGTTTTTGAACATACGCAATGTCTACGGCCGCTCCGGCGACGATTTCATCGCCCTTGCGCCCGACGAGCATGACGGCGTGTCCGACATCACCGACGTGCTGATCGACGCTCTGGCGCTCGAGCACGCCGATCAGTGCGTGCGCATGCTCTCCCGCGAGAAGGGGCGGCTGGATCGCGTGAGCGTGCGCAACTGCTACGGCGAATGCACCAGCATGGGCTTTTACATCAACTACTGGTTCAATGATTCCGTGCATCACGGCAATTACGGGTCGCTCTATTTTGAAAACATCGATCTACGCACCTGTAAAAACAGCTATTCCCCCGCATTCCTGTTCCGAATCGGCGCGAACGTCGATTCCATCGTCTGCCGAAACATCGCGCACCGCGCGCCCTATGACGAGCGGCCGCTCTTCGATTTCGGCTATTATTCCTACAGCGACGTTCAGCCCGACACGCCGCCGAGCGTGCGCTATGCGCTGATCGACGGGCTGTGCGTACAGGAGAACGGCGGCGACATGAAGGCCGCGCGCCTCATCAACGTGAACGGCAGCGTGGACAATCTGGTGATACGAAACGCCGACGTACTGCGCAATAAAGACGCGGCGGCGCAGGGGACTTTCATTCAGATGCACGAGCGCGGCCATATCGGGCGGCTCGAGCTGGACAATGTGCGCATTGAGCGCATGGAAGCGATACTCGACCGGCGCGAGGGCGCAATCGACTCGCTCGAGATGAGAAACGTGCGCGGAAACGGCGTAACAGGCGAGTTTTTCGGAGAATGACCAAATCAATCGCAATTATGACCGCCGCATGGCCTGACAAGCCGCGCGGCGGCCGCCTTTTCAGCGCTCGAACAGAATCCGCCTTTCAGCCGGCTGTCAGAAAAATTTTGGACGGCGACGCGCAGCTTTTTCGCCGCCGCAGGCTCGATTTATGGCCGTGAGCAAGCGCATGAGGAGATTTCTCCTTCGGCTTGTCAAAAGAGTTTTTACCAAGCTGGTGAACGGAAGAGCAAGCTCTTCCACTGCTGCCGTCCCTGCCAGTTTTTGCTCTGGAAAATGGGATTTTCTGCCGCAAAGAGTCGTCTTGTCCCATCGCACACACCGCTGGATTTATTTGAAAATTCGAGAGGATTCGACCCTTTCGAGCTCTCCGCAGTTTTTTTGAGAGCCCGAAGCCGCGGCCGCCTTTTCAGTGCTCGAACAGAATCCGCCTTTCAGCCGGCTGTCAGAAAAATTTTGGACGGCGACGCGCAGCTTTTTCGCCGCCGCAG
>CAKUAV010000178.1 GCA_934636425.1 uncultured Clostridia bacterium
GTATGAACGCGCGCGTGCGGCTGATCCTCTCCGCCGCCTCTCCGCACGATTTCTGATAGGCGATTTTGCCCAGATGCGCGGCGCTCTGGCCGATCACGAATATCAGCGCGGCCAGACCCGTCCACCAGACGGCCGGATTGCCCATGCAGGAAATCGAGGAGATCCAGCCCTCCGGCATGAACTCCGTGCCCGAATAGTACCACATCGGCTTTATGATCAGCGGCCACTCGTACCAGGGCGAGCGGAAATAGTGCGTGTCGCTGGTCAGCCCCTTGTGGTAGTTGAACATATGCACCTGCGCGCGCCACACGCGCTCAAGGCTCAGCCCGCCGGTCGGCTTCATATACCAGTAATACGAGAAATAGTATATCGCGATCGGCACGGCGATGAACATGACCACGCAGAACAGGCAGGTCATGACCGCGTACTGCCAGAATTTTTCGCGCGCGCGGTCGTATTCCGCGCCCTGATCGCCCTCCTTGAGCGCGCGGACGTGCTCGATATAGCGGCGGATGAGCGTGGCGAAGAACAGCACCGCCAGTCCCACGGCCGCATAGATGCAGATCCACTTGCTGGCAATGCCCAGCCCCATGCACAGCCCGCACAGCCCCAGCGGAATCAGCGTCTTTCTGAAATCGTCGGTGTAGAAGTTCATCTGGCAGTATCTGAACATGAACAGATACATGAGCAGTATGAAGAACACGCCGTATGTGTCGATCGTGGCGATGCGCGTCTGCGTAAAGTGCATGGCGTCGAGCGCGAGCAGCAGCATACCGACTGTGGCATAGCGCGTCTTTTTGAACAGCTGCTTGACGAGCAGATACATGATCGGCAGCATCAGCACGCCGAAGAGCGCGCCCATAAAGCGCCAGCCGAACGGCGTCATGCCGAACATTTCGATGCCCAGCATGATCAGCACCTTGCCCAGCGGCGGGTGCGTGGTCTCGTAGGGATTCATGTTGTGCGCAAACTCATAGCCCGTGCGCGCGTGGTAGATCTCGTCGAAATAGGAGCTGTTGTAGTAGCTCGGATGCGCGGGCACAGTGTCCTGCTCGTCGGTCAGCAGCTGCGCCGCCTCTCCGCGCTGCGCGTCCGCGCCCTCGCTCGAAACGCCGGCAATGGGCAGTACGTTTCCGTCCGCGTCGAGGAATGCGACCTCGTGCAGCACAAGCCCGGCCTTCTCGGCGGTGATGCGGATATAGCGCGCCGTCCTGAGCGGATAGCCGCTCTCGAGCGCGGTGAACTTGCCCTCCTCGCTGCGCTGCTGCGGAGAATACCACAGCCAGCGGAAAATCTGCCCCTGATCGTATTTGGCCAGACCATCCTCGCCCCAGTTTTCGCCGTCCTCCGAAAAGGACACCGTGAACGACGAGGAGCATATGCCGCCGTAATAAGTCATGTGGAACGTCGAAACGTCCTCAAGCTCGAACGTGACCGTCTCCCCCGCAAGGCTGCTCGTCCAGGCGGTCTGGGGCGCCTTCATGCTGCCCAGATTGGTGAACGCCAGGACGGAATAGACCAGCGTCACGGCCGCCATGACGATATAGTCGGCGCGCCTGAGATTCAGTTTATAATTGCCCGCGCGCAGTATCGGCGCTTTTGCGCTGGAGACGCGCGCGCTCTCGACGGCCCGCTTTTCACGCTCGAGCAGCTTGTCTGCGTTGAGATAGCGGCGGCGCAGGCAGATATCCCAGCCCGTCCAGACGAGTATCGGCGCGGCGGCGGTGTTGAGCAGCGCCACAAACACGCTGGGCGCACGGCTGTTCATCAGCCACTGATCCTCGAGCACCAGCGCGCCGTTCAAGAACACGGAGGCCGACAGCATGATCGCCGTGCCGAGAATGCGCGCGTCCCGATCGACCGCATAGGCCGCCAGCAGCAGCGCTATGGCCGGATAGAGATAGCGCTCGTGCATCTTCGCGCCGAAGGCAAATATCACGGAAAGCGCCATGGCGCAGAGCAGAAACACAGTGCTGCGGTCGCCCGACTTTATATAGAACCACGCGGCCAGACCGAAGGCGACGGCATAGGCCGCCCATGAAATATACGTCCACGCGCCCGCATCGCCCAGCGCGCGCCAGTTCATGCCCAGCAGCACATAGAAATTGCAGGCGTTGACGGTGATATAGTTGTATTCGTTCAGCGTGCCCGCATACAGGC
The DNA here is from genome assembly GCA_934636425.1 of uncultured Clostridia bacterium. GTDB lineage: Bacteria > Bacillota > Clostridia > Christensenellales > Aristaeellaceae > Firm-10. The sequence continues at coordinate 2,161 of CAKUAV010000178.1, forward strand.
TCCACAGCCACGAAAACGGATCGCGCCCCTGCGCCAGCGAAAACGGCAGCGCCGCGGCGATGATGACGCCAAGCATCAGCCCAATGCCCGCGCCGATCTGCCCAAGCGTCTCGGAGCGCTTTTCGCGCGCGGCGACGATTTCACAGATCAGCACCAGAAGGCCTATGGGCGCGAACATCAGCGCCTGCGGCTTGATCAGTATGGCGCAGGCGAACACCGACAGCGCGCTCTTCCAGCGGCGCGACACCGCGTAGGACATGGCCAGAAGCAGCAGCAGCGACAGCACGCAGTCCACCTGCCCCCACACGGCGGCGTTGAATATCACCGCGGGGTTGATGAGATAGGCCGCGCCCAGCCACGAAGCGCCCAGCCGCCCCAGCTTTTTGCGGGACATATCGGCCAATAGCAGCGCGATCAGCAGATCGCACGCGATCGGAATCGCCTTGATCAGCAGCCAGTGCGCCGGCGTGTCGTAGCCAATGTTCAGCAGCACGCGCAGCGCGCCGATCGGCCAGAGCAGCAGCATGTATCCGGGCGGATAGTCGCACCAGTCGTCATAAAAGTGGAAGCCATTGCGGAATATGCGCTCCGCCCAGCCCTCAAAGCAGTTCATGTCCACGCCAAAGCCGCGCACGCTCACCGCCAGCGTGACGCGCACGATCAGTCCAGCCGCCAGCGCCGCGCCCAGCACAATGCGCGCGCACTTAACGTCGTCGCCGCGGCGGCGGCAGAGCGCATAGCTGAGCGCGCACCCGAGCGCAAAGAGAAGCGAGAGCGCTATGAGCAGCGCAAAGGACGTGCGCTTTTCCTCCTCGTCGCCGGAATCATCGGCGGCGGACGCGCCCGTGCGCGCCTCGAGGCTGTGCCCGGTCTCTCCGTCCGGCACGCCGTCCACGCGCGTGACCGACACGTCGTCAAACCACGCCCTGCCCGTCTCGAGAGAGCCGTAGCCGCCCACGCGGCACATCACGGTGATGCTCTTCTGATCGGAGGCGGTTTTCCCGTAGAGCGTCAGCCTGACCCATTCGCCGTCCGTGTCGTAGACCGGCTCGGAATAGACGAACGTGTCCTTGACGGAGAGGCTCGCACCCACGCCGCCCTCCTTGCCGCCCTCGACGCGCGCCATGCAGGAGATCAGATACCACGCGTTCGGCTGAACGGAAATCGTCTGCTCGAAGCGCGCGTCGTTCTCCTCGACATTCTCCACGCAGGCCGACTTTGAGCCGGAATACGCCGTGTCCGAAAGCGTCAGATAGCTCACGCCCTCGTCCCAGTACCAGCGGCCGACCGTCCAGCCGCCCGGCAGATCGCCCGACGCGCTTTCAAAGCCGCCGTTGGCGATCAGATTGCCCTCCTCGGGCGCGGTGCGGCCGCGGACGAGCGCAAAAATGCCCGCGCCCGCAATAAGCAGCGCCACAAGGACGCAGAGCGCGATGATTCCCTGTTTCTTCGTTATCTTTGACATGGCAGACCTCGACGTTTCATAATTTTGACGAGCGCCCGCACAGCGGCAGGGCGCTCCTGCGAGATTTTAAGCGGGCGCTCTTTGAAAAGCGCGCGGCATGAAGCACGTTTCCTGTCATGCAGAGTCCATTGTGGAAAGAGAAAATCCGGCGCGCAGGCTTGAGCGGACTCTGCGCGGCGCTCTGATTTCCTACTTTCAAACAAAGACGATCCCGACGGGCGCGCGAAAGCCGTTCCCCTGCATTTCGCGAATGAAAGGAGACGCCCGGCGGCGCTCATGCTGGAAGCGCTATTTGTCGTAGCGCTCCAGCAGCACGCCGCCCTCCTTGAGAATCTCCCGGGCGAAGTCGTCCGGATAGCCCTCGCGGTAGACCACGCGCACAATGCCCGAATTGACGATCATCTTGGCGCACACGCCGCAGGGCTGATGCGTGCAGTAGAGCGTCGCGCCGTCTATGGACACGCCCAGCTTGGCCGCCTGAATGATGGCGTTCTGCTCGGCGTGTATGGCATAGCACATCTCCTGCCGCGTGCCGGAGGGAATGCCCAGCCTGCGCCGCAGACACTCGCCGCGCTCCATGCAGGTCTTGACCCCCGCAGGCGCGCCGTTGTAGCCGGTGGTCATGATGCGCTTGTTCTTGACGATGACCGCGCCGATCTTGCGGTTGGGCTGATAGCAGCTCGCCCAGCCCGCAATCACCTGCGCCATTTCCATAAAGCGGTCGTCCCATTTATCATATCCCATAAGCTGTCCCTGCCTTTCAGGCGTGTAGAATTCTCTTTTTTCCATTATTATATCATCGCATTTTGCGAATTGCAACCGCATAGACGCAGACAAAGCGCCTCCGGTTGCCCGTATTTTATAATGCGCGCGTTAAATATCCACGGAGAATTTCGATCTATTTCTACGATATTACACCTTTTCTCGCTGCAAGGCAAGTAAACACGTGTTCTTAATGTGTTAAATAGCGCGCCGCCGCCCGCCGCTCACGGCTGCTCAAAAAGAATTGTTAAGTTTTGAATTTTCTATTGACAAGCGGCTTGACTGCCCTTATACTGACAATAGTCAAAGAAAGTCAAAGCGATTGATCTTCCGAGACGGCGCGCTGCCGCGAGCTCTTCACGGCGGGGTGCATGAATCAGCGATTTGATTCCCCAAGGAGTGATTTTATGAACGCCCAGAAACTGACTCAGAAATCCATGGAAGCCATTCAGGCCGCGCAGTCGGTGGCCATCCAGTATCAGAATATGCAGATCGATCAGGTGCATCTGCTCTATGCCCTGGCCGATCAGGAGGGCGGGCTCATCTCTCAGCTCTTGACGAAGATGGGCGTGGAGCCTTCTAAGTTCATACAGAGCTGCGAAATGGAGATCGCGCGCCTGCCCAAGGTGACCGGCAGCGGCCGCGAGCCCGACAAGGTGTACATATCGCCCGACACGGACGCGGCGCTCACCGAGGCCGAGCAGACCGCCGCGCGCATGAAGGACGAATACGTCTCCGTCGAGCACCTCTTCCTCGGCCTGATGGACAAGGCCAACGCCGCCGCGAAGCGCGTGTTCGACAGCTGCGGCATCAAGAAGAACAGCTTTCTCACCGAGATGCAGGCCGTGCGCGGCAACGCCCGCGTGACCAGCGATCAGCCGGAGGACACCTACGACGTGCTCAACAAATACGGCCAGGAGCTGGTCGAGCTGGCGCGCAAGCAGAAGCTCGATCCGGTCATAGGCCGCGACACCGAGATCCGCAACGTCATACGCATACTGCTGCGCAAGACCAAGAACAACCCCGTGCTGATCGGCGAGCCCGGCGTGGGCAAGACCGCCATTGCCGAGGGGCTGGCCGAGCGCATTGTGCGCGGCGACGTGCCCGATTCGCTGAAGGATCGCAAGGTCTTTTCGCTGGACATGGGCGCGCTGATCGCCGGCGCGAAGTTCCGCGGCGAGTTTGAGGAGCGCCTCAAGGCCGTTCTGAACGAGATCAAGAAGAGCGAAGGCAAGATTATACTCTTCATCGACGAGCTGCACACCATCGTGGGCGCGGGCAAAACCGAGGGCTCTATGGACGCGGGCAATCTGCTCAAGCCCATGCTGGCCCGCGGCGAGCTGCACTGCATCGGCGCGACGACGCTCGACGAATACCGCAAGTACATCGAAAAGGACGCCGCCCTCGAG
>CAKUAV010000179.1 GCA_934636425.1 uncultured Clostridia bacterium
TCCTGGCCGGCTATGCCGTGGTCAAGGAAGGCTTCACCAAGCTGGGCTTCACCGGCGGCGGCGCCGGCACCAACCCCGCCTGCTGCCGTTTCGGCTATGGCTTCGCGCAGGGCGTGAACGCCGCGGCCAAGGAAATGGACGTCAATGTCGAGCTGAAGTATTCCTGGGAATACGGCTCCAGCTTCCAGGCTTCCACCGAGCTGCAGACCATGATCTCCGGCTGGTATGAGAGCGGCACCGAGATCGTGTTCGCCTGCGGCGGCTCCATGTTCCAGTCGGTCGTTGCGGCCGCGAGCGCGAACGACGGCTATGTCGTGGGCGTGGACGTCGACCAGTCCCCCGAGTCCGAGACCGTCGTGACCTCCGCCATGAAGGGCCTGAGCGCCGCCACCCAGTGGGCCATCGCCAAGGTCTTTGACGATACATTCGCCGAGATCGGCGGCATCGCCACCAGCCTGGGCGCCGCGGACGACGCGGTCGGCCTGCCCACCGACACCTGGTCTCTCGAGAAGTTCACCGTCGACGAGTACAACAAGCTGTACGAGTCCATCAAGTCCGGCGAGCTGACCGTGGATGACGCCGTCATTGAAAAGGGCGACATCGCCAACGTCGAGCTGAGCAACGTGACGCTCGACTACATCGGCTGATCGCATTGAACAGTCCCCGGAGCCTGAAAGGGCCCCGGGGATTTTTTTGAAATGCGCGCGCAGATATTGCAATTTGCCGCGCAATTTTATATAATGTTAATATGTGGAGACGAAGCGCTGCCTGTGGCGGCGGCAGACTGCAAAAACCCTCTTAAAGAGATCGAGAAGAGATCGAGAGGATCGAGGCCTTCTCGAACCTTTAATCGTGCCCGGCGGCGCGTACGGTGGGCGCGGGATGATTTTTGCGTCCGAAAGCCTGAAGGATTTCCAGCAAAAGCCGGAGAGGGCGGCAGCGGCGGGGGAGCGCCTGCGCCCCGTTTATCAGTCTGGCAGAGCTTTTTGACAAGCTGGCGCTGCCTGCGGCGATTTTTCGTTTCAAAACGACGGGAAGCGGCCGGATGAGAAGCGGCCGTACAAAGAGAAAGGGGAGGTGGAAGCATGGACACGGATTATGTCATCGAGATGCTTCACATCACCAAGGAGTTTCCGGGCATCAGGGCCAACGACGACGTGACGCTTCAGCTGCGCCGCGGCGAGATCCACGCGCTGCTGGGCGAAAACGGCGCGGGCAAGTCGACGCTGATGAGCGTGCTCTTCGGCATGTATCAGCCGGAGAGCGGCACGATCAAAAAGGACGGGCGCGAGGTGAAGATCAGCGACCCGAACGACGCAACGGCGCTGCACATCGGCATGGTGCATCAGCACTTCAAGCTGATAGACGTCTTTACCGTGCTGGACAACATCATACTGGGCGCGGAGGACACGCGCATGGGCTTTCTCCAGAAGAAGCAGGCGCGCGCCAAGGTGAAGGCGCTCTCCGAGCGCTACGGCCTGGCCGTCGATCTGGACGCGAAGGTCGAGGACATCACAGTGGGCATGCAGCAGCGCGTCGAGATCCTCAAGATGCTCTATCGCGACAACGAGGTGCTGATATTCGACGAGCCGACCGCCGTGCTCACGCCTCAGGAGATCGAGGAGCTGATCGAGATCATGCGCGGCCTCTCCCGCGAGGGCAAGAGCATACTGTTCATATCTCACAAGCTCAACGAGATCATGGCCGTGGCCGACCGCGTGACCGTGCTGCGCAAGGGGCGCTGCATCGGCACGGTCGACACGAAGGACACCACCAAGGAGGAGCTGAGCCGCATGATGGTCGGCCGGCCCGTTCAGCTGGTGGTGGACAAGGCCGAGGCGCATCCGGGCGATGTGGTTCTGGACATCGAGCATCTGCACGTCCTCTCGAAGCTCTACAAGAAGGACGCTGTTCACGACGTGAGCTTTACCGTGCGCGCGGGCGAGATCGTCTGCATTGCGGGCATAGACGGCAACGGCCAGACCGAGCTGGTGTATGGGCTCACCGGCCTTGAAAAGCCGAGCGGCGGCCATATCGCGCTGTGCGGCCACGACATCACCCACGCCGCCGTGCGCGTGCGCAGCGCCGCGGGCATGAGCCACATACCGGAGGATCGCCACAAGCACGGCCTGATACTCGATTACACGCTGGCGCAGAACATGGTGCTTCAGCGCTACAGAGAAGAGCGCTTTGAAAACCACGGCTTCATCCGCTTCGGCGCGGTGCGGGAATATGCCGAGGAGCTGATAAGGCAGTACGACGTGCGCTCCGGTCAGGGGCCGGACACCATCGTGCGCAGCATGTCGGGCGGCAATCAGCAGAAGGCCATCGTGGCGCGCGAGCTGGATCGCGATATGCCGCTCATTGTGGCCGTTCAGCCCACGCGCGGACTGGACGTGGGCGCGATCGAGTACATTCACAGCCAGCTGGTCGCCCAGCGCGACGCGGGCAAGGCCGTCCTGCTGGTCTCACTGGAGCTGGACGAGGTCATGAACCTCTCCGATCGCATACTGGTGATGCATAACGGCGAGATCGTCGGCGCGTTCAGGGGCGGCGAGATCGACGCGCAGGAGCTGGGCCTGTACATGGCCGGCGCGAAGAGACAGGATAAACCGGCGGAAAAGGAGGCGTGAGCATGAAGAACTCTTTCTGGCAAAAGGAGGGCGTGCGCTCTGTGCTGGCCTCCCTTTTGTCGATCGTCATAGGCCTTTTGGCCGGCAGCGTCATCATCGTGATTATGGGCTGCGCGACGCCCTCGCTCGGCTTTAAGAGCGCATGGGAGGGCGTGCGGCTGGTCGCGCTGGGGCTGTTCAGCAAGGGCCGCGACGCGGTGGGCAATCTGGTATTCGGCTTTAACCCCTCGAGCGTGGGCAATATGCTCTTCCGCGCCACGCCGCTCATTATGACCGGCCTGTCGGTCGCCGTGGCGTTCAAGACGGGGCTGTTCAACATCGGCGCGCCCGGTCAGTATCTGGCGGGCACGGCGGCGACGCTGTTCATCGCGCTGAGCATTCCGGTGTCGGTCGTGCCGCGCTGGCTGATCTGGATACTGGCCTTTGCGGGCGGCATGCTGGCCGGCGCGCTGTGGGGCGCTGTTCCGGGTATGCTCAAGGCGCTGCTCAACATCAACGAGGTGCTGGCCTGCATCATGACCAACTGGATTGCGGCCAACATCGTCACATGGCTGTTCGATCTGAGCAATCTCAAAAACATCGTCGAGAACACCAAGTCCGGCTATGTCTACAGCACGGCCTACGGCCTTGAAAAGGTGGACGGCGCGTGGACGTATGTGGCGGGCGCGGGCGTGCGCACCCCCAAGATGGGACTGGACAGGCTGTTCCCCGGCTCGCAGGTCAACGGCGGCATCATCATCGCCATTGTGCTGGCGATTGTGGTCTACATCATTCTCTCGCGCACGACGTTCGGCTATGAGCTGAAGGCGTGCGGCTCCAATCGCTACGCGGCGCGCTATGCGGGCATTGCCGACAGGCGCAGCATTGTGGTCTCGATGGCCATTGCGGGCGCTCTGGCGGGCGCGGCCGGCTCGCTGTACTATCTTTCCGGCAACACGGAGTTCTACTGGGCGACCTATCAGTCGCTGCCCGCGGCGGGCTTCAACGGCATTCCGGTGGCGCTGCTCGCCGTCAATCATCCCATCGCGGTGATCTTTACGGCGATGTTCATGTCCATGCTGGATATCGCCGGCCTTCAGCTGACCAATCTGACCGCGTACAACGAGTACATCACGGACGTTATCATCGCCGTGATCGTGTATCTGGCGGCGTTCTCTCTGGTCATCCGCATGGGGCTGGGCAAGCTCTTCCTGAAGCGCCGCAGGGCCGAAGCAGCGGCAAAGGACGTCTCGAAGGGAGAGGGGGATACGCAATGAGCTTTCTGATTCGGCAGACGTTAATCTACGCGGTGCCGCTGATGGTCGTTGCGCTGGCCGGCGTGTTCGCGGAGCGCAGCGGCATCATCAATCTGGCGCTCGAGGGCATTATGATATTCGGCGCGTTTATCGGCGTGCTGTTTGTGCGCACGGCGCAGCAGTGGGGCGTGTTTGAGGCGGCCAAGGCGGCCGGCGCGTTCTGGAAACTGCAGGGTCTGATGGGGCTGGCCATGCTGGCCGCGGCGGCGCTGGGCGCGCTGTTCTCGCTCCTCTTAGCCTTTGCGGCGATCAATCTGCGCGCCGATCAGACAATAGGCGGCACGGCGCTCAACCTGATGGCGCCGGCGCTGGTGCTGTTTTTCGTGCGTATGATCGCCAATCAGAACACGCTGCAGATGGCGACGGGCGATTCGGCGAGCTGGTTCATGCTCAAGAAGTCCATGCTGGGCTACGGCCGCACGGACGAGGCGGGCTTCTTCGTGGATACGTTCCTCAACAAGGTGTATCTGGCGACGTATATCTGCCTGATCGTCTATGTGATACTGTCGATCATACTGTACAAGACGCGCTTCGGCCTGCGTCTGCGCTCGTGCGGCGAAAATCCGCAGGCGGCGGACTCGCTGGGCATAAACGTGTTCAAGATGCGCTATGCGGGCGTGACGATTTCCGGCGCTCTGGCCGGCATGGGCGGCTTTGTGTATGCGCTGACCACGACCAATTGCACGGCCAACGGCGACGTGGCGGGCTTCGGCTTCCTGGCGCTGGCGGTCATGATATTCGGCAACTGGAAGCCGCTCAACATTGCGGGCGCGGCGCTGCTGTTCGGCCTGTTCAAGTGCGTGGCGGCCTCCTATGCCAGTCTGGACATCAACGGCGACGGCGTGTATCTGCTCAAGGAGCTGGGGATCAATCCGACGTTCTATCGCCTGCTGCCCTATGTCATCACGTTGATCGTGCTGGCGTTCACGTCGAAGACCTCCCGCGCCCCGAAGGCGGAGGGCATACCCTACGACAAGAGTACTAGATAACATCTTTATACAGCCCAACCCGTCCGGCTTTGATTTATGGCCGGACGGGTCTTTTCGTCTGCTTAAGTGACGGCGCGCGAATTTCAGCCAACCTATCCCGCCGCAGCGTGAGGAGAGTCCAGAGAGTCGAAGACTCTTTGGCGCAGGTTTGGGGCGCGGAGCCCCAACGTACTCCCCGCGGAAAGAATTACAAAGACAATATGGTTGCGCAAAAGTATACAAAGGCCGCGCCGCCAGCCCCGTTCCCCGTACTCCGTTCTCCCGTTCTCCGCGTCCCCGGTAATCCCGTCGAGATCGCCATAAAGAAACGGTCAAACCCGAAGTGAACCAGCAATGTCAGATAACCGCACCAACACCGCGAGAACGCGCGAATGGCGATCTCGACCCGGCGGAACAGGAACGCAAGATATCGCAAGCCGTCTCTTTTTCCTCGAGGAGGAAAAAGACAGGCGTGAATCGAGGCAAAACGCAACAACAGAAACGGAAGGCCGGGCGCAAACCGAGGGCAGATCGGTACAACAGAAACGGAACGCCGAGCATGAATCGATGGCAAACTGCCGTGCCAGAGACGCGATGCTGGGCATGCGTCGAGGGCAAAACGCCGCGACAGAAACGCATCGCCGGGCGCGCGCCGATGGCAAACGCCGCGACAGAACCGCAACGCCGGACGTGAACCGATGGCAGATCGCCGCGACAGAACCGCAACGCCGGGCATGCGCCGAGGGCAAACCGCCGCGACAGAACCGCAATGCCGGACGCGCGCCGAGGGCAAACCGCCGCGCCAGAACCGCAATGCCGGACACGCGCCAAGGGCAAACCGCCGCGCCAGAAC
>CAKUAV010000180.1 GCA_934636425.1 uncultured Clostridia bacterium
ATAGTGCCAAGAAAATGGTAAAATAGTCCCAGGATTTCAAAATAGTGGGATTTTGCACCAAAATCGAAAAAAAAAAACGTGCATTGTGTATTGACAACATTTGAAATAAAACATATAATGAGCGTGTATCCAATAATAGGAGCGTAACATCTGCCGGATCGGGTTCGGCAAAAAATGAGGAGAGCCGCTGGCGGCGAACGTTAAGCGCGCTTTTCATTTTTTGACAAATCGCGTCGGCCACGAAAGGAATGGACTGCTGATGGACAAACAGGCGACAAAGGTCATCAACCGACCGAAAAAGAGAAGCATCTTCAGGGATCGAGCCAGCTGGGAGCTGCTCCTGCTCTGCCTTCCCGCGCTGGTGGGCTACGTCATGTTCTGCTATGTGCCCATGGTCAGCGGCGTTGTGCTGCCGTTCAAGAACTACAAGTTCGCCAAGGGCATATTCGGCAGTCCGTGGTGCGGGCTCAAGAATTTCGAGGTGCTGATCAAGTCCTCGCAGATGAGCCGCATCATGCGCAACACCGTGTTCTACAGCCTCTGGTTCATGATCATCGGGCCGGTGTTCAACATCATATTCGCCCTGCTGCTGTTCGAAATCAAGAACCGCGGCGCGCTCAAGTTCTATCAGACGGTCATCACATTCCCGAACTTCATGTCCATGGTGGTCGTGGGCTTCATCACCTACGCGGTGCTGGCCCCGAAGATGGGTCTGCTCGATCAGGTGGTGCGCGCATTCGGCGGCACGCCCGTGGACGTTTACATGGAGGCGAAATACTGGCCGGCGATACTGACGATCGTCAACGTCTGGAAGGGCGTGGGCATGGGCTCGATGATGTACTTCGCCTCGCTGATGGGCATCGACGTATCGCTCTATGAGGCGGCCAAGATCGACGGCGCGAACCGCTGGCAGCAGACCTGGTACATCTCGCTGACCCACCTGATTCCGCTGGTGTGCATATTCACGATACTCGCCTGCGGCAGCATATTCAGCGGCTCGTTCGACCTGTTCTACAACATCCCCCGCAATGTCACGATACTCTACGAGACGACCGACATTCTGAACACCTATGTCTACCGCATGCTTCAGGCGGGCACCTACACGCAGGGCGCGGCTGTGGGCTTCTTCCAGTCCATCGCCGGACTGATACTCGTCGTGGCGACCAACCTGATCGTGCGCAAGATTTCGCCCGAAAACTCGCTGTTTTAAGGGAAAGGAGTTCAGAAAAACATGGCTGCGAAAAAGAAATCGATCAATACCCACATGATATTTATCCATCTGTTTTTCATACTGATTTCGCTGGTGTTCATACTGCCGATGATTCTGGTGGTTTCCATTTCCTTCTCGAGCGAGTATTCGGTCGTCAATCTGAGCGGCTTCAGCCTGATCCCCAAGGAATTTTCGACAGAAGCCTATCAGACGGCGTTCAAGAACCCCATGGCGGTCATCAACGGCTACAAGATCACGATCGCCGAGTCGTTTCTGGGCACGTTTATCAGCATGATCGTCGCGGGCATGGCGGCCTATCCGCTCTCCCGCTCCAACTTCCGCTTCAAAACGCCGGTTACCTGGATCATATTCTTCACGATGCTCTTCGGCGCGGGCATGATCCCCAGCTACATCGTCTTGACCAAGTATTATCACCTGGGCAACACATTCTGGATCTACATACTGCCCGGCTTCATGGGCGGCGCGTGGAACACAATGGTGTATCGCACGTTCTTCAAGAGCCTGCCCGAATCGCTGTTTGAGGCGGCCAAGATCGACGGCGCGAAGGAGCTGACCTGCTTCTTCCGCATCGCCGTGCCGCTGTCCACGCCGGTGTTCGCCTCGCTGGGCTTCATGACGCTGGTGGGCAAGTGGAACGACTACATGACTTCGATGGTCTACATCCGCGATCAGAATCTCTACACGCTCCAGTATCTGCTCCAGCGCATACTGACCGAGATCGAGTTCATCAAGTCCATGATGAGCGGCACAGACATGATGGGCGGCTCTTCCAGCATCAACATCACCGGCATGACGCTGCCCGCCGAGACGATGAAGTACGCCATGTGCGTCATCGCGGCCGGCCCGATGCTGTTCATATTCCCGTTCTTCCAGAAGTATTTCTCTCAGGGCCTCACGATCGGCGCGGTCAAGGGCTGATCAAATCCCATTTTTACGGTGTTTGCGCAGCAATGCGTGGCATAAATATTGATAGGAGGAGAACATACATGAAGAAGTTCTTCGCTCTGGTTCTGGCTCTCGCGCTGACCATGTCTCTGTGCGCCGTGAGCCTCCCCGCCTCGGCCGACGACAAGCCGGTTGAGCTGAAGGTCTGGATCCTCGGCCCCGGCACTCAGGCCGACCAGCCGGAAGTCTTCGCGCTCTTTAACGAGAAGCTGCACGAGACTCTGCCCAACATCTCCGTGGACATCGAGATCGTTTCCGGCGACTACAAGGATCGCTTCTCCCGCGCCATGTCCGCTCAGGAGCGCCTGGATCTGGCGTGGATCGGCTGGCATCACAACATCGCCGACGAAGCCCGCGACGGCACAATCATCGCGCTGGACGACCTGCTCGAGAAGTACGGCCAGGGCATCATCGAGAGCCTGGGCACCGAGACGCTCGACAACCATCGCCTGATGGATGGCAAGATCTATCAGCTGCCGTCCTGGCAGGGCATGGTCGGCGGCCGCAGCGCCGCTTATCTGCCTTCCGAGCTGATCGAGGCCTCCGGCGTGGGCGAGAACTGGCTGAGCGAGACTCAGGACATCGCCTACGACTTCTGGGCTGATCCCAGCGTTGAAAAGCAGCAGGCTCTGTTCGATCAGTTCGCCCTGTACTATCAGGGTCTGGTCGACGCCGGCAAGATCTACAAGGGCATGGCCACTGCCACATTCACCTATCCCGGCTGGAACGGCGAAGCCCGCAAGGCTGACGTCTGCCAGGGCGGCTATGTCCGCTTCGGCGACGACACCTTCACCATCAAGGACGGCTACGAGAACGAGTATGTGAAGAACTTCTACAAGACCATGGCCGAGTTCTACGACAAGGGCTACATCCGCTCCGACATCGCCTCCGCGGCCAGCACCGCGACCTGGGACGACGGCCTGGACGATCAGGACATCGTGACCAACGCGCACAACGCCTGGACCGACGACTACGGCAAGAAGCTCGAGAAGAACTACGGCTTCCCCTGCGAAGTTGTTTACAACTCCAAGACCAACCTGTACAACCTCGGCCGCGCGACCGGCATGTGCATCCCCTACACCTCCGAGTATCCCGAGGAGGCCATGACCTTCCTGAACGAAGTGTACGTCAATGCGCCGCTGTATCAGCTGCTGATCTACGGCGAGGAAGGCAAGCACTGGGTTGAGGACAACGACGACGATCATTCCATCACCGTGCTGGGCGGCGCTTCTCAGCCCACCTCCGATTTCGCGTACGGCCTGTGGTGCTGGACGATCGGCACCTGCGAGAACGTTCGCCTGACCCAGAATCTGGCCAACGATCCCTCCTGGTACGCCGAGCTGAAGGAGCTGGAGAAGACCGCTTACTCCTCTCCGCTGCTCAACTTCTCCTACGACAAGACCAACTACGAGGCCGAGGTCGCCAATCTGGCCGCCATCTCCAAGGAGTATGGCGATGCGCTGGGCAAGGGCTATCTGGGCGCGGCCGGTTGGGAAGCGCACTACAACAAGATGCTGGACGAGCTGAAGGCCAACGGCGTTGAAGACGTTCGCGCGGATTGCCAGGAGCAGCTCAACCAGTACCTGAAGGATCGCGGCGTGACGGCCTGGAACTACGACGGTCAGTAATCCGCCTGGGCGCTGAACATGCTGCGCTGAATTAAGCCAAAATGGGCGGTCGCTCTCTCCTGCGGGAGGGGGCGGCCGTTTTTTAGAGCGCGGCGAAAGGCGGGAGATTGGCGGAGGGCAGCTTTCGCCGATCGGTGCGGCGAAAATGCGCGCCAAAAAATGCGGAAAAATTAAAAGAGGAGTATTGACAAAGCGGCGAATCGATGATATAATGTCTCATGTCGCTGTGAGAACGGCGTCCCAGCAAGCCCTGTCGGGGTGTAGCGCAGTCTGGTAGCGCACGTGCTTTGGGAGCATGGGGCCGCAGGTTCGAATCCTGTCACCCCGACCAGAATTCGAGGCCTCGTGGTCAAGCGGTTAAGACATCGCCCTTTCACGGCGGTAACACGGGTTCGAGTCCCGTCGAGGTCATTTCCTTCCATTGCCTATGGGCGCGAGGGCCTTTAGCTCAGTTGGTCAGAGCGGTCGGCTCATAACCGATTGGTCCGGGGTTCAAGTCCCTGAAGGCCCACCATTATGGCCCGGTAGTACAGTTGGTTAGTACGCCAGCCTGTCACGCTGGAGGTCGAGGGTTCGAGCCCCTTCCGGGTCGTTATTGTTTTTTCTCGGGGTTGAACGGGTGCGAAACGCGCTGGTGTAGCTCAATTGGCAGAGCAGCTGATTTGTAATCAGCAGGTTGCGGGTTCAAGTCCCTTCGCCAGCTCCATTTTCATAAACATGGGTAGGTTCCCGAGTGGCCAAAGGGAGCAGACTGTAAATCTGCCGTCGCAGACTTCGGTGGTTCGAATCCACCCCTGCCCATCATACTTGCGGGAATGGCGGAATTGGCAGACGCGCTAGATTCAGGTTCTAGTGAACGCTTAGTTCATGCAGGTTCAAGTCCTGTTTCCCGCACTGGCGAGATTCCATAATGGGGTCTCGCTTTTTCTTATAATGAAAATCCAGCGACGGACGCGGGGCGCGGTGGTGCTCGAGGCGATGAGAGAGAAAAAACGGACTCTTCACGAAAAGCTGGGAAAAGCAAGGCGCGGCAGAGAGACGAGAACGGCGGGGAAGCAAAAGCAGACTGCTAAACACGCATTTTTTTATTGCCTGTTCACTTATGGTGAAGCCATGTCAGACTGTCGAAAAACCTTCGGCGAACTCGAATGGGTCGAACCCTCTCGAAAATGGGAGGCAAGACGACTTTTTGCGGCGAAAAATTCCATTTCCAGAGCAAAAGCTGGAGAGGGGCGTACGGCGGGGAGCCGCATCCCCGTTCATCAGCTCATTAAGACTTTTTTGACAAGCAGTCACGGCGGCGCCATGTCATCTGCTGCCGCTATGGACTTGTACTCCCCCGGGATTCCGTGAAGGGCTGAAAATCTCCTTTTTATATAAGAAGCGCAAAAGAAACGCGGCCTGCCGACTGCGCCGGAAATGCAAAAGGATGCTATCGGCATGCCGAACGGCGCAAACAGTCTCGCGCGTGCGAAATGGAATTGCGCATATCATACCAGATCCCCCGCTAAAACATAGCCATTGCCTGCCGGCAGTACTCAGCTCGTCAAAAAAGTCTTTGACAAGCTGGCGGACGGGAGAGCGAGTTCCCCCCGCCACTGCCACCCCGACCAGTTTTGCTGAAATCTTTCGGATTTTCAGGCGCAAAAACCGCAAGGAAGCGTTTTTTTGCTCTGGAAAATGAGCTTTTCCGCCGCTTTCAATCGTCCCGCGTCCGCCGTACACGCCGCCGGGTACGATTGGAAGCTCAGGAGAGCTTCGGCCATATCGAGCTCTCCGAAGGTTTTTTCAACAGCCTGAGCCATTGCCTGCCGGCAGTGCTCGGCTTTTCAAAAAAGTCTTTGACAAGCAGGCGGACGGGGGAACAAG
>CAKUAV010000181.1 GCA_934636425.1 uncultured Clostridia bacterium
GGCCTCTATCGGCCATCCCGTGCTGGGCGACCCGGTTTACGGCCCGAAAAAATCGCCCTGTCCGGTCGAGGGCGGGCAGCTGCTGCACGCCTTCCGCATCGGCTTTATTCATCCGACCACCGGAGAAAAGATGCTCTTTGAAGCGCAGCCCGAGCCGCGCTTCATGAACTGGCTTGAAAAACTCAGGCTTCAATAGAAAACGCAAAAACAGGAGGACAAAACCATGGCGGTTGGCGTAGCATTCATTGGCGTGGGTAATATCAGCGGCATCTATCTGAAGAACATCACGACGCGCTTTACCGAGATGAAGGTCGTCGGACTGTGCGATCTGGTGCGCGAAAAGGCCGAAAAGGCGGCTGCCGAATACGGCGTCGGCAAAATCTATGCCGATATGTACGAGGCGTTCGACGATCCCGACGTCGACCTGATACTCAACATCACGCGTCCCTTCCAGCATTACGAGGTCACGAAACAGGCGCTGCTGCACGGCAAGCACGTCTATTCCGAAAAGCCGCTGGGCGCGTCCATAGAGGAGGGGCGCGAACTGGTCGAGCTGGCCGCGGAGAAGAAGCTGATGATCGGCGGCGCGCCGGATACATTCCTGGGCGCGGGCATACAGACCTGCAAAAAGCTGATCGACGACGGCTTCATCGGCCGGCCGGTCGGCGCGAGCGGCTTCATGATGAGCCACGGCCCGGAGTCCTGGCATCCCGATCCCGAGTTTTTCTACAAGTACGGCGGCGGCCCGATGATGGACATGGGGCCCTACTACATCACCGCGATGACCTATCTGCTGGGCCGCGTGGAGACCGTCTCCGCGACGACATCACGTTCCTTCCAGCAGCGCACAATGACCTGCAAGGAGCATTACGGCGAGAAAATCGACGTAGAGGTGAGCACATTCCTCTCCGGCACGATGCGCTTTGAATCGGGCGCGGTGGGCACGCTGACCACATCGTTCGACGTGTGGCGCAGCGATCTGCCCTTCATCGAGGTCTACGGCGAGAAGGGAACGCTGTTTGTGCCCGATCCCAACACGTTTGGCGGCCCTGTCAAGCTCTATCGCCCCGAGGAAGGCGAAGTGCGCGAGATGCCGCTCCTGTTTGAAAACAAAGTGAACAGCCGCGGTCTGGGTCTGCTCGAAATGGCGCGCGCCATACGCGACGGCCATGACGATTTCATCACCAGCAGCCGCAGAACATTCCACACGCTGGACGTGCTGACCGCCTTTGACCGCAGCAGTCTGGCCGGCCGCGCCATCGAGATGGAAAAGCGATAATCGAATAGAAAGTACAGGCCGGAGAGGGGAAGCACGCCCTCTTCGGCCTGCTGCATCAGAAGAAAATGAAAGCAATGGCAAAGCGCGGCATTGGAAAGCCGAAGTCTGTCTGATTTATCCGGATTTTCTGCTGATTTTGCTCCATCTGGGGCAGTGAGAGCGCCGTTTCCGGAGAGACTCCTTTTGCAGCGCGTTCGTCAGATGGCTTTTGCCTGATCTGCAGAGGAACAGGGTCGTCGCAGATTTGAACCGTCTGCAGCAGCCCTGTTTTGTCGTATTACAGCTTCATCAGCGCGTAGAGATCGTCGATGCGCTCGCAGCGCAGGGGCGTGCGATAGCCGTCGTAGTAGTGCCCCGCGTCGATCAGGCAGCCCGCGATGCCGGCGTTTTTCGCGGCTTCAACGTCGATGTCGCGGTCGCCCAGCATGACGGCGGCCTCGGGCGCAATGGCGCAGCGCTTCATCAGGTGCAAAAGCGCGTCCGGCGCGGGCTTGAGCGGGAAGGGATCCTCCACGGTGATCGCGCCGGAAAAGCAGTCGGCCATATTGTGGTTGGCCAGCGCCTTCATGGCGCCCCGGTCGCGGTGGGTGTAGAGAAAGTGGCGGCCGCCCTGCGCCATCACAGCGCGCAGAAACGCTTCCGCGCCGGGATAGGGCGCCATGTCGTCGAGAGGCAGCGCGCTCTCGATTTCGTGATAGAGGCGATTGATATCGCGCGCATCCAGACTGTAGCGGCGCGCATAGTCGTTTGCCGCGCCGCGCACCGACATCTTGACCGCCGAGAGAATCTCGTCCTCAGGGCGCTCACAGCCCAGCCGCCTGAGCGCTTCGCGGAAGGACGCGCTTATGCGCGGATAGGTGTCGAACAGCGTGCCGTCAAAATCCCATATGTAGTCGGTAAAGAGCATGGATTCTCCTCAATTCGTCAGGCGATGGCCAGCGCAATTTCCATCATGCGCGTGAATGTGTTCTGGCGCTCCTCGGCGGTCAGACCCTCGCCGGTGAAGGGGTTGTCGGAGATGGTCAGCAGCGCCAGAGCGTTCTTTCCGGCGCGGGCGGCGTTGAGATACAGCGCGGCGGCTTCCATTTCGACGCACAGTACGCCCAGCTTCTGCAATTTGCCCAAAGGCTCTGAATCGTCGTAGAAGCAGTCGGACGAATAGATCGCGCCGGCGACCGGCTGCTGTCCCAGCGCCTTGCCGGCCTGCATGGCCTTTTCGAGCAGCTCATAGGAGCAGCAGGGCGCAAGCTGACCGTCGAAGCCGAACTGGCGGCCAAAGCTCGAGTTGGTGTAGGCGCTGACGCCGGCCACGATGTCGCGCACCTTCAGCGATTGCGAGATCATGCCCGCCGAGCCGATGCGGATGATGTTTTCAACGCCGTAGAAGTTGTACAGCTCATAGGAATAGATGCCGATCGAGGGCATACCCATTCCGGAGGCCATGACGGAGACGCGCTTGCCCTGATAATGGCCGGTATAGCCCTGCACGCCGCGGACGTTGTTGACCAGCGCAGCGTCAGTCAGGAAATGCTCGGCGATGAACTTGGCGCGCAGCGGATCGCCCGGCATCAGCACGGTGCGGGCGAAGTCGCCCTCGCGCGCGGTAATGTGCGGCGTAGGAATATGACTCATGAATGATTCCTCCTTTAAGGCATTATGGGGGCATCTGTGCATAAAGGCACACTCTGATACTATTGTAACCCGTTTTCACATAAATGTCATCCCCAAAATCAATAAAAAAGGGCGCAGGCCGCTTGATTTTGACATAAGAATATGATAAAATCACATTAAAGCCAATGGAAAACAACATAAATTGGAGGGATTGCGTGTGAAGAAGAATTGGCTGACGTGGGTTCTTGCATTGGTACTGGCTGTTGCGGTGATCGTTGGAATTGTTCAGACCAACCGTCTGAGCGGTGCGGAGAGCGGCAAGGCGAATCTTGAGACCCAGCTTTCTGAAGCGCAGGATCAGGCCGGCGCGCTTGAAGACCAGCTGGCCGAGGCGCAGAAGGCGCTGGACGACATGACGGCGGAGCGCGACGAGGTCAAGAAGGCCATGGAGAAACAGGACGCGTCGGCTGCACAGGCGCAGGAAGAAGCGCAGGCCGAGATCACGCGGCTGAGCGCCGAGCTCGAGAAGAGCGCTGCCGATCTGACCGACGCCCAGGCCGCGCGCGATGCGGCCATCAAGGAAGCCGAAGCCCTCAAGGCGATGCACGCAGAGGAAATCGAAACCCTCAAGGCGCAGGTCGAAAAGCTGACGGCCAAGCTTGAAAAGGTGCGCAGCGGCGCCCGCAGCGAGCTCGAAAAGGTCATGGCCGAGCGCGACGCGGCGCTGGATGAACTGAAGACGCTCTCCGAGCAGGGTGATACGGGCGATGCGCAGGCGCGCATTGAAGAGCTGACCGCGCAGGTGAACGATCTGACAGCCAAGCTGGCCAAGGCGAATGCCGAGCTGAAGAAGTATAAAAAGTGATAATCGCGCGCCGGTTTGATCGATCGAGATCAGGCCGGCGTTTTATGTTTCGTCCGCGCGGAAGGCGCTGGGCGACGCGCCCATAACCGCCTTGAAGCAGCGCGAAAAGTGCGCGCCGCTCTGGAAGCCGCAGGCCTGAGCGATCAGGGAGAGCGGCTGGCAGGTCGACTGGATCAGATCGAGCGCGCGATGGATGCGCACCGTCATCAGATAGCGGTGCAGCGACTGGCCGGTGTGCAGCACGGTGAGGCGGTTGATATAGTTGGGGTGATAGCCGAGCGCTGCGCCGATGGACTGATTGGTGAGCGGCTCGGCATAGTGCGCGTGAATGAAGGCGATGACCGAATCGGTCGGCTGTACATAGTCTCCGGGCGCGCCCGCCCCGTGCACGCGCGCCATATCGGCCAGCAGAGAGAGCATGCAGCCGCTCATTTTCTGCGCGGCATAGCGCCGCTGAAAGAGGTATTCCTGCTCCAGCTCGCACAGCGCGCTCTGCATCCGCGATGTGACCGGCAGCACGGCGGGCGCGTCGAAAAGCGGGCAGTCGGCGACGCGGCAGACGGTCAGGCGCGATTGTCCCTGCGGCGTATAGAGAAACGGCGGCATGCTGTTCTGGCGATCGGCGCGCTCGTGCGTCAGGTCGAAATTGACCGAAAACACGCGCGTCGCCGCGTCCACGGCAAAGCGATAGGGCACGCCGACCGGCAGATAGATCAGCCGACTTTCCTGAAGCGGAATGCTGCGGTCGCTCAGCTGCAATTCTCCCGCGCCGCTCAGCAGCCGGAACAGCCTGCAATCGGCCGCCAGCATCAGGCCGCGCGCGGCGGGCGTCACAGCGGCGGCAAAGCGCACGACGGGATGGAACTGGTCGAACATAATCTCCCGGACAGTCATAAACGGCGCTCCCTTCGTCTGTTTTTACTTATTATAGCACGAGGTTTCTGCGTCGGTTGTTAATTGTGTGTGCGCCGATTGACTTTTTCAGCGATATGACGTATACTATGAAGGTGATCCGCACGGAACGGGCTGGGAAATCGCTCTTCGAGCGTGCCTGTATTCGGCGAGACTTTGTAAGGAGGTGCAACGCAGATGTATGCAGTCATTAAGACCGGTGGTAAGCAGTATCGTGTTCAGAAGGACGACGTGATCTACGTCGAGAAGCTCGACGCCAAGGAAGGCGACGCGGTGAACTTCGATGTTCTGATGCTGGGCAAGGACGACGGTGTGGTGATCGGCACGCCCGTGGTTGAGGGCGCGAAGGTTGGGGGCGAAGTCCTCGGCCAGGTCAAGAGCGCCAAGGTCGTCGTCTACAAGTACAAGTCCAAGAAGAACGAGCGCAGGAAGCAGGGTCATCGTCAGCCGTACACCAAGGTGAAGATCACCGAGATCGGCTGATTATGATAACCGTCACCTTTGAACGCAAAGAGGACAGGTTCATCAGCTTCACGGCGGAAGGGCACGCGGGATACGCCGAGGCGGGCAGCGACATTGTCTGCGCGGCGGTATCGGCGATACTCATTACGGCGGCCAACGGCGTTGTGTCGGTGCTGGGCATCGACGCGCCCGTTCGCCAGAATGACGAGATCGGCTTTCTGCGGCTCGATCTGCCGGACGATTTGACTGAAGAGAAGCGGCGCGACGCCGGCCTTGTGCTGGCTGTGGCGCAGCAGGGGCTTCAGAGCGTCTCTGAACAGTACCCCGGATGCGTCCGGGTAAAATGCAGGAATAGGAGGTAGTGCACATGATTATCATGAATTTGCAGCTGTTTGCTCATAAAAAAGGTATGGGCAGCTCGCGCAACGGCCGTGACTCTGCCGCGCAGCGTCTGGGCACCAAGCGCGCTGACGGTCAGTTCGTTCTGGC
>CAKUAV010000182.1 GCA_934636425.1 uncultured Clostridia bacterium
AGCGATCATCTCCGCGCTTTTTTTGCGGCTTATTTTTCCTCGGACGGCGCGGCGGCTGTCGGGAATGGCATTCCGTGGATTTCAAACGCACATCGTCTATACGGATTAGCGAGCGGGCGCGGAGGTGAAAAAAGCGATCATCTCCGCGCCTTTTTTGCGGCTTATTTTCCCTCGGGCAGGCGCGGCGGCTATCGGGAATGGCATTCCGTGGATTTCAAATGCCTTGCGGATACGGGTCAAAGCCGGCTGCCTGCAAAATCTCTTTTCACGATCACGGTATTTCGGGTTCAGAGCGCTTTTCCGAAGCGGCCTGCGCGGCATGGCAGCGGTTCAACGGGCTTGCTTTTGCGCTTTTTGCGGGCGGATTTCCTCTTTTGCGGTCACGGTGCTGCGCGGCGGCACATAGTATGTCTGCGTAGGCGAAAAGGAGGAATGAGGCATGGAAGGAAGCAATCAGGTGGTCTGCACGGCGGGACGTGTGTATGCGGTGAAGGCGGGCGATACGTTCAATTCGATTGCCCGCGCGCAGGGCGTGACGGCGGGGGAGCTGGCCGAGCTGAATCCGTATGTGGATGTGGCGCGCCTCAGCGTGGGGCAGCTTTTGTGCGTGCCGGGAGAGCCGCAGGCGCGCGAATGTCCGGCGGGCTATACCGCGGGCACGGTGCAGGCGGGCGAAACCTATGCCGATCTGCTTCGGCGCTACAACATCTCCTATCAGGCGTTCCGGCTGAGCAATCCGGAGCTGTCGCCCACGTCGCTCACGGCGGGACAGCGCTACTGCGTGCCGCCCGAGGGCACGCGGCGCATCTGTCCGGGCGGCGCGAGCAGCTACATAATCGGCGCGGACGAGACGCTGGACAGCATCGCGGCCAAGCTGAACGTCACGCCCGGAAGGCTTCTGCGGCTCAACCCCAGCCTTGCGCCCAGCGATTTTGAAGAGGGACGGCAGATCTGCGTGCTGGAGCGCGTATCCGAAGAAAATACTTAAGGCAAAGTTTTGATTTTCAGCGTCCTGCCGATTGCGGCGGGGCGCATTTTCTGATACAATAATGTGTGTACGTATTGAGAATTTCCCGCTTGCGATGCGGCGGGAGTACGGCCGTCTTTTGTAGGGCGGCGTTTGCAATTCAGCGCCGCCGCGCCTGCGGGAATCTGCCTGAGAACAGCGCCGGATTCCCAAGGGGCTTCGGGCTTTCTTCGGGCAATGCGGCGCTCGAATCCGGAGCATTTGCCAAAAAAGGCCTCTGCGCCAGATTCGGCGAACGGCGCGAAAATCCTGCGGGAGTTGACGCAGGCGATCGACCCACAGTGTGGAGGAAATGGATGAAACTCATATCATGGAATGTCAACGGCCTGCGCGCGTGCGTGGGCAAGGGCTTTTTCGAGAGCATGGCGGCATTGGATGCCGACATGATCGCGCTTCAGGAAACGAAGATTCAGCCGGGGCAGTTTGAAGGCGGCCTCGAGGGCTATCACGCCTACTATAACTACGCCGACAAGAAGGGCTATTCGGGCACGGCGCTGCTGACCCGCGTTGAGCCGATCAGCGTTGC
Source organism: uncultured Clostridia bacterium (assembly GCA_934636425.1). GTDB lineage: Bacteria > Bacillota > Clostridia > Christensenellales > Aristaeellaceae > Firm-10. The sequence continues at coordinate 1,554 of CAKUAV010000182.1, forward strand.
GAACGGCGTCGGGATCGACGAGCACGATCACGAGGGGCGCGTCATCACCGCCGAATACGACGATTTCTATCTGGTGGTGTGCTATACGCCCAATGCGCAGCGCGAGCTGGCGCGGCTGGACTACCGCATGAGATGGGAAGATGATTTTCGCGAATATCTCATGGCGCTCGATCGCGTCAAGCCGGTCATTCTCACGGGCGATCTGAACGTCGCGCATGAGGAAATCGACCTCAAAAATCCGAAAACCAATCATATGAACGCCGGCTTCAGCGATCAGGAGCGCGCGGCGTTTTCACGTCTGCTTTCAAGCGGCTTCATCGATACGTTCCGCTATTTCCATCCGAACGAGGCGGGCGCGTACAGCTGGTGGAGCTACATCCGCAACGCCCGCGCCACAAATGCCGGCTGGCGCATAGACTATTTCGTCGTGTCCGAGCGGCTGAAGGGACGGCTCAAATCCGCGTCGATACACAATGAGATTTACGGGTCGGATCACTGCCCAGTGGAGTTGGTGATAGAATGAACGTTTATGATTTTGACAAGACGATATTCCACAAGGACACAACGTTTCAGTTTTATCTCTGGTCGATCAGGCGCTGGCCGAAAATGCTGCGCTTTCTGCCCGGAACGCTGATTTCGGTGCTTTCAATGAAGCTGGGACTGTGCGACAAAAACGCATTCAAGCAGTCGCTCTTCCGCTTCCTGCGCGACGTCCCCGAGCCGAAAAAGCAGATCGAGCGCTTCTGGGATGAGCATATGAATCTGATCCATCGCTGGTATCTGGACGCGCACAGGCCGGACGACGTGGTCATCACCGCCTCGCCGGTCGATTTCGTGCGTCCCGCGTGCCGGCGGCTGGGCATTGAATATGTGCTGGGCTCGCCGGTCGATATCGAAAAGGGCGTGTGCACGGGCAAAAACTGCGACGGCGCGGAGAAGGTGCGCGCGTTCGACGCGGCGTTTCCCGGCGCGCGCGTGGAGCGCTTCTATTCCGATTCGCTGCACGATACGCCCATGGCGATGCGCGCGGAGACGGCGTATATGGTTAAGGGCGAGCGGCTTGAGCCGTGGCCGGACAAGGGCGCGAGGGCATGAGCGAGATCGGCGATTTCCTGAGCGCGTCGGCGGAGGCGGCGTACGCGGCCTTTCAGAGCAGGCTGCTGCCGGGCGTTTCGAACATCGTCGGCGTGAGAATGCCGCTCATCCGGCGCTATGTGAAGCAGGCGCTGAAGGACGGGCGCTGGAGGGATTGGCCGGAAATGGATGCGGGCGCGCCGTACGAGGAAATCATGATCCGCGGCCTCGTGCTGGCGCAGGCCGATCTGCCCTTTGACGAGCATACGCGCGTCATGGAGGCGTTCCTTCAGCGCATCGACAACTGGGGCGTGTGCGACAGCGTGTGCGCGTCCTGCCGCTTCCTGCGCGATGACCGCGCGCGCGGCTGGCAGTGGCTCAAGCGGCTTCTGGAGAGAAACGAGGAATTCACCGTCCGCTTCGCGCTGGTCTGCCTGTGCGATCATTTTGCCCGGGAGCGCGGCTGGACGCAGCGCGTTCTCGAGGCGGCGCGTGCGGCAAACTGCGGAGAATACAACTATGCCCGCATGGCGCTTGCGTGGCTGCTGGCCGAGACGGCGTCGACCGACGCGGGCGCTGTGATGACGTTTCTGCGCGGTGATGTCGATCCATTTGTTCGCGCCCGCGCTGTGCGCAAGATTAAGGAATCCTGCAAGATCAGCGCTTCGGACAAGAGCGCGTTTGACGATATGCTGCGCGATATGAGCGACAAAGGAGAGGATACCCATTAAACTGCTGATCATCAGGCATGGCGATCCCGATTATTCCATCGATTCGCTGACCGAAAAGGGCTGGCGCGAGGCGGAGCTGCTGGGCGAGCGGCTTTCAAAGCTGGATGTTCGAGATTTTTACTCTTCGCCGCTGGGACGCGCGCGCGATACGGCCGCGCCGACGCTCAGGCGGCTCAATCGTGAAAACGATCTGCAGATACTGCCCTGGCTGCACGAATTTCGCGGCCATGTGGCCGATCCGTTCAGCGAGAAAAAGCGCATTCCGTGGAATCTCGCGCCGCAGTACTGGACGCGTCAGGAAGCGCTGTACGACAAGGACGAATGGCTCGATCATCCGCTGATGGCGACGGGCGACGTGCGCGAAATCTATGAGGAGACCTGCCGCGGCGTGGACGATCTGCTGGAAAAATACGGCTATCGCCGCGACGGCCATATTTTCCGCTGCGAGGAGAATACCGAGGACACGATCGTGCTGTTCTGCCATTTCGCGCTGGGCATGGCGATCATAGCGCATCTGACCGGCGCGGCGCTGCCCGTGATGTGGCAGAGCTTCTTCCTGCCCACCAGCTCCGTGACCACATTCGTGACCGAGGAGCGCGTGAAGGGCGAGGTGTTCCTCAAGTGCATGCAGATGGGGGACACGTCGCATCTCTATGCGGGCGGCGAGCCGGTGTCGCGTTCAGGGCTGTTCCTCGAGCGGCTCGATCCCGAGAAAGCCGGTGACGTCAATGCCGCACGATAAGGCGCTCAGGCGCAGCTTTACGCTGCTCGAGATGTTCTACTGGATGACCTGCGGCTCGTTCAACACATACATGGTGTCCTATCTGACGAGCGAGCGGGGCGTGAGCGCGTCGGGCGCGGGGCTGATGCTCGCTCTGGTCATGGCCAGCGCCTGCGCGGGGCAGTTTGTCATAGGCTCTGTGTGCGACCGCAGGCAGAACAACCGCCGCGTGTTCATCATCGGCATGGCGCTGACGATCCTTCTGCAGCTGGGCATATACCTTTCGCCGTCGCTCTGGCTGCTGGGCGCGTTTTACGTCGCGCTGGGCTTTGTGCAGCAGGCGCTCTCTCCGGTGCTGGACACCTGGCTGATCCGCAGCTTTCCGAACGATCGCGACGCGTATTCGCCCATCCGCGCGCTGGGCAGCCTGTCCTATGCCGGCGTGATGATCGTCATGGGCTTTTCAATCGAAAGAATCGGGCATATCGTCATGCCGATTTATTCGTCACTGCTGGCCTGCGTGGCCATTTTCGTCGCGACGCGCACGCCCGAAATACCGGCGCTCGAGAGAGCGGCGCAGAGCGTGAAAAAGGCGTCGCTTCGGACGCTGCCGCCGGTGGTGTGGCTGTTCATCGTCAGCATGGGCGTCATGGGTCTGGCGAATTCGCCATTGATCAACTTGAACCTGCTGGTCATAGAGAATGTCGGCGGCACGGTGTCGGCCATGGGCGTGGCCACGGCGTTCAACACGGTGGCCGAATTCCTCGTGATGCGCTTTCCGAGGCTGTACCGCAATCTGAGCGCTCGGCGCAGGATGCTGCTGGCCGGCGGCCTCTATATCGCCTCGACGGTCATGATGGGGCTTGCGGGCAGCGTGTGGGTGCTCTACATCGTCTATTTCCTCAATGGCATGGGCTACGGGCTGATTCTGCCCGCGCGCCGTCAGTTTGTCAATGAAATCGCGCCCGAAAACGCGCTCAACCGCGTCCACGGACTGGGCGATATGGCCTATGCGAACTTCGGCGCACTGATGGGCAGTCAGCTGGGCGGCCTTCTGATCGATTCGCGCGGGGTGCGCTTCATGATCGGCGTATCGGTGTGCATTCAGTGCGTCGGCATGGCGATTATGGGAACATTCAAGCGGGCGATTGCAGAGAACGATCGGAATAGGACGAATGTAATGTAAAATCATGTGAAAATGGCTTGACGAATACGCCACATTTCCGTACAATAGCTAAGTCCTCGTTTTTTACGGAACAACAAATGATGTTGGAAGGGGTTTGTTCAAGTGCTTGAGAGGATCTTCGGTCTCAAAAAACACGGAACCAATGTCCGCACGGAGCTGATCGCGGGCCTGACGACGTTCTTCGCCATGGCGTACATCATCTTCGTCAATCCGAGCTACCTGTCGGCCACCGGCATGGAGTACACGGCCGTTCTGGTTGCCACCTGCGTGTCCGCCGCCATAGGCTGCTTCCTGACGGCTTTCCTGGCCAACGTGCCCTTCGCGCAGGCGCCCGGCATGGGTCTCA
>CAKUAV010000183.1 GCA_934636425.1 uncultured Clostridia bacterium
ATCCAGATCAGCGCGCCCTGCTTGCCGCCGTTGTCGCCGGTGGTAAAGGCGCTCCACTTCTGCATGCCGGTGTACGCGCCGCAGTAGTGGTGCATGGGGCGGCGGCCGATCTCGTTGACGAAGCCCTGATACATCTGCTTGCCCAGCAGCACCTGATTGAGGTTGTGCATCTGCTCGTCGCAGGAGCCGTTGGCATAGTTCAGGCCGGGGTGCACCTCGTAGACCATCTCGCACGGATCGAGCTTGAACGCGTCCACGCCGTCCTGAACGAACGCGCGCAGGTGGTTGAACCACGCCTCGGGCGTGCAGGTATCCTCGCCCCTGACGATGCGCTCCTCCTCGGCGGTCAGATCATAGTCCACGCACAGCCACAGCTTGAGCTTGAAGCCATAGCGCTTGAGCGCGGTGATGAACGATTCGGGATGCGGGCGGCTGCGGTAGTGCGGCATATGAAAGCGCGTGATCTCCCACTGCTTGTCGGTGCCGTGATCGTAGAACTTGGTCATCCAGCCCGGCTCGAGCGAGATCATGTCGCAGGGGATGTGCTTTGAGCGGAACAGGCGCGCGTCGTTGGTCACCTCATACTGATCGGCGAATATCGGCGCGATGTAGGTCAGGCCGTACGCCCACTTGGGCAGGAGCATGTTGTGGCCGGTCAGGCGGCAGTACAGCCTGAGCACGTCCTGCATGCTCTCGCCGGCCAGTATAAACACGTCCAGCTCGCCATCCTGACCGCAGACGCTCACCAGATCGCTTCTCTCCGCGGCCACATCGACGAAATGCTTCCAGTCGTTGTTGATCAGCACGCCCCAGCCCTCGCTGCTCATGAAGAACGGTATGGGCGCTTCGTCGAACTGATAGTACACCCAGTTCTGACAGGTCGCGCCGCGCAGATTGAGCCCTGTGCGGTTGCCCTCGCCGAGGCCGTAAAAGCGCTCCGTCTCATTCACGCCCAGCGAGAAGCCGAACGGCGTGTGCTCTGTGCGCTCGGGCGCTTCCATTGCGCTCCTGCGATGCTCGCCCGGATCGCCGATGATAACGCGCTGTCCCAGCTTTTTGTCGGCATAGCGCGCGAGCATGGCGCTCAGGCGGGCGTTCCACATCTCGTCATGCGCGTCCGTCCATATGTTCAGCGGCAGCACGCGGCCGGATGGCAGCGTCACGGCGTTCTCGGTCACTGCAAAGCCCGCGTCCGCGCCCTCTTCCGGCTGCGCGTTCAGGATTTTGTAGCGCTCCAGCCAGCTTTCCTTAAAGTCCTCGCTGCGGCGAACGCGTATGACGCCCCTCGTTATGGTCTCGATTCTCGTCTGCATGGCTCTTTCTCCTTATATGTCTCGTTTCATGTCTCGTTTCAGCGCGCTTTATATGCGGCCGGCAGGCTCTCATCCAGATCTTCGTCCAAATCTTCATCCAAATCTTCATTGGAATGTTTTCGAAAACATTCCTCTGTTATTATACATGGCGTTTCATCAATGCGCAATACAAAAATCTGCCCGAGCGCGTTTTTTGCTCTTTTCAAAGCGCGCAAATGATGGTAGAATGTTGTTGAATAATCTTTCATGGAGGATCGAATCATGCCCATTTCATTCAACGAAGCCACCCGCGTGTTCCATTTGCAGGGCAAATCGTTCAGCTATTGCCTGTATCTGGACGACGCACTGGGTCTCATGAATCTCTACTGGGGCGACCGTCTGCCCGACGGCGATCTCACCTATCTGATGAACGGCTACTGGGGCGGCGCGTCCTTCGACTCCCCCGCCAGCCATGCGCCGCACGAGGCGCCCACCCGCGGCACGGGCTATTACGGCACGCCCGCCGTGTGCGCCATGAACGAGCAGGGCAACGATCTGGTCAAGCTCAGCTATATAAGCCACGCCATCGCCGCCGGCAAGAAGAAGCTGGAGGGTCTGCCCGCCGTATACACCGAATCCGACGCGGAGGCCACATCGCTCGTCATCACGCTCGCCGACCCGCTGACCGGTCTGACCGTCGAGCTGCAATACAGCGTGCTCGAGGAGCTGGACGCGCTCACCCGCAGCATGCGCCTTGTGAACGCCGGCAGCGAGAACCTGACGCTCACCCATATGCAGAGCGCCAGCGTGCCGCTCTACGGCTGCGATTACGACTACATCAATCTGAACGGCGGCTGGGCGCGCGAGCGCGTCGTCTGCCGCAATCCCATCGGCCGCGCCACAGTGCACGTCGAAAGCCAGCGCGGCGCGTCCGGCCATGAGCAGAATCCCTTCATCGCCGCCTGCGAAAGGACGGCCACCGAGCACAGCGGCTCCGTCTGGGCGATGACGCTGGTCTACAGCGGCTCCTTCCTGGCCACCGCGGAGGTCAACAACTTCGACAACGCCCGCCTGTCCATCGGCCTGAACCCCGAGGTCTGCCGCTGGCGTCTCGAGCCGAAGGAGACATTCCAGACTCCCGAGGCCATCATGGTCTATTCCGCAGAAGGCCTGAACGGCATGTCGAAGCGCTTCCACAACGTCATTCGCCGGCGCATCGTGCGCGGCGTGTGGCGCGACAAGGTGCGTCCGATACTGCTCAACAACTGGGAAGCGACCTATTTCGGCTTCGATGAGGAGCTGCTCGTCAACATCGCCAGGGGCGCGAAGAACATCGGCGCGGAGCTGTTCGTGCTCGACGACGGCTGGTTCGGCAAGCGCGACAGCGACAACTGCTCGCTGGGCGACTGGGTGGTCGACAGGCGCAAGCTGCCCGGCGGCATAGAGGGCGTGGCGAAAAAGGTCACCGATATGGGGCTGCTCTTCGGGCTGTGGTTCGAGCCGGAGATGGTCTCGCCCGACAGCGATCTCTACCGCGCGCATCCCGACTGGTGCCTGCATGTTTCCGGCCGCTCCCGCACAGAGGCGCGCCAGCAGCTGATACTCGACCTCTCCCGCAGGGAAGTTCAGGATTACATCATCGACGCGGTGTCCTCTGTGCTCAAAAGCGCGCCCATAGGCTATGTCAAATGGGACATGAACCGCAACATGATGGAGTATTTCTCCGGCGATCAGCTGCCCGAGCGCCAGATGGAAACGCAGCACCGCTATATGCTCGGCCTGTACCGCACAATGGACGCGCTGACCACCGCCTTCCCCGATGTGCTCTTTGAGGGCTGCTCCGGCGGCGGCGGACGCTTCGACGCGGGCATACTCTACTACATGCCGCAGATCTGGACGAGCGACGACACCGATCCCGTCGAGCGCCTGGCCATACAGTACGGCACCAGCATGGTCTACCCGCCCAGCGCCATGGGCGCGCACGTCAGCGCCAGCCCGAACCACCAGACCGGCCGCTCCACATCGATCAAGATGCGCGCCGACGTCGCGCTGGGCGGCAACTTCGGCTTCGAGCTGGATCTCAACAAGCTCAGTGCCGAGGATCTGGATGAATGCCGCAAGGCGGTCGAGACGGTCAAGGCCGTGCGCGGCACGCTCCAGCAGGGCGAATACACCCGTCTGGAAAGCCCGTTCGACGGCAATTTCGCCGCATGGCAGTTTGTCGGCGACGAGGGGCGCGACGTTGTGCTCTGCACCTATCAGCGCCTCGTGCGCCCCAATCCGACCTGCCACCGCGTCTTTATGAAGGCGCTCTGCCCCGACGCGCACTATCGCGACATCGAGAGCGGCGCGGTCTATTCCGGCGCGGCGCTCATGCACGCCGGTCTGCCGCTGCCCAAGGCGCGCAACGACTACAGCAGCTGGATATTCCGCTTCCGCAAGGTATAATCAGACATTAAACGCATAAGAGCCGCCGCCCCGTCCGCAGATAAAACGCGGATGGGGCGGCGGCCTTTGCTGTACTATTCAAACATCCTTTGAAGCTCTTCGAACTTCTCGTGCGTGATCAGCGCGTCGCGCGCCGTGCCGTGGAGCTTGACGATGAACGTCCAGCGGCCGTAGGGCGTGATCGAGTCGATCTGGCTGATGTTGACGATATAGGATTTATGCGTGCGGAAAAACACGTCTTTGGGCAGCTTCTCCTCGATTTCGCCCAGCGAATCGCCCGTCGAATAGCGCTTGCCGTCGATGGTATCGATGACCGTCATGCGATCCTCGCGCTGCACCAGCAGTATGCTGTCCAGGCTCACGAAGCTCACGCCGTCCTTGCCGCGCAGCATCAGCCGGCCGGCGGCGGGGCGCAGCGGCTTTTCGGCCGGCGGCGTTTCATGGCTCGCCGCGCGTTCCTCCAGCCGTTCGCGCGCCAGCTTGAGCGTCTTGAGCGCCCGCTCCAGCTTGAACGGCTTGAGCAGGTAATCGAATGCGTACACCTCGAACGCATCCGACATATAGCAGTCGTGCGCGGTCGAAAATATGATGACGACGCGCGGATCGCGATCCTGTATGGCGCGGGCGCAGGATATGCCGTCCATCTCGGGCATTTCCACATCCAGTATCACCGCGTCGGGATGCTCGCGCTCGAATATCTCGAGCAGCTGCGCGCCGTTTTCCGCCTCGCCGATCAGCTCATAGCCGCCGTCGCGCTCGATGATCTTGCGCAGGATTGTCCTCATGCCGGCGTCGTCGTCCGCAATGGCAATGCGCACGTTCTTCATCGGGCGCTCCACCTCCTCTGCCGCTCGCAGGGGCGCTTCAATATCTCCGCCATGACGACGGCGCGGCGCATCTGCTCGGGCGTCAGCTCGGCCACGGGCGCTTCGTCCTCATCCACAATGTGCGTCTCTCCGACAACGTCCTCGCGGCTGACGCGAACCTGTGTTTTGACTGTGGCTGCAACCTCGGTTTTGACGCGCGTCTTGACCTTCTGCTGCGCGTGAACGTACTTTTCGCCCATGCCCTGATGATCGGCGACCTCCATCGAGCCGCCGAGGCTGCCGTGATCGCAGCTGCGGCTTTCGCCCTCTGTGAGGTCGACGGGCGCGCGGTCGCTCTCGTCAAGCGGGCCGCACGCGTCGAACACCTCCGCCGATTCCCGGGCGCTCTTTACGCTCTGTACCGGCTTCTCCTGCGGCGCTTTCGGCGCTGCGGCGGGCGCATTTTTCACAATCTTCTTCGAGTTCTTCGCCACCCGGTTGATCAGCCAGAGAATGAAGAGTATGATCAGTATCCCTTCCAATGCGATTCCCCCTTCCAGTCAGCCCGGAAGCGAAATCACTTGCCGGTCTTGCTCTGATCCTCAGCCTTCTTGCCTGTGCCGGATATGGCCTCGCGCATCTTCGTATCGGAGATGACGTTCTGCATCTGATAGTAGTCCATCACGCCCAGCTTGCCCTCCTCGAGCGCCTTGGCCATGGCGTGCGGCACCTCGGCCTCGGCTTCGACCACCTTGGCGCGCATCTCCTGCACGGCGGCGATCATTTCCTGCTCGTGCGCGACGGCCATGGCGCGGCGTTCCTCGGCCTTGGCCTGCGCGATGCGGCGGTCGGCTTCGGCCTGATCCATCTGCAGCTGCGCGCCGATGTTGCGGCCCACATCCACATCCGCGATGTCGATGGAGAGAATTTCGAACGCAGTGCCCGCGTCCAGACCCTTGCTCAGCACGGTCTGGCTGATGCGGTCGGGATTTTCGAGCACTTCCTTG
>CAKUAV010000184.1 GCA_934636425.1 uncultured Clostridia bacterium
CCCTCTGCCTGTAAAAGCGATACACGCGCTTTATGCACCAGTCATAACGCGCGCGTCTCTGCCGAGCCGGCCGACGGACGCGCGGACTGCGGCGTTCATCGCGCAGACTGGCCGCGCCCGACGCAGCGCATCTTCAGATCGAAGCGCCCTGCCCTCTGCCTGTAAAAGCGATACACGCGCTTTATGCACCAGTCATAACGCGCGCGTCTCTGCCGAGCCGGCCGACGGGCGCGCGGACTGCAGCGTTCATCGCGCAGACTGGCCGCGCCTGACGCAATGCGGCTTGCGGATAAGCGCCTAAAGCAATCGGCAAACATCGCAATGCGCGACGCTTTCTCTTTAGCGCAGTCTGTCCCGCCAAACGACAAAGCCCGCCGTCCTCGCATTCGAGGGCGGCGGGGCGCTGTTTTGCGCGCTTATCCGAGCAGCGCGCGGAAGTTCTTCACGCGGTGGAACGTCTGATAGTTGCTGTCGTGGAAGCTGTGCGCGCCGTTCATCGCGGTGCGGCAGAGGTATATCAGATCGTCGCCCTCGATGAAATAGTCGACGTACTGAAAGCCGATAAAGCGCGGATCCTCGTCGCGCCTGTCGATCAGATCGGCCGCGACGCGCCAGGTCTCCAGATCGTCCGAGACCATCAGCGAGAGCAGATTGCGGTTGCCCGCGCAGTGCCCGTCCAGTATGCGCGTGAGCAGGCAGACGTACTTGCCGCTCACGTCGTCATGGCGGATGGTGAATTTCGAGTGGTTGCCGGGCAGCTTGATCGCATGATCGTAGGCAAGCGGCGCGTCGGGATCGTCGGTATTGACGCGATAGGCCAGCGCCAGCCCGTAATTGGGCGTGCAGCGGCTCATGTCGTAGCGCATGATGTTGTAGAGATTGCCGTCCGGCGCGACGGCCAGCGTGCCCTCTATGTTGCCGCTGCTCGGCCCTTTGCCCACGCCCGGCCAGCTGGGATCGTACCTGAGCGGCGGCGTGAAATGCCACGAGGCCGGATCGAGCAGATCGGCGCTTACGTCGGCGCTCATGATCATGGGCGCGTGATAGCCGCGTCCCCACGAGCCCCACTCGAGCGTGCCGTATATGCGGCCGTTATATTCGACGAGCGGCTGAGGATTTTTGTGCACGCCGGCTTCGCCGTTTTTGCCGTTCGAGCCGCGCAGCAGCGTCACCGGCGCGCTGAACGTGCGGCCGCCGTCGGCGCTTTTGCCGATCAGCAGATCGCCGTATTCGGTCGAGCAGGAGAGCATGTACACATCGCCCCTGTGTATGAACATTTTGCCCCAGAAGCAGGGATACAGCTCGCTGAGATAGTGCCAGCTCGCGCCGTCGTCGTCCGAGCGGAATATCAGCGTCAGGTTCTGCGGGAGATTGCCCGAGAACAGATCCATGGACGCGAGCAGATGGCCGTCCGGATGGCGCACCATCGAGGGCGAGCAGAGATAATGCCCGGAGAAGGCGTACGCCCCGTCTCGCGGATGCAGATAGTTGACCACCGTGCCGACCGCGTCCCCCGTGCGGAACAGCCGGACGCGGCTCTTCTTTTCGCCGGCGCGGACGTACAGCTCGTAGTCGGTTCCGGGCTTCAATCCGTCGATCGTGGCCTCGGGCACGGCGGCCGTCGCGGCGCGCTTGAATTCGCCCCGCCCCTCGATGCGCAGCATCACGTCATAGCGCACGCCCGCATCGCCCAGCCACTCGCAGTGTATGCCGGTTCTGCTCGGCGCAAGGCGGCAGATGTATATGCCTCCGGTCTCGAAGAAAAACGGCCTGTAGGGCGCATAGCTCCATGTTGTGCATCCGATCATATGAATACCTCCATTCAAAGCAGGCTCCGCCGGTAATCGCGGCGAAGCCTGTTTCATTCACTTTTTGCGCAGCTTTTTGCTCAGCTGGGTGATCTTGGAAAAGTCCAGCCTGTTCTCGGTGTGATTGAGCAGCCGCTTGATGTTCGCGCGGTGGCTGAACACGGCCAGCGCGCCCACGATGATCGAGAACACCACATAGCCCGCGTTGCCGTGATGGAATATGATGACCAGCAGCGGATAGAGCACGGCGGTGCAGAGCGAGGCGACCGACATATAGCGCGTCGCCACGAGGATGACCACCTGAATGAGGAAGAGCGCCAGCGCCAGCAGCGGCTCCGTGGCCAGTATGATGCCCAGCGACGAGGCCATGCCCTTGCCGCCCTTAAAGCCGAAGCACACCGGCCAGTTGTGACCCAGCAGCACCGCCACGCCGGCGATGTATCTGCCCGCCTCGCCCAGTATCGCGCCGCCGATCGCCACGGCGATCACCGCCTTGAGCATATCGCCCAGCAGCGTCAGCACGGAGGGGAACCAGCCCAGCGTGCGCATGACGTTTGTCGTGCCGGCGTTGCCGCTGCCGGTCTTGCGGATGTCGATGTTTCCGACCGCCTTGCCGACGAGCAGACCCGTCGATACATTGCCCAGAAAATACGCGATCACCGCGATCAGTATGCCCTTAACGATTGCCATTGCCTTGTCCCTCCTTCAGGGTGTCAATCCTGTTTGTCCGCCCTGCGCTCGCGCATGATGAAGCGCAGCGGCGTGCCCTCAAAGCCGAACGCCTTGCGGAACTGATTTTCCAGATAGCGCTCATACGAGAAGTGCATGAGCTTCTGATCGTTTATGAAGAACACGAACGTCGGCGGCTTGATCTGCTGCTGCGTGGCGTAGTAGATCTTGAGCCGCCGGCCGCTGGTCGAGGGCGGCTGGAGCGCGGCCTGCGCGTCGGTGAGTATGTCGTTGAGCAGGCCGGTCGTGATGCGGCGCGTGGCCTGCGCGTAGGCGTTGCGCACCGCGTCGATCACGCGGTTCACGCGCTGGCCGGTGAGCGCGGAGATGAACAGTATCGGCGCGTAGGCCATGAACTTGAGCCCATCGCGGATCTTCTTGACCTGCTCCTCCATTGTGCCGGTTTCCTTTTCGATCGCGTCCCACTTGTTGACCACGATGACGGCGGCCTTGCCCTGCTCGTCGATATAGCCCGCGATTTTGCTGTCCTGCTCGGTCACGCCCTGCTGCGCGTCTATGAGCAGCAGCGCCACGTCGCAGCGGTCTATGGCGGCCAGCGAGCGCACGATGGAATAGCGCTCGAGCGACTGATATTCGATCGACTTGCGCTTGCGTATGCCGGCGGTGTCGATGAGTATGTACTCCTCGCCGATCTCGTCGGTGAAGCGGGTGTCGATCGCGTCGCGCGTCGTGCCGGCGATGTCGCTGACCATGACGCGCTCCTCGCCCAGCATGCGGTTGACCAGCGAGCTCTTGCCCACGTTGGGGCGGCCGACCACGGCGATCTGCACCGGCGCCGTGGGATCCTCCTCCTCGTCCGGCTCGGGGAAGTGCCTGCACAACTCCTCGAGCAGATCGCCGAAGTTGAGCATATTGACGCTGGAGATGCCGATGGGGTCGCCCAGACCGAGCTGATAGAAATCGTAGATTTCGTTCTCCATGCCCACGTTGTCGATCTTGTTGACCACCAGCATGACCGGCTTGCCGGCGCGGCGGAGCATATCGGCGACGGTCTCGTCGTCGGCGGTGAGTCCCTGCCGGCCGTCCACGAAGAACAGTATCACGTCGCAGGTCTCTATGGCGATTTCGGCCTGCCTGCGCATCTGCTGGAGCAGCGGATCGTCGCTTGTGGGGTCTATGCCGCCGGTATCGATCATTGTAAAGCGGTAGTTCTGCCATTCGCAGTCGGCGTACACGCGATCGCGCGTCACGCCGGGCGTATCCTCGACGATGGCGACGCGCCGTCCCGCCATTTTATTGAAGAACGTCGATTTGCCGACGTTCGGCCGTCCCACGATGGCCACGAGCGGTTTTGCCATATAGCCTGCACCTCCTCGGAGCGCGCTGCTCCGATTTCTTTCCTTTTATAGATGAATTATTGTGTGCGCGGGGGGGGGTTGGGTTCCGCGCGGGGATTGCGTTGCTGAGTGCGCGCTGACGCGGCGACGCGCCGGTTCATTTCGCAGGATCGTGAATTGTGCGCCGGCGAAATGTCGCGTTTGGCCGGTTATAGCGCCGGCAGAAGCGTCTGTGCGCGCGGGGGAACGGTTGGGGCAATTCGGAATGCGGAATGCGCAATTCGGAATTTTGGGAACGAGCTTATCCGGCGATGCGATTCTATCGCGGTGTTTTGCGTTTGGTTCACGCCTGCCGTGCGGTTCTGTTGGGATGTCTGGCGTTCGGTTCACGCCTGCCGTGCGGTTCTGTTGGGATGTCTGGCGTTCGGTTCACGCCTGCCGTGCGGTTCTGTTGGAATGTCTGGCGTTTGGTTCACGCCTGCCGTGCGGTTCTGTTGGGATGTCTGGCGTTTGGTTCACGCCTGCCGTGCGGTTCTGCTGGGATGTCTGGCTTCGGTTCACGCCTGTCTCTTTTCCTTTGTCAGGAAAAGAGAGACGGCTTGCGGTATCTTGCGTTCCTATTCCGCCGGGTCGAGATCGCCCTTAGAGCGTTCTCGAATTGCCATGCGGTTATCGGGCTTTGTGGGTTCACTTCGGGTTTGCCCGTTTCTTTGTGGCGATCCCGACGGGGTTACGAAGGAACGGGGCTGGCGGCGCGGCCTTTGTGCGCTTTTGCGCAGGCGCATTGACCTTGCAGGTCTTTCCGCCGGGAGTACGCTGGGGCTGCGCGCCCCAGACTGCGCCAAAGAGCCATTGGCTCTCTGGACTCTCTTCACGCTGCGGCTGGGTTGCCTTGGTGCGTAATCGCCGCGCCGTCGCCCGGGCATACGGAAATCCCTGCCCGGCTCCAATAAGCAGAGGCCGCAGCCGCTATAGCTGATCCCTCGGCGCGTCCATGTCGACGTTCATGATCGCGCGCAGCAGCTCGTCGCCGCGCCGCCCCACCTTGATCAGCGGCTTGCCGATGGCCGCCTGCACCTCGTCAAGCGTCCTGTCGTCCAGAAACACGTCCTCGTCGTCGCGCAGCATACACTCGGTAATCAGCACGCGGTCGGCGCTCAAGTCCTTCGTCGCGCGTATTATGTCGCCGCCGGTCAGCAGGCCCGCGACCGTCACCTCCGGCCCGAAAAAGCCGTTCTCGATCGCCAGCACCTTCACAGTCACGTTCGGCACGGGATGCGCGCGCATCAGCTCCCGCATGAACGGCGCGGCCGACGTGCCCGTGGCGATCAGCACGGACGCGGGCTGCGCGCGCGTGAGGTCTGTCTCCTCATACGCTTCCTCAAACTCGGTCTGCAAGAGCCGCATCATGCCGATGCCGTTCTCGATCTGCGAATAGTCCTCATAGAACGAATCGGGCGGCAGCGGAATGTCCGCGGCCAGATAGAACTCGTCCGAGGGCAGCACGAACGGCGTGTCGAACTCCCGCATGAACTTTTCCTGATATTTCTGCGCCATGTCCATCACGGCGCGCGCCTCGTCGCGGCTGTATTTGTGCAGCGGGAACAGCCCCTCGCGGTG
>CAKUAV010000185.1 GCA_934636425.1 uncultured Clostridia bacterium
CGTATGAGCAATAAGCCGTTTCAGGGGGCGACGCTGATCGCGCATAACGACGGCGATTTCAGCGCCGGTGAGACGCTTGAGCTGATGCTGCTCACAGGGCCGGAAGCGGACTTTACAGCGCAGAGCGCGGAGGGCTTTTATGCAGGGCTTGAGGAGCGCCGTGCCGCCGTGACGGTCGGCGCTGTGCTGAACAGCACGGCGAGCCTGTACGGCATGGACAGTGCGGTTACGCTGTTCACCACGCGGCGCGGGCTGAACGCCATGGGCTTTTCAATGGATCGTGTGGACAGTCTGGATATTTATACCGAAGGCGATATGAGCGCCGATGAGGAGCAGACGCTCTCTGAAAGGGTTGAGAGCATATTGCGCCGCGCCGACAACATGAGCTTTTATGACGAGCTGAAAACAGCGCGCGCGGTCCGGCAGCAGAACGCCATGGTGATGACGGCGCTCCTGAGCGTGGCGCTTCTGTTCTTTGCCGTGGCGGTGAGCATGATTACCGGTGGCGTGACGCGGCGCATTCGGGCAGACGCGCGCATGATCGGCACGCTGCGGGCAGTGGGTGCGGATTCAAAAACCGTCGCGGGCTGCTATCGGATGCAGATTCTCCTGAGCATCGCGCTGGGCCTGCTCGTCGGGCTGGTGTGCATGGTCGCGCTGCTGACCTCCTATTATGGGCGCGTCTGGTGGATGCGCATTGTCGCGCCGGTGTGCGTTGTGGGCTTTTCCGCGCTGTGCTACGCCGCCTGTATGCTGGCGCTGCGCTCACGCATTCGGGAGACAATTTCACACAGCATTGTCGAGAACATTCGGGAGATGTAAAGGAGAGAGCGGCGCGCGGGGGCCGGCTGAAGAGCCGCCCTTCAAGACACACTGCCTTGGACGTGGAACGCTCCGCGCGCGCCGGCGTGTCTTTTTAAGACGGCAGGAGGCGGTTTTCGCAGGGCGTGAGACGCTCGCTTTGAAGTGCGCGCGGAGGTCGGCGATACGGTATACATCGAAAAGGGTGCTGTGCAAAGTGCTTCGTGGGCTTCCAAACCGGCGAATCAGCGTGCGTGAGCCTCCTTTCGGACGGTGGCATGGGAGCGCGTCGGCGGCGCGGCGTAAGAGCCATGGACGGCGATTCCCAGCCGCACCGCATGAGCCGACGGGCGCGCGGAGGTTTGCGGCGCGGAGGGCTGCTGAACGGCGCGTGAGTACGCATAAGTCCTGTGTCCGTTTCCTTTCGAGCGGCGCGGGAGCCGATGAATTGCACGCGGAAAAATGCGCCGCACCGCATGAGCCGACGGGGCAGCGCGCGGAGGTTTGCGGCGCGGGGCTGCTGAACGGCGCGTGAGTACGCATAAGTCCTGTGTCCGTTTCCTTTCGAGCGGCGCGGGGGCCGATGAATTGCGCGCGGAAAAATGCGCCGCATCGCGTTTCGAAAGGGCGTGGGGCGGTCGCTTCGCGGGGCTTTCCGGCGCGGGGCTGCTGAACGGCGCGTGAGTACGCATAAGTCCTGTGTCCGTTTCCTTTCGAGCTGCGCGGGAGCCGATGAATTGCGCGCGGAAAAATGCGCCGCATCGCGTTTCGAAAGGGCGCTGGGCAGTCACTTCGCGGGGCTTTCCGGCGCGGGGCTGCTGAACGGCGCGTGAGTACGCATAAGTCCTGTGTCCGTTTCCTTTCGCCTTGCGCGGGAGCCGCTGAATTGCGCGCGGAAAAATGCGCCTGAAGGCACGTCTTCCCGTTGGGCTGCATTTTGAAACCGGCATGAAAATTACTTTTGGGAGAGGATCGATTATGAAAAAACGCTTTAGTCTGCTGCTGATTTTTCTGGCCGTGCTGGCGCTGTGCGCGCCTGCGCTGGCAGAGGACGGCTTTACGCTGGACGAAAACGCCACAATCGCGGGCATGAACTATCTGCCGTGGGCGCGCGGCTATGAGCCGACGAGCGACGGCGAGACGATGACGGTCTGCCTGCCGCTGCGCAGCGACAGCGCGGCCGGGAAGATCACGGCGACGCTCACGGTGGACGACGAAACGGTCTCGCCGCTGCGGGGCGACGGCGCGAAAATCGACGTGCTGCCCGATCAGAACGGACTTTACGCCGTGCGGCTGAGCGCGCGCCTGCTCAGCGGGCGCATAAACGGCGATTACGCCGCCACTGTGCGCGTGACCGGCAAGGGCGCGGACGGCGCGGATGTGACGGCCGATTTTCCGGTCGTGCTGCGCGTGCGCGACGGAAAGCCGGGCGGCGCGGCGATGCGGCCCGCGCTTGAAAATGTGAGCGCCGACCTGCGCGTGGGCGAGAACGGCGCGCTGACCGCTGCGCTGGTCAACACCGATCCCTACGCCGAAATGCGCGACATACTGCTGACCGTTTCGGATGAGAGCGGCGACATACTGAGCGCGGGGAGCGACAGTCTGCGGCTGGGATCGCTCATGCCGGGCGAGCGCGCGCAGGTGTTCTATCCCCTGAGCGTGCAGCCGGACGCGGCGGTGAAGGCGCACACGCTGAACCTGACGCTCACATGGACGGCGCTGGGCGCGGACATGAGCTGGACGGAGAAGCGTACGCTTGCGGTGACGCAGGAGATCCGTCTGGAGCGCGGCGCGCTGCAGGGGGCGGCCAGCGTGGTGGCGGGCGATACGGCGGTGCTGACGCTGCCGCTGATGAACATGGGGCGCGGCGATGTGCGCAACGTGCTGGCGACGCTGATGCTGCCCGGGCTGTGCGAGCGCCAGAGCGTGCTGGTGGGCACGATCGCGTCCGGCGAATCGGCGCAGGCGCGGCTGTCGTTTGCGGCGGACGGCGAGGCGGGGACATATACGGGCGTTTTCAGCGTGACGGGCGAGGACGTATGGGGCAACGAGAGCGGGTTTGAGCTGCCGGTAACGCTGAGCGTAGAAACGCGGCCGGTGAAGAGCGCGGAAGAGACGGCCTCGGACGATGCGGCGGCGGGAAAGAAGCTTTCGCCGCTTGTCTGGGGGCTGGGCGGCGCCTGCGCGCTGCTCCTGCTGGCGCTGATCGTCACGAGCGCTCTGCTGGCGCGGAAAATCCATCGGCTGGAGGAGGACAGGCTGTGAAGCGCGGGCGGGGACGCGGAGAGGCGCGTTCACGCATGAAGTGGTGATTGGGGACAATGCAATGGCGTCCGGTCAGCCGTCCGCTTTCCTGGGGGAGCAGGCTGATTTTGAATCAGCGCTGTGATCGAAAGAGTCATGGCGCTGTTTTTTGGTTAAACGCTGGAGAGGGATCGCTGCGCGCTATGCGAAAAACTCTTCCTCTTTCCTTTCTGCTGTTCATATCAGATGCATCGCTATTTGGCTGGCTGTTTTGACTTGATCTCAGGTAGACACTGTCTAAAACTGTAAGCACAAAAATTTCAAGCATAGGCAGAATACTGTCGAAGCGCCTTGCAATCCTTTCAATAATCAGGCATAATCTGAACGCTGGGCAGATGGCATTGCTTGACTCTGGCGATACAGGCGTTCAGGAGGGGGGATAGATGGAGCGCCAAAGCCGTTGCTGCTTATCCTCAAATGCCTCTGCGATTGTGCTGACGCCGAATACGATGTTCCCGTCCCCAAATCATACGAGGAGTAGAAAGTAACGGCATATCACCGTTCGCCCGATCGGTGCGGATATTGATGCATTGATTGCCGCGGGGCATGGTGTATGGGCACACCGGCAAGGAGCTGCTGCCCGTTACAATGTCTTTGAACGTGATTTTGACTGAAAATACCGATCGACGCTGCCGCCGCTTCTCAATTAACGCAGAACGGAGCGGGCGCATTATTCAGCGTTTGGCGCGGATTATCCGGCGGAGGATTCCAGCTTTCGGGTTTTCAGCGTTGCCGCCGCGTGCATTCGAACCTCTGACAAACGCGATCGGCGGGCTGGCGGCGTTCGCATGCTGTTCGGCTGAGAAATCTGTACAGGCTGCCGCGTGGCTGTGCGCATGAGCGCGATTCATTTCGAAATAAAAAATCCGAACCCTTTGCAAGAAAAGGTTCGGATTTTGTGGCGAATGGAGCATAAGGGAGTCGAACCCTTGGCCTCCACAATGCCATTGTGGCGCGCTACCAACTGCGCTAATGCCCCGTAACAGTTTGATATTATAGCAGACTTCATGCGGCCTGTCAAGTGGTGAAATGGACAATTTTTTACCGCGCCGAAAACTTAACGCACCGCATTTACAGGCGAGCGCCTGCATGATATAATGAAAACAGAGCTTCGCCGTCTTGCGGGCATGACTGAAATTGCCGATTCGATGCGGCAGGGCTTTTTAGCCGCAACTTGGGAAAAAAGGCAGACTCTTTTGCACAAGGTCAGACGCATATCGAACATTGCCTGAATCAGAAAGACCGCGCGCCGGACGAGAAAAATCCAGTTGTTCATAAACAATGCGTTTTAGAATGAGCGCTGAAAAGCACTGTGGAAGATGGGAGGGAAAACTGTGGAACAGGAACGCATCATATCGCTGCGCATGGCGCGGCAGGGCTTTGCTCAGCCGGTGGGCGAGCGGGAGTATACCGCACTGTACCGCGATATGCAGCCCGGCCGCAATGTCTATTGGAACGGCTTCGGACAGCCGCCTACGCTGACGCCGCGCGCCGCCTTTGACGACGGTGCATACAACCGCCTGCGTCAGCGCAGCCGCGCGCTGGTCAAGGTGCGGCTGGCCGGCACGGTGGGCTGGATTGAAAGCGGCGATATGCCGCTCTTCGCCGCGCTCTATCGAAAGCCGATCGCGCGCATGACGGCGGCTCAGGAGACGCTGCTTGAGCTTCTGCGCCGCGAGGGGCCGCTCAATATCCAGCAGATCAAGGAGGAAACCGGCTGGCTGGTGAAGGAAATCACGCCGGTTCTCCAGCGCCTTCAGGAGGCGTTCTGCGTCTATGAGGATCAGTATGACGGCGAATGGGATCGCGAGTGGTATCTCATCGACGAGATGTTCCCCGACTTGCGGGCGACTATGCCCGCTCGCGAGGCTGCGCTGGCGGAGGTACTGCGCCGGTTTGCGCGCCGCATGGCGGCCTTTACGCAGGAGGAAGCCCGCTCGTTTTTCCGCTTTCCCGTTAAGGACATCCGCGCGGCGCTGGCGGCGATGACGGCCACGGGTGAGCTGATCTGCGAGGACAGCCTGTTCATGACGGCTGACGACGCGGCGCTCATGCGGACGCACGCGCCGGACGTGCCGCGCTTCGTGTGCGCCGTTCACCGCAACGACTTTCTCTATCGCGCCTGCGAGACAGAATTGAAGGCGATGATCGCGCCGTATATCGAGCCGCTTGAATACGACCACGAACCGCTGCAGTATCTGCTGATCGACGGCGTATTCTGCGGCGCGGCGGTGGGACATTTCCGCAACGGGCCGTATGACTTGAACGACGTCGTCGGATCGGAAATGCTGGAAGCGCGGCGCGATGAGGCGCTCGAGGCCGTGCGCGCGGTTA
>CAKUAV010000186.1 GCA_934636425.1 uncultured Clostridia bacterium
GCCGAGGATCTGCCGACGAACAGCATGTCGGACACCGGCAGCGGCCAGAGCAGCTCGCGGTAGTTCTCCGGCGTGATGATCGTGGTCGCGTCCGGCTTTTTGTAGTCGCTGCCCATCTTGGCGAACGTCTTGTTGAACGACACGCCCACCGAGATCGTCACGCCGATCTCCTCGCGCACGCGGCGGCGCAGCTGGTCGGCCATTTCGCCCGCGGTCATGCCGTAATAGCTCAGGCAGCCGGTGAGATCGAGAAAGCTCTCGTCGATAGAGGCCGGCTCCACATGGTCGGTATAGGAGAGATAGATCGCGTTGACCGCGCGCGAAACCTGCGCGTACAGCCTGTGCCGCGGCGGCACGAACACAATGCCCGGGCATTTGCGCCTGGCCGCCCACACGGTGTCCGTGGTCTTCACGCCCGCGCGCTTGGCCAGCTCATTCTTGGCCACCACAACGCCGTGCCTGTCCTGAGGATCGCCCGCCACGGCCATGGGCACATTCCTGAGCTCCGGGTGATCCAGACACTCGCAGGACGCGAAAAAGTTGTTGCAGTCGCAGTGAAAAATCAGCCGGGACGCATCCATGCCTCTCCCCTCCTCTCTGTCTGTATAAACAGTATATCACATTCTGCGCCGCCTGACAAGAAAAAGCGTTCGCCGCCATATGCGCGCCTGCGCTCACCGGCCGGCCGCGTATTCCTCCCGGCACGCGTCGATGAACTCCCGCGCGGCGGGCGAGAGCCGGCCGTCCCTCTTCCAGATCAGCACGGTCTGCGTCTCAAGCTCCTTTTCGGCCAGCGGACGGATGCGCAGGTTCGCGCACAGGCTGCTCATCGAGCGCGGAAAGATCGCCGTGGCCAGCCCCGCGCCCACCCAGAGCATGGCGTCGCGCGCGTCGTCGCATATGCAGAACACGTCGGTCTTCAGCCCCCTGCGCGCAAAGGCGCTCATGATCAGCTCCTCATAGCGGCGATAGAGTATCAGCGGGCAGTC
This sequence comes from uncultured Clostridia bacterium, assembly GCA_934636425.1. Classification (GTDB taxonomy): domain Bacteria; phylum Bacillota; class Clostridia; order Christensenellales; family Aristaeellaceae; genus Firm-10. Next base: position 990 of record CAKUAV010000186.1, read on the forward strand.
GGTGAGGTCGTCAAGCGCAATCTCGCCCTCCCGTTCCACCTGCTGATCGGGCGGGGAAACCACAATCATGCCCTCGCTGCCCAGCGTCAGCGCTTCCACCTCGTCCAGCCGCAGCGGCGTGCGCGCCACCGACACGTCTATGATGCCGTCCAGCAGATGCTGAAGCAGCGTCATGGACGCGCCGTCGCGCACCTCGAAGTTCACGTCCGGATGGCTGCGCGCATAGCGCGTGATCGCGGGCAGTATCGTGGGCACCGTGGTGGACGTGATGCCCATGCGCAAAACGCGCTTTTTGCCGCTCTCGCTCACCTCGTCGCGCGTGGAGCGGGCGTACTCGAGCAGGCTGCCCGCGCGACGGTAGAGCAGCCGCCCCGCCTCGGTCAGCTCAACGCCGCGGCTGCTGCGCGAGAGCAGCTTCACGTTCAGCTCCTCCTCCAGCCGCCTTATCTGATAGCTCAGCGGCGGCTGCGCCATGTTGAGCCTGCGGGCGGCCTCGCTCACGCTGCCCGTGTCGGCGATCTTGCAGAAATATTCCAGCTGGCGCAGTTCCATGCTGTCCTCTCCCTTGCCATATATTTTTTATATCGCAGAGCGCGAAATTTCGATCTTGCATATATCCATCATAGCGTATTATACTATAGCCTGTCAATGATAGATACGGTATCGGAGGAACTGTCATGCGAATTCTTGGAAAATACCTCAGGCGCTATCGCAGGGAGAGCATACTCGCGCCGCTGTTCAAGCTGCTCGAGGCGCTCTTTGACCTGCTCGTGCCCATCGTCGTGGCGAAGATGATCGACTCGGGCGCAATCGCCGGCCAGACGTCAACCGTGTTTCTCTGCTTCGGCGCGCTGGTGCTGATGGCGACGGTCGGCCTGTTGTGCAGCGTCACGGCGCAGTATTTCGCGGCGAAGGCCAGCGTCGGCACGGCGGGCGCGCTGCGTCAGGCGCTGTTTGACCACATTCAGCGCCTCTCCTTTTCCCAGCTGGACAATCTGGGCAGCGACACGCTGATCACGCGCATATCGGGCGACGTAAATCAGGTGCAGACCGGCCTGAACATGGGATTGCGCCTGCTTCTGCGCAGCCCGTTCATCGTGTTCGGCGCGATGATCATGGCCTTCACAATCAGCGTCAAGTGCGCGCTGGTGTTCGCCGTGACCATACCGATACTCTTTGCGGTGACATTCGGCATCATGATGGCCAGCATACCGCTCTTCGGCAAAGCGCAGGCGGGGCTTGACCGCGTGACGGCGCTCACCCGCGAAAACCTGACCGGCGTGCGCGTCATACGCGCGTTCTGCCGCGAGGAGCAGTCGGTCGCCGAATTTGAGGAGAAGAACCGCGGCCTGACAAAACTCAATCTGTTCGTCGGCCGCATTTCGGCGCTCATGAACCCGCTGACATACGTGCTGATCAACGCGGGCACTGTGGCGCTGATCCGCTATGCCGGCGTGCAGGTCAATCTGGGCGCGCTCGAGCAGGGTCAGGTGGTCGCGCTGTACAACTACATGCTTCAGATCATCGTGGAGCTGATCAAGCTGGCCGCGCTGATCATCACGCTGAACAAGGCGCTGGCCTGCGCCCGCCGCACCGCATCGATCCTCGCGATCGAGCCGGACATGGTCTATCCCGAGAAGGACGAGATTTCGTCCAGCGACAGCGCGCCGGCGGTGGAGTTCGAGAACGTCTCCTTCACCTATCAGGGCGCGGGCGCGCCGAGCTTGACCAACATCACATTCAGCGCGAAGAAGGGCGAGACGATCGGCGTGATCGGCGGCACGGGCAGCGGCAAATCCTCGCTGATCAGCCTGATTCCCCGCTTTTACGACGCGACGAGCGGCCATGTGCGCCTGAACGGTCAGGACGTAAGGTCGCTCTCCCACGACACGCTGACCCGCCGCGTGGGCGTTGTGCAGCAGAAGAGCGTGCTCTTTCAGGGCAGCATACGCGACAACCTCAAATGGGGCGACAAAACCGCGTCCGACGGCGATCTCTGGGCGGCGCTCGATACGGCGCAGGCCAGAGAGGTGGTCGAGAAGAAGGACGGCAGGCTGGATTTCAAGCTCGAGCAGAACGGCCGCAATCTCTCCGGCGGCCAGAAGCAGCGCCTGTCGATCGCGCGCACGCTGGTCAAAAGGCCGGAGATCCTCATACTGGACGACAGCTCCAGCGCGCTGGATTTCGCCACCGACGCGGCGCTGCGCCGCGCCATACACAAGCTGGAGGGCAGCGTGACCACGTTCCTCGTCTCCCAGCGCATCGCCTGCGTCCGAAGCGCCGATCAGATACTGGTCATGGACAACGGCGCGCTGGTGGGGCGCGGCACGCACGATGAGCTCATGCAATCCTGCGGCGTATACCGCGGCATATACTATTCGCAGTTCCCGGAGGAAAAGCCGGCGGACTATGAGGAAGGGAGCGTGTGACCGCCATGAAAAAGCTGAACCTCAAGGCCATGGAAAGCGAAAGGGGCGCGCTCAAAAAGCTCTCGCCCTATCTGGCCGCCTATCGCCCCGCGCTGATTGCCAGCGTCATACTGGCCGCGGCCTCCGTCATACTCCAGCTCTATGTGCCCGTGCTTTTCGGCGACGCGATCGACCAGATCGTCGGCGAGGGCCGCGTGGATTTCGCGGCGATGGGCGTCTATCTGGCGAAGATACTCTCTCTGGCCGCGATTTCCGGCGCCTGCACCTATGTGATGAACCTCGTCAACAACCGCATGACGTTCGGCATTGTGCGGCGCATCCGCTCCGAGGCCATACGCCGCATACAGAAGACGCCGCTCTCCTATCTGGACGCGCACAGCTCGGGCGACGTCGTGAGCCGCGTCATCACCGACACCGACGTGCTCTCCGACGGCCTGCTGCTGGGCTTTACGCAGCTGTTCTCGGGCGTTATGACCATCGTCGTCACGCTGATATTCATGTTTTCGAAGAACCTGCTGGTCTCGCTCATGGTGATTCTGCTCACCCCGCTGAGCTTCCTCGTGGCGCGCTTCATCTCCGGCCGCTCCTACAGGCTGTTCCGCCGCCAGAGCGAGATCCGCGGCCGCCAGACCGCGCTGATCGACGAGATGATCGGCGGCGGCAAGGTGGTGCGCGCCTTCGGCTATGAAAAGCGCGCCTCCGACCGCTTTGCCGATGTGAACAAGGAGCTTGTCGAAACCGGTTCTCAGGCGGTGTTCTACAGCAGCCTGACCAATCCCTGCACGCGCTTTGTCAACAGCGTGATCTATGCGCTGGTGGCGCTGGTGGGCGTGCTGATCATTCCCGGCGGCGCGCTGACCGTCGGCGGATTGAGCGTGCTGCTGGCCTACGCCAATCAGTACATGAAGCCGTTCAACGACATCAGCAGCGTCGTGACCGAGCTGCAAAACGCGCTGGCCTGCGCCTCCCGCGTGTTCAATCTGCTCGAGGAGCCCGAAGAAACGCCCGACGCAGCCGGCACGCTCGGCGAGCCGCGCGGCGAGGTGGCCGTCGAGGATGTGTCGTTCAGCTATGACGCGGCGCATCCGCTGATCGAGCATTTCAATCTGAACGCCAAGCCGGGCATGCGCGTGGCCATCGTCGGCCCGACCGGCTGCGGCAAGACCACGCTGATCAATCTGCTGATGCGCTTTTACGATGTGAACAGCGGACGCATCTGTGTGGACGGCGCGCCGATCGATTCTGTGCCGCGCCACGCGCTGCGTTCGCGCTACGGCATGGTGCTTCAGGACACATGGCTCAAGAGCGGCACCGTGCGCGACAACATCCGCTTCGGCAAACCGGACGCGTCCGAGGACGATGTGATCGCCGCCGCGAAGGCCGCGCACTGCTGGGATTTCATACGCCGCCTGCCCAAGGGGCTGGACACCGAGCTGAGCGAGGACAGCCTGAGCCAGGGACAGAAGCAGCTGCTCTGCATCGCCCGCGTCATGCTCTGCCTGCCCCCGATGCTGATTCTGGACGAGGCCACATCGAGCATCGACACGCGCACCGAGCTGCAGATTCAGCAGGCCTTCGACGCGCTGATGCAGGGGCGCACGAGCTTCGTCGTGGCGCATCGCCTTTCCACAATCCGCGACGCGTCGCTGATCCTCGTCATGAAGAACGGCAAGATCGTCGAGCAGGGCCGTCACGAGGAGCTCCTCGCCCGCAACGGCTTCTACGCCCACCTCTACGCCAGCCAGTTCGCCAATAGTATTGGCTGACACACCGCTCCGCGCACGCAACCCGACTCCGCGCCGCTTGGGGGCGGCTCGAGTCTGGACGTTTGAGCGATTAGATAGCATCACTATACAGCACGACCCGCCCGAGCATAAATTGGACTCGGGCGGGTCTTTCCGTGTACCCGGGCGCTGCGATGCGTCGGTATGGCAATTCGGCGTTCGCTGTTTTTGGGG
>CAKUAV010000187.1 GCA_934636425.1 uncultured Clostridia bacterium
CCCGTACTCGCTGCTGGTACGATTGAAAATTCGAGAAGGTTTCGACCCTCTTGAGTTCTCCAAAGGTTTTTTGACAGTCTGGGCGCTTCGCATAAAGTGCGGGGCGCTTTTCGTATGCCCGAAAATTGGCAGGCGCGCGGCGCGGCGCTCGATCATATACTCAAACGGAGGGAGTGAGCGATATGGAGCGCTTGAAAGCGGGCGTCGTGATGGTCTCGGCTGTGCTGGGCGGCTGGCTCGGGGCACTGTTCGGGCACTGGGACAGCGCCATGACGACGCTGATTATATTTATGACGATCGATTATCTGACCGGCCTTATCGTGGCCGGCGTCTTTCACAGGAGCACAAAAACAGACGGCGGCGCGCTGGAATCCAAGGTGGGATGGAAGGGGCTGCTGAAAAAGGGCATGACGCTGCTCGTCGTGCTGGTCGCCGTGCGGCTGGACATGATGCTGAATATGCGCTTTGCCACCGATGCGGTCATCAGCGGTTTCATCATCAACGAGGCCATTTCCATTCTGGAAAACGCCGGGCTGATGGGTGTAAAATATCCGCCGGCCATCCGGCGCGCGCTGGAGCTGCTGAACCGAAAGGAGGAGGAGCGGCATGAGCGAAAAGACGAATAGCGCGCTCGTCGCCTATGCGCGGCGGGCCTTGCGGGAGGGCTGGGTCTACTGGTACGGCACGACGGGGCGGCTCTGCACCGAGTCGCTGCTCAGGAGGAAGCGCGCGCAGTATCCCGCGCATTACGGCTCGGCGCGCACGGCGGTATATCGGCGGCATATCGCCGAAAAGCGATGCTGCGCCGACTGCATCAATCTGATCAAGGGCTATATGTGGCTGGATGAGGCGACCGGAAGGCAGGGCTACGCGGTCAACGGCTGCCCGGATACGAACGCCGACGGCATGTTTGCGCGCGCCGTGCAGAAGGGGAGCATTGAGACAATGCCCGATGTTCCCGGCCTGATCGTGCGCTTCAGCGGCCATGCCGGCGTGTATGCGGGCGCGGGGCGGGTGATCGAGGCGCGCGGCTTCGCCTATGGCGTGGTCGAGACGGCGCTGTCTGCGCGCCCGTGGACGCACTGGTATGAAATGCCCGGCCTGACATACGAAACGCAGGCGCCGCCGCATGAAAGCGTGCTGGGGAGCCGTGTGCTGCGCCGCGGCAGCCGGGGCGCGGATGTAAAGCTCATGCAGGAAATGCTGCTCCGCTGCGGCTATGCGCTGCCCAAATACGGCGCGGACGGCGATTTCGGCGGGGAGAGCGCGGCGGCGCTTAAATCGTTTCAGGAGGACAATGACCTGATCGCCGACGGGGTTTACGGCGCGCAGACGCACGCGGCGCTGCTGGCGGCCTCGCGCGAGGACGACGACGAAACGCAGGAGGACGAAGCGCCGCAGCCCGTGAGGACGCTCGAAATTACCGGCGCGCACGTCTATGTCCGCAGCGGGCCGGGCACGCGCTATGATCCCGTCACCGTGGTCAGCCGCGGGACGCGCATGGCTGTGCTGGGCGAGAGCGGCGGCTGGTATTGCGTGGGCGTGAATGGAAAAAGCGGCTGGGTCGGGCCGCGCTATGCGCGCCTGAGCGACGGATAACAGGAGACATTCGGCGCGCCGCAGCGATGCGTTCCGCGGCGCGCTTTCATGGCGGATGCACGGCCGATGCGGTTCTATAGGGCAGCTTCGCAAAGCCGCGCGCAGGGGCTTTGCGAAGCGTGATTGCGCCGACTCTTCTGAGGTGTGCTTTTGAGTGGAAAGAATATGTAAAATGCGAGTGCCGCTCTTGACGAACGGAAGCTTGTATGATACAATATCACATGTTGTCAGCCGCTATGGTGGGTATGGCTCAGTTGGTTAGAGCGCTAGGTTGTGGCCCTGGAGACCGTGGGTTCGAGTCCCACTACTCACCCCATGAGACCGTCGTGATCTTGAAAGAGAGTTGCGGCGGTCTTTTTTTGCTCCTGTAATCTGCCATTCAGTCTGCGGCGAACGCCGATTGACAGACGCTGCGGCAGGCTGCTTTGCGCGTTGACGGCCAATGAAAGCGGGGAGGGGATACTCAATGATCGATGTTCAGAGCTATATGGCGCGCCTGATCGCGCTCTTGCGCGCGGCGTACGGCGAGCGGCTGATATACGTCGGCCTTCAGGGCAGCTATCTGCGCGGCGAGGCGACGGAGAAGAGCGACATCGACGTGATGGCGGTCGTCGACAGTCTGAGCGTCGCCGATCTGGACGCGTATCGCCGGGCGATCGACGCGCTGGGCAATCCGGAAAAGTCCTGTGGATTCATATGCGCAAAAACAGATCTGGCGCATTGGAATCCGCTCGAAAGCGCGCATATCATGCACACCACGCGGGACTATTACGGCGCGCTGTCCCCGCTCCTGCCGGCCTTTTCGGAGGACGACATACGCAATTATATCAAAGTGAGCGTGGGCAATCTGTATCATGAGCTGTGCCACAGATACATTCATTCCGGCCGCGCGCGAAGCGCCGAGAAGCTGCCGGGCGTTTATAAAGGCGCATTCTATATTCTGCAAAACCTGCATTTTTTGCAAAGCGGCGAATTTGCGCCGACCCGTGAGGCGCTGCTGGCACGCCTCGACGGCAAGAACCGCGCCGTGCTGGAGCGCGCCATGGCGCTGGGACGCGGCGCGGAATTTGACTTTGACGAGAGCTTCAATCTGATCTTTACATGGTGCCGGGAAACGCTGGCTTCCCTTTAATACGAAACGACTCCGGTCTGTTTGCGTGAAAACAAACCGGAGTCGTTTTATGATGCTCGATTACTTTTCCTTGTAGTAGAGCATACAGTGGCAATATCCCTCAAAATTGGGATCGGCAATCTGATCGCGGAATTCCTTGCACATGCACTTGTTGTCCTCGGTCTTTTCAAAGCGGCAGGGACAGTAGCCGCCGCGCGCCTTCAGGCCTTCCTTGACCGTTTTGACGATCTCGGCGTCCTCATTCAAACGGATCTTCATGGGCGTCAGCTTCCTTTCTCATTATTTCACATTCATATTAGCTTATGTTGATCGTCCTGTCAAGAGTCGGTTCTGCTCAGACGCTGGCGAGCGCCGCGGATTTTATTTGTCAAAACGGACGCTGAATTATTGACAAACGATAATTTACGTGGTATACTGCTCTTGAAATTATTGAAAAACGATAATTCAAGGAGGGACGGCAATGAAAAAGAAGGATGGAGCGCTGCTCGGCGCGGCGGCGGCGCTGGGGCTGCTGGCGGGCATACTGAGCGGCGGCGAGGCGCTGAACGGGCTGGGCAAAGCCGTTATGGCGCTGGGAGACGGGCTGCGCAGTCTGTCGCTGGCGGGCGGCTGGCGGGGCGCGCTGAGCTGGGCGATTTACGCTGTGCTGGGGCTTGCGCCGCTGTGCGGGCTTATGCCGATTCATCGGCGGCATACGGCGGCGGACGCGCTGTGGATCGCCTCGAGCGCATATGCGTTTTTCATGCTCTATGCGCTGGTCAATCCGTTCATATTGAAGGACGTGATCGCGCCCGCGTGGGCGTGGACATGGGCGGGCGGAAACGCGCTGCTGGCGCTGTCGCTCGCCTCGCCGCTGGCCATGCTGCTGCTGGCGGCCTTCTGCCTGCGCGTCACAGGCGAGGATGATCGGGAAGCTGTGCTGCTGCGGCGCGTCCGGCGGCTGCTCACGCTGATTGAAATGCTCGATGTGTTTCTCGTTGCGGCGGCGCTGCCCGGCGGGCTGATTGCGGCCGTTCAGCCGGAAAATGCGCTCTGGCAGGAGACGAAATACGTCCTGAGCGGCTACGGCCTGATTGCGGCGCTGTGCGCGCTGGCGCGGCTGGCCTTTGCGCTGGGGCTGTGCGAGAGCGGAAAGCGGCTGACGGAAGCGCTGGGGCGCGGCTGGCTCCATGACGACAACGAGGCGGCGGCGCGGCGCGTGGCCGTCTGGGCGCGCGGCCTGCTGGCGGCCGGGCTGATCACCGGCGCGATTGAGAACGCCGCGCAGATTTTCATGGGCGCGCGGCTGAACGAGCTGCGCTTTTCGATCACCGTGCCGGCGGCCGAGCTGATCGCCGCGTTGGCGGCGGTGCTGCTGGCGCGCTTCGTGCAGGCGGGCGTTCGCGTGCGGCGGGAAAACGACAGCTTTATCTGAGGTGAGCGCATGGCGATTATCATTACGCTGGACGAGCGGCTCAGGGCGCGCGGCATGACCTCGAAGCAGCTGTGCGAGAAGGTGGGCATCACCGAGGCCAATATGTCCGTGCTGCGCAGCGGCAAGGCGAAGGGCCTGCGGCTGGCCACGCTCAACCGCATCTGCTATTATCTGGAGTGCGCGCCGGGCGATCTTTTGAAATTCGACGGGAATCTGGAGGAGGATGACGATGAAACGCAGGATTAGGGCGGCTATTTGGATTCTCATGGCGGCGCTGGCGCTGGGCGGCTGCTCGCTGGCGCGGGAGGACGCGGCGGGCAGCGCCGATCAGTTCGTGGGCGTAAACGTCGCGCTGGCGCGGCTTGAGGGCGCGTATGAGGCCGACAGGGAATACGCGCTGGACGGCAGCGAAAGCTATATTGCGCTGATCGAGGAGACGGACGAGGGCACCGGCGACAAAAGCGTCGGCTTTGAGATGGGCGCGTGGATTATGGAGCCGAAGCAGGCGATCCACATCAACGACGTTTCGAAGAACGCCGGACGGCGCGCGCAGACCCGCCGCGAGGAGACGTATTCCATCGAGGCGAGCGTCTATATGGCGCCCGACGGACTCGGCGATCACAACCTCAGCTGTCGGCTCGATCCGGTCTATCGGCGCGCGGACGGCACGCTCTACGCCGTTTCCAAAGCGGTCGGCGTGGCGGGTTCGGTCAGCAGCAGCACGCAGAAGCAGTCGGCCACCTACGATGTAAAGGATAATGACGGCAAAACGGTCACACGCACGGTTGAAGTCAGCGTGACGCTGAATGTGAAAGCACCCGTCGAGCGCGCCGTGATCAGCGAGATGAGCGCGGACAACGCGGTTCTTGCGCGGCATGAGCTGGATTTTGATGCGCTCGAGAAGGCCGGCTGGACGATGAACGTCTCGAGAGACGCTGAATGGCTGCTGGTCGAAAAGTACGAGGATGGCAAAGTAAGGCGCGCCGTGTGCGAATTTGAAAGCGACTCTCGGGCGCGATGCGGCTTTTTGCGGCCTCAGGGCGGCGTTTCACTGCCCGAAGGCTGCGTGGCGCTCGGCTTTCAGACGCTGACGATCACGCGCGGC
>CAKUAV010000188.1 GCA_934636425.1 uncultured Clostridia bacterium
CCGGCTCTAATCTATGGCCGGTCAGGTCGGGCTGTATAAAGATGTTATCTACACGCTCAAACGTCCAGACTCGAGCCGCCCTCAAGCGGCGAAGAGTCGGGTTGCGTGCGCGAAGCGGTGTGGAAGCCGGCACTGCCGGCCGGCCTTCTGAAGAGCTCGGGGAAGTTCCTCAGGCTCAGCGCGGCCAGCTCGCGCAGCGTGTTGATGAGGAAGGCTTTCGTGTCGGGGTTCATCTGAGAGAGGGCGCGCACAGCCGCCGGCACGTTCTTCGGCCAGCCCGCCTTCCACTCGTCGACTGTGGTGATGTCGTTGGCGCTGAGAATCTCGAACAGCGCGTCGACAAAGCGCGCGCGGTCGGCCTCGCTCAGCTGCGCCAGCCAGCCGCTGATCGTGTGGTCGAGATAGATCGCGTCGGAGGTGAGGTGGCTGAAGGGCACAAAGGCGTTGTTCTCCACCAGCCAGGAGAACGGATCGTGCTGCAAAAAGCTCACGCGGTTGCTCTTGACGATGCTGTAGCGCTCCTGATGCTCGAGCAGCATGCCCACCACAGACGACTGAGGCAGCGTCTTTTCGATGCGCTCGGCAATGCGCCCGAACGACTCGCGCTGAAGCACGCTCTCCAGAAAGCCCGGCCCGTCGTGAGAATACACGCGCGCAATGCGATCCTGCACCGCGCGATCGCATTCGGCCGCGGCATAGACCGCCAGATTTCCGCCCTTCGAGTGGCCGCCCACCAGCAGCGCGCCGCGCAGATGCTTCGCCGCCTCGCCAAGATAGCGCGCGGCGCTCTCCTGCGCGGCCACGGGCGATTTGAACGCCATGCTGAAGTCCTCTTTCCAGCCGATCAGCGTGGAATCCGTGCCCCGGAAGGCCACATAGGCCAGCTCGTCGGTCAGCTGAAAGCTCACTGCGGCAAACTGTTTCTCCTCCGCGCTGTCGAACGACTCCACATAGTGAAGCGCGCGCATATCGCGGAAGCGGCGGCTCGCCATCACCGCCGCAAAGAGCCGCTTTGTGCTGGGCGCGTCCCAGAAATCGCGGAACATGTCGTCGAACAGCTCCGAGCGATACAGCCGCGTCAGACTCAGCGCCTCGCCGTCCGATACGCCCTCGAACGCGCCGTTCAAATGAAAATACGAAAACCACGCCAGAATCAGACTGTCCACCGAATTGAACGGCCGCTCGTCGAACGTGTCAAACGCCCGCTCGGCATAGCTCACGATGTTCTCCGCCATAACGGCTCCCTTCCGCGCGCAGACGCGCATTTCTCATGATTCGGCGCGCCGCTTCACTGCAAAGGCGCGCTGAAATTCGCCCGGCGGCGCGCGCATCGCCGGGCGCGTATAATGTTCTCAGGCCAATTTATCGCCGCGCACGTCGGCCTTGTAGACGCGCGCGTAAATGTCGCGCCTCAGCGCCTCGAACTCGCCGCGATTGAGCGGCGCGCATCGCCGGGCGCGTATAATGTTCTCAGGCCAGTTTGCCGCCGTTTGCGTCGGCCTTGTAGACGCGCGCGTATATGCCGCGCCTCAGCGCCTCGAACTCGCCGCGATTGAGCGGCGTGCATCGCCGGGCGCGTATAATGTTCTCAGGCCAATTTATCGCCGCGCGCGTCGGCCTTATAGACGCGCGCGTAAATGTCGCGCCTCAGCGCCTCGAACTCGCCGCGATTGAGCGGCGCGCCCGTGGTCATGAGCAGCAGCGGCAGCTTTTCCTGCCCCGCGCGCATCGGCGGCTGATGGTAGTCGTATTCGTTCAGGAAAAAGCCGTGCCGCTGATAAAAGCCTATGCGCCGCCGCGCCATTTCAGTCTCGGGCGGCTCCACCTCGAGCACGGCGGGCATTTTGCACGCGGCGATCACGTCGTCCAGAAAGCGCCCGCCCACGCCGCCGTTGCGCTGAGACGGGTCGACGGCCAGATGCTCTATGAACAGCCGGTCGCTCAGCGCCCACACGGCGCAGAGTGCGCTCACGCCCGCCTCGCCGCGCAGGCCGTAGAGGCGGTAGTCGGGGTCGTCCAGCAGCGCGCGCTGATCCTCGCGCGTGCGGTATTCGTTCTCGGGGAAGCTCAGCGCCATCAGGCGGAACACGTCCTCAAAATCAAGCGCGTTCAGTCTTTCAAGCATGGGGTCATTCTCCTTTTCGCATATATTGCATATGCCGCGCGGCACCGTGCGCCGCGTTCGGCTTACGCGTCCTGACTGGGAGCGCCGCCTCAAAAGCCCTGCCCCGCAATGCGGGCGGCTTTGAAACGCGCTCTGAATGGGCCGCATAGAGCGCCGCACTTGCGCAGCGCTGTCTTGTCAGGCACTCCCCTGACCGGCAGAGCGCCGCGTTGGGCAGTCCCCCTCGGCAGCCGCCGTCCGGCCTCGTGTGCCGCCGTTACAGGCAATCCCCTGACCGGCAGAGCGCCGCGTGGGGCAGTCCTCCCCGGCACTGCCGTCCGGCCTCGCGCGCCGCCGTTGCAGGCAATCCCCTGACCGGCAGAGCGCCGCGTTGGGGCAGGCCTCCCCGGCACTGCCGTCCGGCTTCGCGCGCCGCCGTTACAGGCAATCCCCCAACCGGCAGAGCGCCGCGGTAGGGGAAATCCTCCTCGGCAGCCGCCGTCCGGCATAGAGTGCCGCACTTGCGCAGCGCTGTCTTGTCAGGCACTCCCCCAACCGGCAAAGCGCTCGCAGTGGGGCAGTCCTCCTTGGCCAACCGCCGTCCGGCCTCGCGCGCCGCCGTTACAGGCAATCCTCTGACCGGCAGAGCGCCGCGTTGGGCAGTCCTCCCCGGCACTGCCGTCCGGCCTCGCGCGCGCCTCTATGGCCGCGTGGCCGGGAAGGCGCGGCGCAGTCCCTTGGGCAGGTGGTTCTTCAGCGTGCCGCCTGCGATCTTGCCCCAGCCCAGCGGCAGATTTCTGTGCGTGACCAGCGTCCAGCCGCGCCCCGGCGCGTCGAATGTCTCGCCCGCAATGTAGCGCAGCGCACCGTCCTCGTCCAGATCGAGCGCATTTTCCGCCTCGCCGGGAAAGAGCGCCATGGCCAGCGCGTGATCGGGCTCGACGTAGTTTTTGCCGATGCGCGCCAGCCGCAGCCCGTCCCGCAGCACGCGCAGTCCGCCAAGAGCAGGCAGGCCGCGCGGGATCATCAGCAGCATATCGCCCCGCCGCACGATCTCGCCGCGCTTTTCCAGCCCGGGCGCGATCTCCATGAGCTGCTCGATGGCGCGCTGCGTGTCGCGGTCGGGCTTTGCGGGTCTGTGGTCGGCTTTCGGCGCGTTCTTTTGCGGCGCGTCGCCCGCTCTGCGCAGCCGCGCCATGAACTGGCCGTCGCCGCGCGCTTTGTGCGGCCAGACGTGCAGGCAGCCGTTTTCAGAGCGCCCCAGACCGGGCAGAGCGAAATCCTCGGCGGAAAAGTCGCTGTGCCGCTCGAGGAACGCGCTCACGTTGTCCTCGTTTTCGCGCCGGTCGAACGTGCAGGTGGAGTAGATCAGCCGCCCGCCCGGCCTGACCGTTTTCGCGGCCTGATCGAGTATATCGGCCTGACGCGACGCGCAGCCCGCGCACGAGCCGTTCTGCCACGCCTCGCGGCTGGCTCTGTCGCGGCGGAACATGCCCTCGCCCGAGCAGGGCGCGTCCACCAGCACCGCGTCGAACAGTGCGGGAAACGCGCGCGCGATCGCGTCGGGATAGGCGTTGATCACGGCGGCGTTGACCGCGCCCATGCGTTCGAGCGTCGATGAGAGGAGACTTGCGCGGCCGCCGTCCGGCTCGCAGGAGACGAGCGCGCCCTGCCCCTTCAGCGCGGCGGCAATCAGCGAGGATTTCCCGCCCGGCGCGGCGCACAGATCGAGCACATGCTCGCCCGGCTGCGCGTTTAGCAGCGATGCGGGCGCCATGGCGCTGGCCTCCTGAATGTAGTAAAGCGGCGTGTGGTGCAGCGGCGAAAGTCCCGGCCGCGCGCCTTCCTTTATATAGCGCCCCGCGCCGCACCACGGGACGGTTCCGTCCGCAAAGGGCGCGGCGATTTTGGAGAGCGCGTCCGCGTCGCCCCGCAGCGTGTTGAGGCGCAGCGCGGCGGCGTAGGGCTGATCGAGCGCCTCAAAGAGCGCTTCCGCTTCATCGGGGAACTGCGCGCGCATGTTGTCGATAAAGGCCTGAGGGAGCATGGCGTTCTCCTAATCCTCGGTCAGCCTGACCGGGTTGTCCAGCTTGCGGGAGCGGTATTCGATCTTCTCGAGGATCTTTTTCGCTTCCCTTTCGTCGGTCACGGGCGTGGGCTGATAGTTGTTGCTGCTCTCGTCGGCGACCGATGTGATCTTGCAGGGTATGACGGTGAAGTCGGTGCTCTCGAGCTGCCCGTCGGGGCTCACTGTGAATGTGGTCTGATAGATGAACGTGTCCTTGTCGGTCGGGTTCTTCTTGCCGCCAAAGCAGAAATTGCCCAGGCTGTAGACGATGTTCACGCCCTTGTAGCTCTCAATGCCCTGCACGACGTGCGGGTGATGGCCGATCACAACGTCCGCGCCCAGATCGACGGCGATGTGCCCCCACTTTTCCTGATAGTCGGTGGGGTATTCGGCCAGCTCGTTGCCCCAGTGCATCGATACGATCAGTATGTCGCATTTTTCGCGCATATCGGCGATGGTCTTGCGCATTTCGTCTTCCTTGGTCGTCCAGTAGTTTATGCCGACGAAGCCCAGCTTTACGCCCTTCACTTCAGTGAGATAGGTGCGCCCGTAGCCGCAGTAGCCCAGATTGTTTTCGCCGAGCAGCTTTTCGGTCTCCTCAATGCCCCATTCGCCGAAGTCGGTCATGTGGTTGTTGGCGATGTTGCACACCTCGACAGACGAGCCGGTGAGCATATTCACATAGTCCGGCCTGCCGCGCATTATGAATATCTTGTCGTCGCGCTTTAAGTAATCGGAGGAATCGGTCAGCACCACCTCCAGATTGACCAGCGTGACGTCGTCGCTCTCGAATATCGACTTGACGTTCTTAAAGCAGTAGTCGTAGTCTATGCCGCCCGCGCCGTCCGACACCATCTCCTCAAAGCGCTTTTCGGAGGAGCCGTTCATGTCGCCGCCGATTGTGCAGTCGCCCACGGCGGTCAGCGTAATGGACACGCTGGTCGGCTCGGGGGTGGGTGTGGGGGCGCTCGTCGGTGTGGCGGTCGGCCCGGCGGTGGGGGTGGCGGTGATTTCCGGCTCGGCGGACGGCGCGCTCGCGGCGGTCGGCTCGGTCCTCGTCGGCTC
>CAKUAV010000189.1 GCA_934636425.1 uncultured Clostridia bacterium
TTCTGAGACACCTTGATGATCAGCCGGCTCTGGAAATACGTGCCCGCGATGCCGACCAGATAGGTCGCGCCCAGGAGAAGCAGCACGCCGCCCAGATTGGCGATGCGCACAGCGGCGCTCAGGCTGGAATCGGCCACGTTGTTTATGATCGGGCGCATGATGTAGGAGGCGGCCATGTTGGCCACCGTGCTGACCACCAGACACACAAGCGCCAGTATCAGCCGCGCGCGGTAGGCCATGACGTAGCCCATCAGCCGTTTGACGATCGCGCCCGTGTTCTTGGGCTTTTTGATGCCGCGCAGTCCGCCGCCTCTCGGGCCGCCGGGACCGCCGGGGCCGCCGGGACCTCTGCCGGGGCCGCCGGAGCTGGCAGCCTTGGACATACTGTTGTATCTCTTCTGGAGATCCTCCAGGCTTCGCTTTGCCATCAGGCCTCATCCTCCTTTCGGCTCATCTGAGAATCGTAGATCTCCTGATATTCTTTGTTGCTCTTCATCAGCTCGTCGTGCGTGCCGACGCCGGTTATGCGGCCGTCGTCCATGACGATGATCTGATCGGCCTCCATGACCGATGTGATGCGCTGGGCGATGATCAGCTTTGTGGAATCGGCCAGCTCATTTCGGAAGGCCTCGCGGATGCGCGCCTCGGTCGCCGTATCGACGGCGCTGGTGGAGTCGTCCAGTATGAGTATCTTCGGGTGCTTGAGCAGCGCGCGGGCAATGCACAGCCGCTGCTTCTGGCCGCCGGAGACGTTCACGCCGCCCTGACCCAGCTCGGTGTCGTAGCCCTGCGTGAAGGAGCGTACGAACGCGTCCGCCTGAGCGCTGGCCGCCGCCGCCTGAAGCTCCTTGGCCGTGGCGTTTTCATCGCCCCAGCGCAGGTTGTCCTCGATCGAGCCGGAGAAGAGCACGTTCTTCTGCAGCACCATGCCCACGCCCTCGCGCAGGTTGTACAGGCTGTAGTCGCGCACGTCCGTGCCGTCCACCAGCACGCTGCCCTCGTCCGCGTCGTAAAGGCGCGGTATCATCGACACCAGCGTGGTCTTGCCGCAGCCGGTCGAGCCGATGATGCCCACAGTCTGGCCGGGCTTTATGTGCAGGTTCACATCGTCGAGCACCTCGCCCTCGCTGTTCTTATAGTAGCGGAAGGAGACGTGCCTGAACTCGATATCGCCCCGCTCGACGGTCTTGTCCGGATATTTCGCGTCCGCGTCGGACAGATCGAGCTTCTCGTCGAGCACCTCGGTGATGCGGCGCGCCGACGCCATGGCGCGGGAGGAATTCATGAACAGCATTGTGGTCATGATGAGCGACATGAGTATCTGCGTGATATAAGTGACGAACGCGCTCAGATCGCCCACGGGCATGGTGCCGCTCGCCACGCGCACGCCGCCGAAATAGAGCACCGCCAGCATTGTGGCGTTCATCATCAGCATCATCGCGGGCTGCATGAATATCATGATGTTCATCGCGTCCAGACCGGCCTTTTTCAGATTGCCGTTGGCCGTCTCAAATTTGCCGCGCTCGTAATCCTCGCGCACGAAGGACTTGACGACGCGCACATTGGTCAGGTTTTCCTCGATTGTGGAGTTGAGCGCGTCTATGCGCGTCTGCATGATCTTAAAGCGCGGAAAGCCCTTGCTGATAAAGAACGCGAGCACCAGCAGCATCAGCGGAATGGACACGGCCAGCACCAGCGCCAGACGGGCGTTGAGCGATATGGCCATGATCAGCGCGCCGATCAGCATGCCGGGCGCGCGCAGCGCCATGCGCAAGAGCATATTGACGAAGTTCTGCAGCTGCGTCACGTCGTTGGTCATGCGCGTGACCAGCGAGCCGGTCTGGAAGTGATCGATGTTGGCGAAGGAGAACGACTGCACCTTCGCGAAAATATCCCGCCTCAGATCGGCCGAGAAATTGACCGAGGCCTTCGCGCCGAAATACGCACCGCCCACGCCGCCGGCCATCATCAGTATCGCCGTGCCGATCATGAACGCCATCGCCCAGCCGATATAGCCCGGCCCCATGCCGCCCTCAACGCCGTTGTTGACGATCAGCGCATACAGCTTGGGCAGTATGACCTCGCCCAGCACCTCGACGATCATGCACAGCGGCCCGAAAATAAAGTAGGGCCAGTAGGGCCTGACATACTTCATCCATCTTTTCAAGCTCTCAACACATCCTCTCATTCCGCGGCGGCGCGTCAGACGCCCTCGCCGTCCTCTTCCTCCATGGCGCGCAGATTGGCGTTCACGCGCGCCATATTTTCCCGCAGCCGCTCGATCTCATCGTCGCCGAAGCCCTCGAACATCCTCTGATCGATGTCCGAAAACAGCCGTTTCGTCCGCTCTATGACAGCGTGGCCGCGCTCTGTGATCTCAACCTCGTTGCACCGCCCGTCCGCGTCCAGCGCGCGCCGGACGATATAATCGCCCTTCTCCAGCTTCTTGAGCATATTCGCCACGCTCGCCGGAGAAATGTCCATACGCTGCGCCAGCTCCTTCTGCGTCGGCATATGCTCGCATCGCGCCAGCGACATCAGCAGCCTGTGCTGCCCGCCGTGCATATCCATCTGGCTCAGCGACCGCTCCACCACACGATGATGCGCGCGATTCATGCGCATGATCATGTCCATCACCGCATGGATCCGATCCGCCCTGTCGTTGTTCATGACGTCCTCCCTTCCGCTCCTCTTTCAATCAATTAGCACGCTAATCATTCTATCACGATCCCTCGGATTCGTCAAGATGGTTAGCGTGCTAATTATTATTTAATTTTGCCCGATTTATGCCGCAATCGGCCTTCAGCGGCCCACGTCCTTCAGGAAGCCGGAGAGCGCGCCCTCTTTCGTATCGTCCGATTCGTCGTACGCGTCGTAGGGCGCGGTGGGATCGGGCACGCGCTTTTTGAACGGCGAGCAGAGCTTGTCCTTGTGCGCGAAGGCAAATTCGAAATTGTCCGTCCAGCCGGTGTGACCGGTGATAAAGAGCGGCCTGATCCCCCGCGCGCGCAGTTTCTCCTCCAGCACACAAAGCGAGCGCACCGCCAGACGATTGTCCTCGGCCAGCGAGCTGATGAAGCTGTAGCCGCCGTCCGCGCCGAACCAGATCGTATCGCCGGTGAAGAGATATTTATCGTCGATCAGATAGACCATATGCCCCCATGTGTGGCCGGGCACGAGGAAGCACTCGATTTTCACGCCGCCGATTTCAAGCGTCTGCCCGTCATGGAGCAGCACCTTTTTGTTGTTGATCGTCACCTGCGGCAGCTTGTAGAGATGATAGATCACGCGGCGGCGCACTTCTCCGGTGAGATAGCGGTTTTCGATCTCGCCGACATAGAGCGTCGCGTTCCTAAACAGGCCGGGGCTGTCGGCCTCGACCGCGCCCACATGGTCGGTGTCCTGATGCGTGACGAGTATGCTTTTGATCTCCTGCGGCCGAATGCCCAGCCAGCTCATCTTCTCGGCCAAACGATCGTAATTGTAGCCCGCGTCGATCATGATCGTGGTATCGCCCCTGCGATAAAAGAATATGTTGGCCACCCACTCGCGCACGCACGCGACATGCTCGTCGATCCAGCCGGTGTTGAGCGGCTTGAAGATCTGCTTGCCGCGGTACATCCTGCTCATTTCCTTCTTCTGAAATTCCGTCGCCTGCTTTGACATAATCCACGCTTCCCTTCTCGGTTAGTGTTTCCTAACTCAATGGCGTTTAAAAAGCCGTCCGAGGGCGGCCTGCGTATGGCTCTATTTTAGCACGCGCCGCGCGGAAAAGCAACCGGAATTGCCGCGGGATTGCGGGCGGCGCAGTGTGATTTGCACAACTTTTTTGTTAAGCGCATATTGACTCGCACGTCACATCGTGTTATGATTGACGTGTGGACGGTATGGACACTCGGGCGCTGCCCGGGCGAATATAGAGCATATTTCTAATAAGGAGAGAAGTGACAATGAGAAAGATCATCACAATCGGGCGCGAATTTGGCAGCGGAGGACGCGAGCTGGGCCGCCGTCTCTCTGAACATCTGGGGATCGCCTATTACGATCACGAGATCATCGCGGAAATCGCCAAGCGAACGGCAATGTCCGAGGCCTATGTGAGCCAGATCACCGAAAACCGCCCGATCACGTCGTTCCCCATCCATTTCGGCGGACGCTTCTGCGCGCTGCCCGATCCCATGCTGCAGCAGAGCATATCGATCTATTCCGAACAGCACAAGCTGCTCTGCGAGCTGGCCGAAAAGTCGGACTGCATCATCGTCGGGCGCTGCGCCGACCATGTGCTGCGCGACAGGCATCCCTTCCGCATATTCGTCTACGCCGACGCACAGAGCAGGCTGAAGCGCTGCATGGATCGGCGAACGCCCGAGGAAGACCTGAGCGAGCAGGACATGAAGCGCAAAATCACAGAAATCGACCGCAACCGCGCGCGCTACTACGCGTTCTTCAGCGGCCAGAAGTGGGGCGCGCGCGAGAACTACGACCTGCTCATCAACACGTCGGGACGGAACATCAAAAAGCAGGCGGCCGCGCTATACGAATATCTGCGCGCGATGGACGATTAATGCGCCGGAACAAAAGCGCGCCTTTTGACGGAAAAGTCCGGCGAATTCGGCAGAAAAATGAGCGAAATCCGCGCATTTCCCGGCGAAGCATGCTATAGTGTGTCTCAATAATTTCGAGGAGAGATGCGCCCTGCTGAAGCTGGTCGCAGCGCAGCGACATGACGGGAGAGAAGATCACCCCCGGAACAATCCGCAAGCGCGATTATCACGACTTTGCAGCCTGCCGCGCGTCTCTCGATATCACCGAGAGCGGCGGCCGTCCTGCGCCCGATTCGACGTTCTTCTGTCTGGACACGGACAGGAACATATTCGTAGGCGCGGTCAACATCCGTCACACGCTGAACGAGGGACTCCTAAAGGACGGCGGCCACATCGGCGACGGCATCCGTCCCAGCGAGCGCGGCAGGGGTCTGGGCACGCGCATGATCGCGCTGGCGCTCGAGGAATGCGGCCGGCTGGGCCTACGCGACGCGCTGATGTGCTGCGGCAAGGACAACGCGGCCTCGGCGCGCACGATCGTCAAGAACGGCGGCGGGCGGCGCAATCGTCCGACGATGCTGGGTTCATCGATAAGTAAAAGGAGCTTTCATGATGAACGCTCCTTTTTTCATGCCGCGACCGCGCGCAATCCGTCCGAACGAAGTCTCTGTTCCATATCCGTTC
>CAKUAV010000190.1 GCA_934636425.1 uncultured Clostridia bacterium
TGAGGAGAGTCCAGAGAGTCGAAGACTCTTTGGCGCAGTCTGGGGCGCGCAGCCCCAGCGTACTCCCCGCGGAAAGCGCAGCAACGCCAATGCGGCTGCGCAAAAACGCACAAAGGCCGCGCCGCCAACCCCGTAGCCCCGTATCCCCGTCCTCCGCACCCCGGTAACCCGTCGAGATCGCCATAAAGAAACGCACAAACCCGAAGTGAACCCACAAAGGCAGATAACCGCACCGACACTGCGAGAACGCACGAAGGCGATCTCGACCCGGCGGAACAGGAACGCAAGATACCGCAAGCCGTCTCTTTTTTCCTGACAAAGGAAAAAAGACAGGCGTGAACCGAGGGCAAACGCGACAACAGAGCTGCGAGGGCAGGCGTGAACCGAGGGCAAACGCGACAACAGAGCCGCGAGGGCAGGCGCAAACCGAGGGCAAATCCCCGCAACAGAACTGCATCGCCGCGCAGACCAGCTCCGCGTTCCCGGCACGCCCGATAACCGCACCGACACCGCGAGAACGCACGAATGGCGATCTCGACCCGGCGGAACAGGAACGCAAGACAGCGTAAGCCGTCTCTTTTTTCCTGACAAAGGAAAAAAGACAGGCGTGAACCAAAGGCAAACGCGGCGATAGAACCGCAATGCCGGACGCAAACCAAAGGCAAAACCGCAACAGAACCGCAACGCCGGACGAAACCGAAGGCAAAACACACCCCGCCCCGCTCAAAAATCAGCGCCGTCCCGCCATACAAAAAACCACCGGACAAACAAGCCCGGTGGTTTTGCTGTGCGCTTTGCCGCTTACTTGGCCGACTTGGTGAGCGTGAATGTCATTTCGCCGCCCGCTTCCTCGGTGTAGTATTCGGCGCTGGTGTCAAACTCGTAGCCTTCCGGCACGGAGATGACCTGAATGTGATAGGCGAAGGGCGCGGAGACAAACTCGACCACGCCGTTCTCGTCGGAGGTCATGGGCTGGCAGGAGGTGTCGTCGCAGATGTTGGCGATGACGCCCTCGACCGGATTGCCGTCCTCGTCGGCGAATGTCAGCTTGTAGCTGGCGGCGTAGGGGATGGCGACGTCAGAGCCGGCCTCGGCAAGCGCGTCGGTGGAGGGCTTTGTGCCGTCGGCATAGCTCCAGGAGAGTATCATCGGCTTGTTGCTCATGTCGAGCATCTCGCTCAGGCAGGTGTTCACGTTCTCCTCGCTGGCGAAGAACGACATGGCAGTCATGGCGCCTTCGGGGTCGGTGGTGTCGCTGTAGACCACCACGGTGCTGTTGGAGAAGCCGTCCACATCCATGGCGCTCACGCCCTCGGTCACGACGAATTTGTCGTCCTTGACGTCGAGGCTGGGCAGGCTGACCTGGCTGCCGTCAAAGTTGTTGAACACGGCGGCAAACTCGGGGGTGATGTCCGCGCCGATGGCGATATTCAGCGTCACGTCGCTGCCGTTGGCGGCGATGTAGTACTTGTCGCCAAAGTAGGAGGCGATCATGGCGGCGGCCTCGTCGCTGGCATACTCAAACACGATTTCACGCGCGGTCTCGGGATCGACTTCCGCGGTCAGGCCGGACTCGATCGCGCGGGGATAGGTGGGCATGGCGGCGATCAGCGCGGCGGCCTCGTCGCCGGAGACCAGCTTGACATTTTTGACCCACGCGGTGTCCTCGCCCGCGGAGGAGGCGCTGTCCTTCACAAAGCTGAAGCACACGGTGTGCTCGCCCGCGTCCAGCGCCACGGCGTAATTCGTCCAGTCCTTCTCGCCGTCGATCAGCTTGACAACCTTGCCGTCCACGGTCACGTTGAGCGCGTCAAAGCTCTCCTCGCAGGAGATCTTCGCGTCGAATGTGAGCACGTCGCCCTCGGCGGCGGTCAGCGTGGTGTAGACGTCGGCGTGAGAATCGTCCACGCCGGCGTTGGTGGACTGCAGGCCCTCATCGGCCACGATCCACGGCCAGGCGTACGCGTCCTCGGTGTTGAAGGAGACGCTCAGCGCGCTGCCCTCGGCCAGCAGCGCCCTGGCGGCGTCCTCGGCGGCGGGCGCTTCCACATTGGGCGCGACCTTCGGGATCTCAAAGCCGACCAGAGACTCGCTGTAGTCGTCGGCAATGAAGGGGGTGAACAGGCGCATGAACGTGTCCACGGAGGTGATCGAGCCGGACTCCTGCCAGCAGACCACGCCGTTGCGGTCGATCATGACGGACGTGGGGATGCCCTCGTAGACGAACTGCTCGGTCAGGCCGATCGTGTCGGCAGCCATGGGCAGCACGGTCAGGCCGTTGTCCTTCTTGAACTGCTCGATGGCCTCGACGGTGTCGTTCTTCTCGCAGGAAACGGCGATGATGGCCAGATCGTCGGACACCTGCTTGTAGGCTTCCTCCATATAGGGGAACTCCTCGCGGCAGGGGCCGCACCATGTGGCCCAGATGTTGATCAGCACGGCCTTGTGGGTCTTGAGCAGCTCGGAGAGCGTCACGTCGGTGCCGTCGGTGAGCGTGATTGTAAAGTCGTCCATGGTGTCGCCCACGGCATACACCTTGAGCGCATTGGACGCGCCCTCTTCGGCGCAGGCGACGCCCATGCCGGAAAGCGCCATGACCAGCGCAAGCAGCAGCGCGACGATCGAATACGCTTTTTTCATGATCTAAATCATCCTTTCACACAATAGTATAACCACTTCTATTATACCGCGGCTCTGCAGGATGTCAACGCCGTTTATTCAATTTTTACGCACATGGCGAAAAGGGCACAGCCGTTAATCCCGGCGCAAAACGACCCGACGGGCGCAAAAAAACCGAATCCGCGCTCCGCCGCAGGGGCGAAACAGGGGATTCGGCTGCGTGCCGGTGGCGGGGGTCGAACCCGCACGTCCTCGCGGACACGGGATTTTGAGTCCCGGGCGTCTGCCAATTCCACCACACCGGCGCAATGGAACGATCAACAGTATAGCATGGATCGCCGCGCGCGTCAAGTGTCGGCGAATATTTTTTGTAAAATTATATCAGACGAATGAACATTTTGGACCGACGCGCGGTCTAAACCTTGAACGAACAGTTTGGCTCGCCGCCTGAGCGCGCCCGGCTCCCTCAACGCCTCGCCGCGCAGACAGCCGGCGTGCGCCGCTGAACCGGCGCGCCCCGCTCAGCTCCTCCCCGGGGAGAAACGCCGAAGCGATCTCGGCATCCCAGCCGGGTTTCGGGCTGAAGCGCCGCCGCTTCACTCAAGCATGAATCGGCGCGGCTTGAACGTGACGAATCGGGCGCGCCGTACTCAGCCCCTTCCCGGGAGCGATACCGAAGCGCTTTCGGCATTCCGTAGGACTTCAGGCTGAAGCGCCGCCGCTTTCGGTACTAAACCGGAATGATTTGAAAGCGGCGAATCAGGCGCGCCCTCACTCAGCCCCGTTTCCGGGAGCAAAACCGAAGCGCTTTCGGCATCCCAGCCGGGCTTTATGGCGAGCGCCGCCGCTTCACTCAAGCATGAATCGGCGCGGCTTGAACGTGGCGAATCAGGCGCGCCCTCACTCAGCCCCTTCCCGGGAGCAAAACCGAAGCGCTTTCGGCATCCCAGCCGGGCTTCGGGCTGAAGAGCGCCGCTGCTTCACTCAAGCATGAACCGGCGCGTCTTGAAAGCGGCGAATCAGGCGCGCCCCACCCAGCCCCTTCCCGGGAGCAAAACCGAAGCGATCTCGGCATCCCAGCAGGGCTTCAAGGCGAAAGCCGCCGCTTCACTCAAGCATGAATCGGCGCGTCTTGAAAGCGGCGAATCAGGCGCGCCCTCACTCAGCCCCCTTCCCGGGAGCAAAACCGAAGCGATCTCGGCATTCCGCAGGACTTCAGGGCGAAAGCCGCCGCTTCACTCAAGCATGAACCGGCGCGGCTTGAAAGCGGCGAATCAGGCGCGCCGTACTCAGTCCCTCCCCGGGGAGAAACGCCGAAGCGCTTTCGGCATCCCAGCCGGGCTTCCGAGCGAGTACTGCCGCTTCACTCAAGCATGAATCGGCGCGGCTTGCGGGAATTTCGAATTGTGATACGCAGGAAAAAAGTTGCCTTTGCGCGGCATAGTCGGGCCGCGGCGTCCATATATACATAGTGGACGTTCGCAAAAATGAGGAGTGATACGATGGACAATCCCAATAACCGCATGATTGCGGCCGGTCGCCTTGAGAGCCGGCCCGAACTGAGCCACGAGGTCATGAACGAGCCGTTTTACGCCGCAACGCTGCTGGTCAAGCGGCTCTCCGGCGCGGTGGATCGCCTGCCGGTCACGCTGCCCGGCAAGCTGCTCACAGAGGAGCTGATGAGCGGAGAGACGCTGCTGCTGGCGCAGGGACAGGTGCGCTCCTACAACAAGATTGTGGACGGCGCGGGCCGTCTTATGGTGACGCTGTTCGTGCAGCATCTGACCGGCGGCGCGGAGAACGACACGCTCAACCGCGTCGAGCTGATCGGCGCGCTGTGCAAGCCGCCCGTCTATCGCTCCACGCCCTTTGGCCGCGAGATCTGCGATCTGATGCTGGCGGTGAACCGCGCCTTCGGCAAGTCGGATTACATTCCGTGCATCGCGTGGGGGCGCAACGCGCAGTTCGCATCGCGCTTTCATGTGGGCGACCGCCTGCGCGTGACCGGCCGGCTGCAGTCGCGCGAATATCAGAAGCTGCAGGACAACGGCGAATACATCACCCGCAGCGCCTTCGAGGTGAGCTGCTTCACGCTCGAGGCCGAGTCCGCCGCGCCGCTCGCCGCGCCCGCGCCGCCGGCCGAAGCGCCGCTGCTCTCCCCCGAGGAGCTGCGCCGCCCCGCCTGCGTTGATGCGCAGGAGGAAACGCTCCCGCAGAACGCCGAATAAACGATCCGCCCCGCCCGCTTTCGCATGAGAGCGCGGCGGGTTTTTGTCTGCGCGGATTCGATGCGCCGTCGCCCGGGTACACGGAAAGACCCGCCCGGCTCTGATAAGCGGAGGCCGCACTGCGGCTGGCCGGGCGGGTCGCGCCGCACATCTCTGAGCTTTCCCGCTTTGCGCCGGAACTGCGCCTGCCCTCGCGGCTCCATTGCGGGGATTTGCCCTCGGTTCACGCCTGTCTTTTTTCCTTTGTCAGGAAAAAAGAGACGGCTTGCGG
>CAKUAV010000191.1 GCA_934636425.1 uncultured Clostridia bacterium
GCACGACGGCGCCGGCGAGGCGCGCGCCGACGACCACATGAATCGTGCGCCGGAGATCGAATTCGATCACGTCTCCTTCCGCTATGACGGCGCGGAGACGGACACGCTGCACGATCTCTCCTTTACGCTCCATTCGGGCGAAAAGCTGGCGCTGGTCGGCCTGAACGGCGCGGGCAAGACCACTCTGGTTAAGCTGATGTGCGGGCTGTACGCGCCGACTGCGGGCACGATCCGGCTGGACGGCGTGCCGGTTTCGAAGTATCGGCGGCGCGACTATTACCGGCTGTTTTCGCCGGTGTTCCAGACTGTGCGCACGGCGTTTTTCACCATCGCGGAGCACGTCTCGGCACAGCCGCTTGCGCAGACCGACTTAGAGCGCGTGGGCGACTGCCTGCGCATGGCCGGACTGGGGGAGAAGGTTGCGGCATTGCCCAAGGGCGCGCTCACGCCGCTCGACAAGCAGGTGGACGCGCAGGCGACCGAGCTGTCCGGCGGCGAGGCGCAGAAGCTGATGCTCGCCCGCGCGCTCTACAAGGACGCGCCGGTGCTCCTGCTCGACGAGCCGACCGCCGCGCTCGATCCCATCGCCGAGAAAAACGTCTATCAGACGTACGAGGGCATGACGCGCGGCAAATCCTCGCTGTTCATATCGCACAGGCTGGCCTCGACGGCGTTCTGCGACCGCGTGCTGTATCTGGAAAACGGCCGCATCGCCGAGGAAGGCTCGCACGACGCGCTGATCCGCAGGGGCGGCAAGTATAAAAGGCTGTTCGACATTCAGAGCTGCTGGTACAAGGGCGGCGAAGGGGAGGGCGCTTAATATGGAAGAGAGGATGACGCTGCGAGAGCATTTCCAGATCGCCCTGCGCGCGGTTCGCTGGACCTTCAGCATCGACAGGCGGTATACGCTGTGCCTGTTTGCCCACGCGCTGTTTTCGGCGATTGCGCCGTTTGCGGCGGTGTACTTTTCGGCGCGCGTGATCGACGCGCTGGCGGCGGGGTTGATCGCGCAGGCGGCGCTTTGTGCGGCGCTGGCCGTGGGCACGGCGTTCCTGCTGCGCGCGGCGGCTTCGGCGGCGGACAGCGTGCAGAATACGACGAGCACGGTGTATTTCGGCGAGAGCTGGAAACACGCCGAAAAGGCGATGAGCATGGCCTACGATTCGATTGAAAGCCGCGACGTGGCGCTGCTGCGGGAGCGCATCAGCATCGAGACGCAGACCGGCTATAACCGCTATTTTCTGTTTCGCTCCATAGAGAGCCTGACGGGCAATGTCACGAAGATCATCTCGGCGCTGGCGCTGAGCGCGTCGTTCTTTACGCTTCCGTCCGTGCCGGCGGGCTGGAAGATCGCGCTGATTGTTGGTACGATTGTGACGACGATCGCCGCGGTGGCGCTGGGCGCGCTTGAGGGGCGCAGCTGCGAACGCTATATGAAGAACTGCGTCCATGCCAATTTGATGGGCAGAAAATACGGCGATTACATCAGCGAGTACGCCTCGGGGCAGGATATACGGCTCTACGGCATGGAGGAGCTGGTGGCGGGCGGCCTCCTGGCGGAGGACATGGCGATGGATCGGCTGAACGCCGTCTTTGAACGGCAGAGGGCGCTGTTCGGCGTTCCCGTGACGGTGCTGCGGCACGCCATGCAGTTTACGGCCTATGCCGCGCTGATTCTGGGCGCGCTGGCGGGCGGCGTGAGCGTGGGCGGCATCGCCAAATATGTCGCGTGCCTGATGATGATGCTCTCCGCGCTCGAATCGCTCTCGGTGAACGCGCGCCGCGCCATGGAGAACGACCATTATATGAAGCGCTATTTTTCCTACTTCGACATCCCCAACGATATGTATCAGGGCACGCTGACCGTCGAAAAGCGCGACGACAACGACTATCACGTCGAGTTTCGCGACGTGTCGTTCAAGTATCCCGGCAGCGGCGCGTATGCGCTCCGGCACGTGAACCTCGCGTTCAGATCGGGCGAAAAGCTGGCCGTGGTGGGGGAGAACGGCAGCGGCAAGACCACGTTCATAAAGCTGCTCTGCCGCCTGTACGACCCCACGGAGGGCGAGATTCGCCTAAACGGCGTAGATATCCGCAAATACGATTACGACGAGTATATGTCGCTGTTTTCGGTGGTCTTTCAGGATTTCAAGCTGTTTTCGTTCCGGCTGGGGCAGGTCGTGGCCTCGAATAAGACGTTCGACGCGGCGCGCGCCCGGGACTGCCTTTTGAAGGCGAATTTCGGCGACCGGCTGGACGTGCTGCCGGACGGACTGAATTCCTTCCTATATAAAGACTGCGATCGCAGCGGCTTTGAGCCCTCCGGCGGGGAGGCGCAGAAGATCGCTCTGGCGCGCGCGCTCTACAAGGACGCGCCGTTCATACTGCTCGACGAGCCGACCGCCGCGCTCGATCCCGTATCGGAATACGAGGTCTACTCGAACTTCAACGCCATTTCCGGCGACCGCACCGCCGTCTATATCAGCCACCGGCTGGCCTCCTGCCGCTTCTGCGACAGGATCGCCGTGTTCGATCACGGAAGCATCGCGCAGACCGGCTCGCACGAGGCGCTCCTCGGCGACGAAAGCGGGAAATATCGCGCGCTCTGGACGGCGCAGGCACGATATTACGAAACGCGCGCATAACAAAAAATCAATAGCGCAAAATGCAGACTCCGGTTGGAAACATACAAAACAGACCGGGGTCTGCCTTAAATATTGCAAAATACCGCGACGGTCGAAGGAAAATGAAATATTTTCGTCACACAACCGAAATTTTACCATATAGAAGCCGCTAAAAATTAAAATTCCCTATTGCATACGACTATCGGATGTGTTATATTATAGATACTAGAAATATGTTCCAGAACAATGTGACGATTTGGCTGTCATGAACGTGCGGAACAGTATTGGTGGTATAAGGAGGTTGTTTCCATGAAGCGAACCATGTCCAAAGCACTGGCCTGGCTGCTGACGCTTCTGATGCTGCTGACGGCGATGCCTGTGAGCGGCCTTTCAGAGGCTGTCGTGCAGCCGGAGACAACGGCTGAAGCGGGGTCCATCCCGGCAACGGATGCACCGCAGGAAACGGAGGCGGGAAAGCCGCTCGAAGAGGGCGCGCTGTCTGAAAACGCGCCCGTCGGCGATGCACAGCCTGCGCTCGACGCTCCTGCGCAGGTTGCGAGTCTTCTCCCCGGCAATCCGTCCGTGGCGCGCGTGGTCGCCCCGAACGAAGGCAAGTATCTGACGTATAAGTTCTACAACGGCGGCGATCTGATCAGCACCCAGATCGTCAAAGAAGGCGACACGCTCTATGCGCCGGAAGTGACGGCGGGCGCGCACCAGAAGTTCACCGGCTGGAAGCCGAGCGTTTCCTTCGGCGCGGTCGGCGCGATTGAGGAGACCAAAACGATCGAAGTTTACGCCCAGTTTGAAGAAGTCTATTACGTCTTTTTCAAGGACAATACCGGCCGCGTGATCAAGACCGTTGAAGGCAAGACGGGCGATGTGATTTCCGCCGCCAACGTTTCCTTCCATGTCGGCTCCGACGAGAGCATCACCGGCTGGACGGGCAGCGGCTACGACATCGCGGCCGACGGCAGCGTGACGATTGCCGATGACGATATTACGCTGACGGCGGTTGTGACCAAGGGACACTGGATCACGTTCGATTCGAAGGGCGGCACGTATGTTGCGCCTCAGTTCGTGACCGGCGCGACGCAGAAGCCGACCGACCCGACCAGAGCCGGTTATACGTTTGATGGCTGGCGGCTGAACGGCGCGGCCTTTGCGTTTGGCGGCACGCTGACCGACAATATTGCGCTGGAAGCCGCCTGGACGGCGAAGACCAATACGAGCTACACCGTTATCCACTGGCAGGAGAACGCCAACGATTCTGAATACTCCTTCGCGGAGAGCGAGGCGAAAACCGGCACGACCGGCGGACAGACCAGCGCGAGCGCCAAGAGCTATCGGGGCTTCACTGCGCAGACCGTCGAGCAGAAGACCATCGCGGGCGACGGCTCCACGATCGTGAACGTGTATTACAAGCGCAACGTTTACGAAGTGAAGTTCTATTCGAATTCTGGCCTCCTCACTCCCTCGCAGGAGTATACATCGCTGCGCATTACGGCCAAGTATGGCGCTTATATTGGCGACAAGTGGCCGACTTATAATGGAAGCAATGCATGGGCGACTTCTAATAATGGCAGCACCTATCAGGTGAACATTGACACCATGCCGCTGAACGGCGCGAGCTTCTATGGCCCCAAGACCGGCAATGGTTCTGAAACGGCCTACTATTATGTGGAAGTTCTGCCGGGCGAAAGCGGTACGTACCACAATGGCGTGACCTATAAGCTGCATCACAGCGATACGAGTCCCGGCACTGGATACACCGTAACGCAGAACGACAAATATGATATTACAGGCTTTGCATACAAAGAAGGCACGAGTAACGGCAGACCTTATAACAACGCCAAGTTCTACTACACCCGCAACAGCTACAGCATCGTCTTTGTGAACAACGGCACTACGGACAAGACCGTTGACAAGAAGTTTGAGGAGAGCATTGCGGACGCCGACTACACGCCCAAAGCGCCGGCAGGCAAGGAAGACTACACCTTCGCCGGCTGGTACGAGAACGAGCTGTGCGAGGGCAGCGCGTATGTCTTTACCGACAAGACCATGCCCGCGCAGAACATCACGCTGTACGCCAAGTGGAATGTACCGACTTATACGGTAACTTTCCATAACGCCGATGGCACGACGAAGCCTGTCACCGTAATCAAGAATGAGACGGTTAAGGAAACCGACGCGCCCGCGCCGGCAGGCCTGCAGGAAGGCGAGTCTTTCCTCGGCTGGGTGATCGGCAGCGTGGAAGGCACCCCCTTCAACTTTGACACCGAGATCACCCATGATTATGATCTGTACGCCAAGGTGGGCGACGGCAATAAGTATACCGTGACCTATTTGGCCAACGGCGGCATGGGTACTGTGACCGATGAGACGAAGTACAGCAAGGACGCGCATGCCGACGTGAAGTCTGCAGCCGGCCTGACTGCGCCCACCGGCAAGGTATTCCTC
>CAKUAV010000192.1 GCA_934636425.1 uncultured Clostridia bacterium
CCGATCAGGCTGGCGATGGCGTAGATGTAGACGGTCGATTTCGCGGTGAAGGCGAAGCCCACATAGCTGACGATGTAAAAGGGAATGCACAGCCCGATCAGCTTGAACCAGCTCATGCGGGCGAGCACCTTGTTCCACAGCGGCGCGACCAGAAAGGACACGACCGTGCAGCACAGGCTGACCGCCATGACGTAGGAGTAGCTCACGCCGACGTCGCGCAGCATATAGATCGAGTGATACGAGCCGGGAATGGCCACGGCGAAGTTCCACAGCATGATGCAGGCGACGTTGAGCAGATAGGATTTGCTGCGCAGCGGCAGCACGAACACATCCTTGAGCGTGAAGGGCGTGTCGGCCTTTTCGTAGGGATGCTCGTCGATGTGGAAGTAGAGTATGACCTCGACGACGGCCAGCGCCAGCGCGAACAGGCGCAGCGCGAGCAGCCCTTCATACTCCATGCCGTAGTTCTTCAGCCAGTCGACGACGCGGCTGCCGATCAGGTTGAACAGCGCCACGACGAAGCTGGTGGTCATGGTGATCAGCGAGAAGTAGTTCTTGCGCACGCGGTTGGGGATCGACTGGATGTGCCAGATGTTGAGGCCGGGGCCGATGAAGGCGCCGATCAGATTGACGATGAGTATGCTGATGGCCAGCATGACCAGCCTGCCCTGCTGGGTGAGCGGGAAGAGGGGAATGAGGCCGATCAGCAGAATGTTGATGAGATACATTATGGCGCGCAACACGGTGAGCATCGTGCGCCTTCGGGGAAAGCGTTCCAGAATCAGCGGGGAGAAGAGCTGAAGCATATTGGCGGCGGTGCCGATCATGCTGGCTGTTCCGATGAAGCTGTCGTCGGCATTAAGCAGCAGGAGCAGGCCGCTCCAGAATGTGCCGCCGACCATGTTGGCGATGATGTTTGATGTGTAGTTGCAGCCCAGATGGCAGCAGCGGCTCCGAGCCGTGGGATCTTTCGTGGAATACCAGCCGGCGACAAATGTGAGATACAATTTGTCACGAAGGGGGTGCCGAACGTCGGCGGGGTCGGCTTTCATTCTTCCCATAGGGAAACACTCCTTCTTATATCCTCCATCGTCATAGTAATGCGGAATCGTCCGAATGTCAATACGCCTTTGGCGGAATAGAAAAATATATTTTTTTCGCCGCGGCGCGCACGGAGCGATTGACCATTGCCGCGGCGTCGGTTATAATAAAAAGGATGTCTAAAATACGTAAGGATGTGGTCTTGTGAACGTCAGATTTACGGCTGCGCAGAGGCGCATATTCATCGCCTGCTTTTTAAGCTACGCCTGCGCCTACATTGGCCGGCTCAACCTTTCGGCGGCGCTGGGCAGCGTGATCAGCGATATGAAGCTGACCGACGCTCAGGGCGGAATGTTTCAGACGGTGTTTGCGCTGACCTATGCGGCGGGCCAGCTGGTGAACGGCTCTATTGTGGACAAAATCAGCGCGCGCATTTATATTTTCCTCGGGCTTCTGTTTTCCGGCCTGTGCAATCTGCTCTTTGGTCTGGCCTCGTCCTATTGGGCGATGACGGCGCTCTGGGCGCTCAACGGCGCGGCGCAGTCCATGCTCTGGACGCCCATCGTCAAGCTGATGGCGGTCTGGTTCAAGGGCAGGCGGCGCGACAAGGCCTCTTTCGGCGTGACGATGACGCTTGTGCTGGGCAATCTGACGGCGTGGGCGCTGTCGGGCTTTCTGGCCTCGCTGGTCAGCTGGCGCATGAGCTTCATCATTCCCGCGGCGGTGACGGCGGCGATGGGCGTGGGCGCGTTCATGCTGCTTCGCGATGCGCCCAGAGCGGACGAATTGCCCCTTGACGACGCGGCGGAGGACAGCGCCCGCGCGGCCAACGCGGACAATCCCAAGACCGCCATGCCGCTGAAGGAGATGTTCTTCGGCACAGGCTTTATCGCCGTGCTGGCCTGCTGCGTGTGCAACGGCTTTGTGCGCGACGGCATCATCACCTGGGCGCCGACGATCATGGCGCAGTCGAGCGGCGGGAAGGCGCTCAATTCCACGCTGCTGTCGCTGATCATTCCGCTGCTGAATCTGGTGGGCGTCTTGATGGCGCAGAAGTTCTATCGCATATTCGGCAACAGCGCGCGCCGCTGCTCGGGCTGCCTGATGGCGGTCTGCGCGGTGCTGGCGCTCCTGCTGCGCCCGGCCAGATTGAGCATGGTTACCTGCGCGCTGACGCTTGGGCTGTGCTGCGCGGCGACCTACGGCATCAACCCCATGCTGACGACGTTCATCCCCATGGAGTATGAGCCGGTCGGACGCGTCGGTCTGACCGCCGGTCTGGTCGACTGCTTCATCTATCTGGGCTCCTCGCTGGCCGGCGTGCTGACCGGCGCAATCAGCGATGCGGCGGGCTGGACGGTCGTGTTCCTGCTGTGGATGGCCGTGGCCGTGTGCAGCGCGGCGCTGGCGTTTTATTCCATGCGCGGCGGAAAGCGGCTGCGCGAGGAAGGGAGCAGGGCGTGATTCCGGTTGTCGCGGCGCTGATTGTGCGTGAGGGCAGGCTGCTGATCGCGCGCCGCCCCGAGGGCAGGCACATGGCGGGCAGGTGGGAGTTTCCGGGCGGCAAGCTCGAAAAGGGAGAAAGCCCGGAAGACGCCGTCGAGCGCGAAATTCGCGAGGAGCTGGGTCTTGACGTCAGAGCCGGGCGGATCTATCAGGCGATCGCCTACAGCTATCCCGAAAAGGACGTGCTGCTGCTCTTTTATGCCGCGGCGGTCGTTTCGGGCGAGCCGCGGCCCATCGAGGAAGCCGAGATCCGCTGGGTCACCGTGGCGGAGCTGGATGGATACGCCTTCGCGCCGGTGGACGAAATGCTCGTTCAGCGGCTGAAGAGGGACGGTTTGGGCGCGCTTTTGACAATTCAGGCCTGAAATTGTATTTTTGAGTCGTCGGCTCTTTTCAAACGCCTTTTCACACGGTATAATGGAGACAGCAGATGAAAAGGAGGTGAGGTCAGATGCTGCAGCTGCTCAATGCGTTTTCTTCGAGCGCAAATCTGGTCTGGATCGCGCTGCTGATCGTCGGCTTTTTCCTGGTCGTCGTGGAGATGTATATCCCGGGCTTCGGCGTGCCCGGCATCAGCGGACTGATCTGTCTGGGCGTGTCCATCTATTTTCTGGCCGACGGCAGCGTGGTGGCGGGGTTGATCATGATGCTGGTCGTGGCGGCGCTTCTTTCCGTGGCGCTGTTCATATCGATCCGCACCGCGTCGCGGGCGCGCGGCCGCATGGCGAAGGCCGGGCTGATTCTCAAGGAGGTCAGCGTGCCTGAGGCGGCCGGAGACGATCTGGCGTATTATGTCGGCAGGCAGGGCGTGGCGCGCACGATACTGCGTCCGGCGGGGCTGGGCGAGTTTGACGGCGTTCGCCTGAATGTGTACACGGACGGCGAGTTCATCGGCGAGGGCGCGCCCATCGAGGTGACCCGCGTCGAAGGCAATCGGATCTTCGTGGCGCGCACGGAGGCCGCCGGCAAGGAAGGAAAGTAGTCCGCAGTGCAGCTGAGCGGGAGAGCAAGCTCCCCGCCGCTGCTGCCGCCCCATCGGTTTTTGCTGAAATTTCTCGGATTTCCGGGCGCAAAAACTTTTTCCGCCGCTTTCAATCGTCCCGCGTCTGCCGTATGCGCCGCCGGGCACGATTAAAAGCTCAAGAGAGCTTCGGCCTTTTCGAGCTCTCCGAGGTTTTCTCGACAGTCTGGAGCGGTGAATGCCGCTTGCGAATAAGAAAGGGGAGTCTTACATGGGTCTTGGAACGGTCGGTCTGGTTGTCATTCTCGCGCTGATTGTCATAGTGCTCATACTGTTCTTCAACCTGGTGCCGCTGAGCCTGTGGATCTCGGCCGTCGCGTCGGGCGTTCATGTCAGCATCGGCACGCTGGTGGGCATGCGCTTTCGCCGCATCAATCCCTCCCGCATTGTGCTGCCGCTGATTAAGGCCACAAAGGCGGGCCTCAAGGTCAATATGAACGAAATGGAAGCGCATCTGCTGGCCGGCGGCAATGTCGATCGCGTCATCAACGCGCTCATCGCCGCGGAGTCCGCGCAGATTCCGCTGGAATTTGAAAGCTGCCGCGCCATCGATCTGGCCGGCCGCGACGTGCTGCAGGCCGTGCAGATGAGCGTCAACCCCCGCGTCATCGAGACGCCGGTCGTCGCCGCCATCGCCAAGGACGGCATCGAGCTGCGCGCCAAGGCCCGCGTGACCGTGCGCGCCAACATCTCCCGTCTGGTCGGCGGCGCGGGCGAGGAGACCATCATCGCGCGCGTCGGCGAGGGCATCGTGACCACGATTGGCTCCTCGCAGACCCACAAGGAGGTGCTGGAGAATCCCGACCTGATCAGCCAGACCGTGCTGGGCAAGGGGCTGGACTCGGGCACCGCGTTTGAAATCCTGTCCATCGACATCGCCGACGTGGACGTGGGCCGCAACGTGGGCGCGCAGCTGCAGATGGATCAGGCCGAGGCCGACCGCCGCATCGCCCAGGCCAAGGCGGAGGAACGCCGCGCCATGGCCGTCGCCCACGAGCAGGAAATGATCGCCGCCGTGCAGGAAATGCGCGCCAAGGTGGTCGAGGCCGAGGCCGAGGTGCCGCACGCCATGGCCAAGGCGCTCTCTGAGGGCAAGCTGGGCGTGATGGACTACTATCAGATGCAGAACGTGATTTCCGACACCCGCATGCGCGAGGCCATCTCGGGCGACGCGAGAGCGACCGAGCAGGTGCCTCTGAGCGACGAAAAGAAGAAGTAAACGGGCGACCGGGCGGGAGAAATTCGTTTCTTCCGCCCGAACCCGCCGGGAAAGGAGCGAGGACGCGTGCCCAGAGCGTTAATTATCCTGGTGATCGCCCTCGTGGCGATTCTCTCAAACGGCAAGAAGAAAAAGAAGGGAACGGGCAGGCAGACTGCGCCCGGCAGGCAGGCGCGTCCCTGGCCCGATGCGCAGCGCCCCGATGCGGGAAAAGCGCCCGTACAGGCCGCGCGGCCCGAGCCGGCCGCGCCCGGGAAGCCTGAAAGGCCGCAGGCGCAGGTC
>CAKUAV010000193.1 GCA_934636425.1 uncultured Clostridia bacterium
CGCCGTGGTTTCCTGGGTTGAGGCTTTGCTTTCCACTTTCTGCTCAAAAGTCACCCGGGAGACTTCTTTCATTTGCTTGGTTCTGGCAGTTCCGGATACATGAAGAATGCCGTCCGCAGGCATCTGTGCGGTAATATAGTAATAAAGGTTGCCCTGGGGGTCACACCAGCCCTGAGACCCCTCTCCGTTGGTTCCCAGCCACACGCCGGCAAATACAGGCTCTTTCTTGGTGGATTTCAGGTATTCCCCCACCGTCTGGCCCGCCGGCCCCTCCAGGTTCAGGGACTGAATGCTGTCCGAGAGCATGGTGTATTCAGGCACCAGAAAATGGCTGCTGTTTCTGGGGGTGATTTTTACCGTTACATACAGCGCATTGCCGTCACAAAGGGTTTCCTCAATGGCGTAGTGTGCCAAATCATTGCTGTGGGACACTTCCTGGGTGTTTTTCTCCACCAGCTGCTCCACCGCCTCCGGATTTTTGAAACCGAACCGGGTCAGGTATTCCCGCAGACCGGGCATTTTCGTCACAGCCAATACGGACAGGGGGATCACCGCCGCCAAGGCCGCCGCTGCCACCAGCCGGGGCAGCACCTTGGAACGCCTGGGCTTCATGGCCTGGGCTTTTTGAAGCACGTCCTCTTTCAGGTGCGCCGGAGCGTGAATACAGTCGTTGAGTTTTTGATAATCAGCATAAATCATAGAGTTCCAGCTCCTTCCGCAAAATCGTTCTGGCCCGGGACAGCCGTACCCGGACCGTTGCCCCCGGGATCCTCAAAATTCTGGCAATGTCCTCTGTTTTGCATCCCTCGGCATAGTGCAGATGAAAAACCATCCGGTATTTTTCCGGCAGACGGTTTACCGCATCCCACAGCTCCGAGTATTCAGGCACGTTTCCGCCGGGAATCTCCGCCACATCTTCCAGGGAAACCCAGCTCCGGGTTTTCCGTTTCCGGCCCACATCCCGGCATAAATTCAGGGCCACACGCAATAGCCACGCCTTTCGGTGTTCCTCATCCCAGCCCGCCGCATCCTCCTGAAACAGGCGAAGAAAGGTCTCTTGATAGACATCCTCCGCATCCTGGACATTTTGCAGCCGACACAGGGCAAGGCGATAGACGGCGTCGCCATACCGGTCCATGGCTTCTGACAATCCTGCTTCCTGCAAGCGATCATCTCCTTTCATATACAACACGTGTCGGCAAGTCAAATTGTTTCATTTGATACTAACACAGTTTTGAAAAAATGGAAAGAAGATGTTGCGCAATGGCTCTTTCATTCTTTTAGCGGATATGGTAGAATACAGTCAGAAAAGCAGAAAACACGCTGGAAAACTACAAGGAGGTCCTGCCAATGCCTTTTGAAATTCTTCAGAAAGATGTTACGAAGCTTCCGGTGGATGCCATTGTGAATCCAACGGACAGCCGGTTTTCTGGCTCCGGCGGGGTGGACCGTGCCGTCCATCAGGCGGCGGGGCCGGGGCTGCGGCAGGCCTGCGGGGAATTTGGGCCTCTGAGCCAGGGGGAGCTCCGGGTGACATCGGGCTTCGGGCTGCAATGCGAATATGTGTTTCACACCCGGGGTCCGGTCTGGGCCGGGGGACGGAAAAACGAGGCGGTGCTGCTGCGCAGCTGCTATCTCAATGCCCTTTTAAAGGCCGGGGAGCTGGGGCTGTCCTCCATTGGCTTTCCCTTGATTTCCTCCGGGACCTTTGGCTTCCCCAAGGACCGGGTGCTCTCCATTGCCACGGCGGCCATCCGGGACTATCTCACGGTGACGGATGGGGAATTGTCGGTTTATCTCTGCATTTATGACCGGGATGCCTATAAAATCGGCAGAAGAGGGGAATTGGAACGGTTTCTCCGCACTTCCAGGGAAGAAGGCTTCCTGGAGTGCAAAAGCGCGCGGCTTTCCATGGAGGAGCCTGTTTGCTTTGAGACCCTGCCCTGTGAAGCACGGTCCTGTGAGGCTCCGGAAGATTTGGGGGTGTGGCTGAAACAACAGGATGATTCTTTTGCGGTGACGCTTTTGAAGCTCATTGACCGGAAAAACATGACGGAGGTCCAGTGCTACAAGCGGGCCAACGTCAGCAAAAAGACCTTCTGGAAGATCAACAACGACCCCAAGTATAAGCCCAGCAAGCAAACGGTGCTGGCCTTTGCCATCGCCCTGGAGCTGACCCTGGAGGAGACGGAGGACCTGCTGCGAACCGTGGGCTTTTCCCTGTCCCACAGCAATACCTTTGACATGATCATCGAGTTTTACATCCGCCGGGGCATTTATGACATTTACGAGATCAACGCCGCCCTCTACCAGTTTGACCAGATCTGCCTGGGGTGCTAAGGTCTCCCAACGAGAGACCAAAGTCCGGGATTCAAAATGTATAATGAGGCCACAAGGTTACAAAACCCCTGTGGCCTCATTTATTTTTTGGAGGAATGCGCTATGAAGAAGAATCTGACAGAACTGGTTTTCATCCTGGACCGCAGCGGCTCCATGGCCGGGCTGGAACAGGACACCATCGGAGGCTTCAACGCCATGATGGAAAAGCAGAAACGGGAGCCCGGAGAGACCCTGGTTTCCACGGTGCTTTTTGACCAGGATACCCAGGTCATCCACGACCGGGTGCCCCTGGAGGAGCTGCGGCCGCTGACGGAGGAAGAATATTATGTCCGGGGCTGCACCGCCCTTCTGGACGCGGTGGGCGGCGCCATCCGGCACATCGGCAACGTCCACAAATATGCCCGGGAGGAGGATGTGCCTGAAAAGACCCTGTTCGTCATCACCACCGACGGCATGGAAAACGCCAGCCGCCGCTATGACTACGACCGGGTCAAGGCCATGATCCGCCGCCAGCAGGAACGGTACGGCTGGGAATTTCTGTTCCTGGGGGCCAACATCGACGCCGCCCGGGAGGCCGGCCGCTTCGGCATCCGCCCGGAATGCGCCGCTGACTACCACGCCGACAGCCGGGGCACCCGGGTCATCTACGAATCCCTCGCCCAAGCCGTCTGCCAGGTCCGCTCCTGCGCCGCCCCGCTGCAGGCGGACTGGAAGAAGGAGATCGACCGGGATTTTAAGGGGCGGAAATGATGGATCCGCTAACCGTGGCGGAGTGCGCCGTCAGAGACCGTATTTGGGGGATCGGCCTGTCCATGACAGACCCGGACCGGCTGGAGCGGAGCAAATGGAAGGGACAAAACCTGCTGGGCTACGCCCTGATGATGGTGCGGCAGCGGCTGCAGCGGGGCGGATGAAAAAGAGGCACTCCCTTTATAAAGACGGCAGACCCGGCAAGCGAAAACTTGCCGGGTCTGTTTTTTGCAAATTTGAACTGTGTCGGATCGGGTTTTACGGATACATCCTTGCTGCTCCTCATCTTAGCCATCCCAGGGCTCATACTGCTCCGGCGCTGTTCCAACGGATCCGATCACGGCAGGGGCATCGGTATTCTCATTTAATTCTTGCAGCACCTTACACTGAAAAAGCCATTCATCTCCAAAATCATAGGAGAATTTGAATTTATTCCCTTTTTTTAACCGCAGCTGCCGCAGGGTCACATCGCACTCGGAAGGACCTTCAATGTATATTACATCAGATGAATAGGCATCGACCTTGCTCCGATACCGGTCATTCATATAGAACTCATAGCAATGGTCATCATCAAAGTCAAAGGCGTCCAGGATCGCCTTATGCAATGTGATCAGGGTCGCCTGGCTTCCGATACGAATATGCCGATAGCAGTCGGGGGCCCACTCCACCTGGATCACATAGCTTTTTACAGCTTCCCAATTCTTCTTTCTGGGCGGCTTCCATTCCTTTTTTGGGTCCAGAGAGCAGCGAATATCGCCCTTTGCCTTTGCACTCGTGTATATGCGCTGGAGTCCTTCTCTGGAATAGCCGCCTAAATAGCCGGGGTAGGTCCGCTCCATTCCATCCGAAATAATGCTTCCCCGGAAGGGGATCAGCGTGGCCTCCAACAGCATGGGCTCCGTTCCCAGCAGTTCCTCCCATGAGCCAAAGTAGTTTTTTACCATGTACACTTTGAAATCGTCCTGCGAAATGAACACGGAGCCCTGCTTCAGATGCCGTTCCAGAAGGAAAGTACCGATTTTGCGCTGTTTCCAGCCCGCAATGATCTGCGCGTATTCATCCGGCAGTTCCGTTTCAGACAGGTAGATGTCTATGATCCTGGTGTGCGCCCATAAATAGTCCGCAACCACTTTTTGGGCCGATGGGTCAACATCTTCGTCGATCGTTTCAAACTCAGGGCATATTCGGTATTCTTTATTCACGAAATCCAAAAGCGGGAAGAACAACTGATAAAAAAGCTCCGCATCTTGTTCCTCTAACATTCTGTTTCCTCCTTCATCCGTGTCCAAAATCCGGCAGAGATATTGCCCTGTGTGAGCCGTTTTTCCCAAGAATACCGGGTGTATTTCAAAGAGAAATAGGCAAAGGTCTCCGTTCTTTCGATTTCATCTTACCACGATTTTACAGGGAATGCAATGGCAATTTTATCTATGGCGGTCCCCCTTCCCCGGCGGGGAAGGTTTTGGTGCTTGCCTTTGCGCTGTTCCAAAAAACCGGGCACCTAAAAGCACGGTACAAGAGCTTCCCTTGGGGGAAGCTGGCTCGCCTGGGCGAGCCTGATGAGGGCCGCGGGGCAGCGTAAAACATTGTAGAAACAGTAGGCGAATCCGTAGAAACGTTTCCCTTTGTCATTCAGGCCTTGAGCGCAAGCGGAGTGGAGGAATCCACCTCGTTGGGCAATGAACCAACATAAGATAAAACTTGCCACTTGGGAAGATTCCTCGACTCGCATTCGCTCCCTCGGAATGACATTTCGGAGGGTAGTACCATTCAACCGCACAGGTTATATCCGAAACGTTGCATGGCGATGGATCATCGCCGCTACATTGGGTAGTTCCATTCAACTGCACAGGTTCTATTCGAAACGTGGCGGGCGGCAGATTTGTATAGAGTAGTAACATAGGTAACAGGTAGAGAAGAGACATAGGTAACAGTT